>NZ_LRRB01000066.1 GCF_001646865.1 Aldersonia kunmingensis | reverse complement strand
GAAAGTGCGTCGGCACAGGCCAATTCGAGTTTGAAGATTCGGCCGCCGTGCACGCCAAGGGAGGAGCTGCCGTCGAGTAGTACGGCCGTTGTGACGTCGCGGCTGCTGGGCAACAGCTCGCGGAAGATGCGCGGCTCGATGGCTTCGCCGGTTGCCAAGTCGACATAGTGGTTGACGTACTGCTCGATATCGAGGTCCGATCCGTCTTCGAGCCGGTTCTTCATGGCTCGGTGCGTGTGCTCCTCGAACCACTTCCGAAGATCAGCCGGGGCTATTTCGGGTCGGTGGGTTTGCCTCGGGTGGCTGCGCTCGAGCACAGCGACGTGATCGGGCAGGAAGCTCCCGGTCCAGGCATTCCATTCCGGGTACGGAATGCCCGGGCGGTGCTGCGGGGTGACGTCGAGGTCGTTGTCCTGGGGCCGGCTGGGTGGGGGCAGGTTCGGGTTGCGCACGCCGCCGTCCCCGCCGACGGGCACGGAGTACGGCCGCGGTAGCCGCTTCTGTGTGGTGGTCCACGGCATCCGGCCGAAGGTGCGGCGCAACTTGTCCGAAATCCCTTGCGGTGCCGTGTATGCCATTGGCAACCGGCCAAGCAGCGCGGGGACGCCGCGTGATTGACTCCGGCGTGCCAGCGCAATGGCACGCTCGATCATCTGCTCGGCACCCATGTCACCGGAAGCGATCTCGATGTCGGGCAGAACGCGTCGCAGTTCCGGCAGGAGCCCGGGCCACCTCTCCGCGATCCATCCCATCGCCACGCCCGCTTCGACGAGGGTGAGCGCGCAGAGCTCTCCGGTGGAGAGTTCGTTGAGCCGATACTCGACGAGTCTTTCCTTTGACGGCGAACACTGCAGCGCGACACCACATGTCACGGTTCGGCGAGTCCAGCCGGGCACGGGCACCGGGTATGGAACGTGCACGAGATCCACGGCCGAGTTCAGGCTGAACTCGCGCATGTCGCCGGACACCAGGCGCGCCCCCTGGCGGCGCTGGCCGCTGAGAGCGACGGCTGTCACGGAGCAACTACGCTCGAAGGCCAGCGCGTGGGCATCGGAGAGCTCGGTCATCAACAAATCTTTCGGCAGAACGAACGGGGAGCGCCGATCAGAACGTGCCGATGTTCTTGAACATCCAGTACCAGAACCAGATGATCAGGCCGGTGCCGCCCCAAGCTGCGACGTAACGAAGGATTTCCCAGACCCAGTCCATTGCCATTCCTGCCTGTCGTCGAGCTGCATGGATTCCGTGAAGTTGTCGGGACTCCAGCCCACGAGGAGCGGTTGTGTCCGGCGTGGCCACCATGACGGTGGGAGCCTCGTTCTTGGCGCCGAGAATCCGCTGGCGCGTTCAATCGGCGCGCTTCGCGCATGCTGTTCCCAACTCGTGGCGTCATCAGGGCTTCTTTGTAATCCAGTTACTGACTGAAGTCAATATTATGGAGAACTTGAAGCTCGTTTCCATGCCTTACTAGCTCGGCTATTGCTTGTTGGCAACAGTTTTGGAGGAGAGAATGCCGTGAGCGCCGAGCGGATAAATGATCATCGTCAGTTTCGTGCGGGCTTTCGCTCGCTGATCCGATACGGAGCGTTCCGGCGTGCGCAAAGACGCTGTCGGTCATCAGGTAGGAATCGAAAGACCATTGGCAGCAGAGATGTTCAACGGGAACCGTCGGTTGCCGACGGACCGTGCGGCGCTCAGTCAGTGAAGATTTCGCGGTTGACCGTGTGCAGATATGGGATCGCCAGGAATGGCGTGATGTAGAAGATGTCGTACAGCCACCAGCCGATAACCGGGAAGACGACGCCGGCGTAGCGCACGTCGGCGTACATCGTCATGTTGAACACGTACGCGGTCCAGATCACCACGCCCATCCAGCAGGTGACGATCATCCACTGGTGGCCCCACCGCTTCATCTGCAGGAACCCGATTGCCGCTGCGATGCGCATGGTGAAGACGGTCAGGATGAAGCCGACCTCCATAGCCTTCTCACCCGGGCCGGCCGCCCCGCCGAGCCACAGTTCGTTGTAGTGCCAGAAGTAGCCCGCGTCGAACATTGCGCCCCACCCGTTGAGCAGCACTCGCGCGAGCAGCGTGTGGTTCGCGACGAGGTCGAGCGCCCAGCCAACCGTGTTGATCGCGGCGTCGATGATGACCAGGTAACCGATGAGAGTGACGATCATGGGGCGAACCGACAACCCCGCTCGCTGCGCGCGCCGCAGGAGCCACACTCCGCGGAGAAACAGCGGAAGACCGAAGATGCCCAGGGCGGCGGTGCCGATCAGAAGACTACCGGAGATCAGCCACTTGTCGGCCTGCCGTTGCGCGAGCTGGGATTGCTCCATGTGCGCTTCGAGCGAGAGGCCCGTCCGCGGACTACCTGGGGCGGACATCGGACGGTTGGCGCCCGGCGTGCGGTACTTCGCCTTTGGGATGTTCACTGCGCCCCTCTCGATCACCGCCGATGAGTATCGGTCAGGCTAACAAAACTGACCTGAGTCAATCAATGGCGCGAGCGGGGCTTCTGCGGCCGATCATGCGATGGCCGGTGGTTGCATCCCTCGCAACGATCTTGCGACATAGTCCTGGATCAAGGCGTCCCGTGTCGGCCAATCGTGCGTGGTGATCAGTAGCGCGTACATGCCCAGCAGGAAGAACACGGCGCTGTTCATGGGATTGACGTCGGAGTCGACTTCTTTGCGATCCCGTGCTTGCTCGATTTGCTGGGCGACGAGAACAATCAAGGGATGGTCGGTGCCGTCCTCCGCGGGAGGGCGTGTCGGCGAGAAATGCAGCGCCAGAAAGTCTTTGAACAAGTTGTCACCGAGTCGGCGCTCGAGTCCCATCACCAGCCGGACAGCCTCGTCCAATACCTGGGCCACTGTCCGGCCGGATTTCAGGAACTGGCCGTACTGTTTGGCGATTCGCTCTTCTTCGCGGCGTTCGAGCTCGAGAAGCACGTGCTCCTTTGTCGGAAAGTGGAAGAAGAAGGTGCCGTGGGCGACGCCGGCAGCGGCGACGATGGTGCTTACGTCAGCCCCGACCATGCCGGACCGCTTGAATTCCGCGATCGCTGCACCCATCAGGCGCTCCCGGGTCTGGAGCCGCTTGGCCTCACGTGCGGACAATCCCTCGGTTACAGCCATTGGGCGATTCCTTCCCGTTCTGACCCGACTCATCGGGGGAGTCGCTAGACGTGCGCACCTCGACATTAGCGCATTCGATGGGTGCGCGACTGAAGCCATCGCCTGGGCTGATACGTCGTGCGCTGCAATACGAGCGCGTTGACCTCAACGACATTGTTGCGCTGTGCCTTCAAACGCTGAAGTCGGAAACCGGAGGGCGGCCCGCCCATTGATCGTCTCGCCGAGGCATCGACTTGGGCGGGCGTGTGAAGGCGATCCCCAGCCACAACACGTTGCTTTGTTATTGACTTCAGTCAATCACCGCAGTAGATATAGCGATGTCCAACTCGGGCTCGACGAGGGGTGCATATGGCACTGGAACAATTCGATCTGAACGGACAGGTAGCCATCGTCACGGGCGCCGGCAAGGGCGTCGGTCAGGGCATCGCACGAGTGCTTGCCGAAGCCGGCGCAACCGTCGTTGGCACCGCCCGCACAGAGGCGGACATCGTCGCCACAATCGCCGACATCGAGAAGGTGGGCGGCAAGGGACTTGCGTTGACCGCAGATGCGATGAGTCGACCCGATGGCGAGCGCGTGGTCGACACGACGATCGAAAACTTCGGCCACATAGACATTCTGGTGAACAACGTCGGCGGGTCCACTTACGCTCGGTTTCTCGACATCACCGACGAAGACTTCAGGCACACCTTCGACTGGTGCGTCACATCGGCTTTCATCATGAGCCAGCTCGTGGCTCCGCACATGATCGAGGCCGGCCATGGGGCGATCGTCAACATCTCTTCCGGCTCAGCGCGATTCGGCATTCGTGCACTCACGGCGTATTGCACCGCCAAGGGTGGCCTCGAGGCGCTGACGCGGGCAATGGCGCAGGAACTAGCGCCGAAAATCCGCGTCAACGCAATCGCCCTCGGTTCGTTCGCGACCGACGGGCTGCAAACCAGCCTCGACATGCTGCCTGGATCGCTGGAGAAGATGAAGGAGGCCACGCCGCTGCACCGCCTCGGCGATGTGGAAGACCTCGGCCGACTCTGCGTCTATCTCGCCACACCCGGTTGCTACGCCACCAACTCGATCTTCCATGTGGACGGCGGAATCGAGTCGAACAATTCGCCGCTTCCCATCCCCGACTACTAGGCCGAACGGACCGAAATGCGCAGAGTTGTACTGTTTTCCACAGGCAACGTCGGAAAGCATTCGTTGCGGGCGATCATTGGCAGGCCCGATCTGAAGCTCGTGGGTGTGCATGCCGCCAACCCGGAGAAGATCGGCCGGGACGCGGCCGATCTGTGTGGACTCAGCGAACGCACGGGCGTCAGCGCGACCGACGACATCGACGCGCTGATCGCGCTCGCGCCCGATTGTGTGGTCTACACCGCACAGGGCGAGACGCGCCCGATGGAAGCGCTCGAGCAGATGTCGAAATTTCTGGCTGCGGGAATCAATGTCGCTGCCACCTCGATGGTGTGGCTGGTAGCCCCTCGCCAGGCCGACGACTGGTTGCGGGTGCCGCTGGAAGAGGCCTGTGCCGCGGGTGGAGCCTCGTTGTACGTCAACGGCATCGACCCCGGGTACTCCGGTGACACCGAAGTGCACAGTGCGCTCAGCCTCGTGACCCGGGCGCGGTCGATCATCGTTCAGGAGATCTTCGATTACGGCAACTACGACGACTACGAATTCACCGGCAAGTCAATGGGTTTCGGCATGACAGCCGATGACGAAACGCCGATGTTGTTTCTGCCGGGCGTCATTGCCTCGATGTGGGGTGCCCCCGTTCGAAATCTCGCTCAACAGCTTGGCGTCGAACTCGACGAGATCCGACAGCGCACCGAACCTTGGTACACCGACAAGCGGATCGAATGCAAAATGACGACAGTCGAACCAGGGCAGATGGCTGCGGCACGGTTCGCAGTCGAGGGGGTTCACGACGGCGTTCCGGTGATCACGATGGAACACATCAACCGGCTCACGTCCGACGCGGCACCCGACTGGGACTATCCGCCCGATAGCCAGATCGGTGTGCACCGAGTTGTGATCGAAGGTGAGCCACGCGTCGAACTCAACACACATGTCTCGCATCCGGTGCTGGATTCCACCGATGCGGGGTGCATCTCCACTGCCGCCAGGGTGGTCAATGCGATCGACTGGATCTGCAATGCCCCGGCCGGCCTGATTTCGGTGGAGGACATCCCGCAAACAGCGCTGATCCGCGGATTGATGTGGTGAACAGTCCCTTCACGGGTACAGCGCGTGTTCTACGCGCGAGCGTGGTCTAGGACCTCAGAGGCTTGAGCAATCCCGCTGAGCCGACAATCCCTGCGCGAGACGGCGTACGAAGCAGGATGCGGTAGTTGGGCGCTGCGTGGGCGAGTGTTTCGTACGGATCGATGTACTTCCCCTTCGCGGGGTTTCGCTCGATGCTGATGCCGTTGAAGCGGTGCTTCTGAAAGGCGTCGAGTCCCTAAAGATCTCTCGCCGCGTTCTGCTCCACAGGTTGGCACACTCTGGCACCGGCATCATCGACCGACCGGCCGCAGCTTCAGTTCACCGTTCGGATGCCGTCGAGCCCGCGCGATGGGTAAGCTGCAACACGTTCCAGGTTCGGGCAACGTCACTCGAACCTGTGGCGTACAAGAGGACGATTATGGCTAAATCGGCCGACTACCTCGTCATCGGTTCCGGCAGTGCCGGGGCCATCGTCGCTCGCCGCCTTGCCGACTCCGGCGTCACGGTCACGCTGATCGAGGCAGGGGGAACCGACAAGGGCCGACTCGTGCGCAAGCCGGGGATGATCGGCCCGCTGCACAGCGTCCCGCGGTTGAAGAAGACTGTCGACTGGGGGCACTACACCGTCGAGCAGAAGCATGCGCTCGGCCGCAGGATTCCGCAGACGCACGGCAAGGTGATCGGTGGTTCCAGTTCGATCAATGGAATGGTCTTCGTCCGCGGCAACCGCAAGAACTACAACGACTGGGCTGCCGAGGGCAATACGGGTTGGTCATACGACGAGGTCCTGCCCAGCTTCAAGAAGTTCGAGTCGTTCGAGGACGGCGGCAGCGAATGGCGCGGCGGCTCTGGGCCGATCAAGGTCATCCGCTCCCGTGACCTGACGCCCGCATCCGAGTCGTTCATCGACGCTCTCGCCGACACCGCTGCGGTGCCGAAGAATCCGGACTACAACGGCGCGGAGCAGGAAGGCGTCTCGATCTTCCAGCAGACCAACAGCAACGGGTTGCGGTCGAGCACGTCGGTCGGATATCTGGACGATCGGCCAGCGAACCTCACCGTCCTGGCGAAGACTCAGGCCACGCGGATCGTCATCGACAACGGGCGGGCCACCGGAGTTGAGATCGTGACGAAGAACGGCCGCGAGGTCCTGCGTGCGAATCGGGAAGTGATCCTATGCGCGGGTACCTTCGGCTCGCCGCAGCTGCTGATGGTGTCGGGTATCGGCCCAGCCGATCATCTGCGTGCGTTCGGCATCGACGTCGTCGCCGATCTGCCTGTGGGAGACAACCTGCACGACCATCTGTTCGTTCCATTGACGTTCGCGATGCCGACGGCGCTGCACCGATCGTCTCCGGGGTATTTCGCGCGTGCGTTTGCCAAGGAGAGCCTGCGCAACAACAGCACCTGGCTCGCGCGCAGCGTATTCGAGGTTGTCGCCTTCGTACGGACGCAGTACGCGACAGACATCCCCGACCTGCAACTGCACGTGTTGCCGTGGAGCTACCCGTCCCCGAACCAGGACGCCCCGATCCGGCACGTCCCCGACCCGCGGCAAGCCCTCACCGTCATGTCGACGCTGATCTACCCGCGTAGCCGCGGCACCCTGCGGCTGCTGTCGGCCGACCCGGTGGCCGCACCCGCCATCGATCCCAACTACCTCGACGATCAGGCCGACATCGACGTACTCGTCACAGGGATGGAGCTGATCCGCGAGGTGATGGCCGCGAAGTCGATCGCCAGCGCCGTCGACACCGAAGTGGCGCCAGGTCGGCAATACTCCCACCGCGGCGACTTGGCCAAGGAAGTGCTGAACCGGGCCACCACCGTCTACCACCCGGTGGGGACATGCCGCATGGGCGTGGACGAGCGGGCCGTCGTCGACCCGATGCTGCGCGTGCGCGGTATCGACGGCCTCCGGGTCGCCGACGCGTCGATCATGCCCAGCATCGTCGGCGGCAACACCAACGCCGCCACGATGATGATCGGCGAACACGCGGCCGCACTGTTGCTCTCGTAGGCGCAATTCTTGCGCTGAACCGCGCGACCTATGGCATCGGCGTCCTAGTCGCGTTCGGCGGGTTCTCTTGCCCTGCAGTACCTGTAGCTTTCGCTGTTCATCGGGTGTTTTCGCGGTAGCGCGGGGGACAGTTCCGGTTCAAGGGACCTGAGACAGATCCAGTGGTCTGCGGCGTTCCCCTGGTCAGGGGCCTTGGTAACGCACTTGACTTTCCAGCGTCTGGTCAAGTGCGCTGAGTTTGCTTGATTGCTTCTGAAGCCGTTGCGGGGGAGAAGAATTCGGGTCTTCTGCGTATCGTCGCCACCAAATGTGCCTCGTGAAATACATTGTGGGGCAATGTCACTGCTGGGTCCGCAATGGGTCCACAGACGAGAGTGCGGGCCGACCGAGCGGCGGAGATTGCGGATGTCCGCAGCTCAGGTGCAGGGTCGATGGTTCTCTCTACAGCTGCCACGCTGCGACCTCGGATCTGCCGCGGGAGTGCCTACTGCGCTAGGAGCCCGGACATGTCAGTCGATTCTATGTTGTACTGCAACATGATTAGCTGCGCCTTCGTCCTTCCCGGATGGTCGCGGGTTTCGAGGACGTGATGGTCACCGGCGGCCGTCGTGCCCTCACTCACGTGAGAGCACGACGGGACTCTAGACGATGGCCCGTCCCGGTTTCGGCGTCGAGCCGGTTGAGCAGGCCGGTCATGTCGGCCTCGAGCTTCTCGATCCGATCGTGGTCCCTGGTCAGCTTGTAGGTCTCACCGGGTGCGCGGGCGTCCAGCAGCGGCAAGATGATCACGTTCTCCTGATGCGCGTGGTGCGCGAGGTTCTCCCGCAATAGCATCCACGCTTCGTCCAGTCGCTTCGTCGCCTCAGTATCGGCGTAGTCGACGCAGCCTGACTCGAGGCTGACCGTGAGAATGGCGTGCCGCAGCGCCTTGTGGATGAGGCGCAGCAGGTCAATTCGCTCCATTGCGAACTCCTCTCCCAGTTGTGATGCACCCCATACTGCGCGCCCGGCCGAGGCCGATGCTAGGGCCGAAAGGACTGGCCCAGGGCCGAAAGGCCCTCTTGCGCAACGGAATCAAGGGGCGCGAGGTTGCGCGCGACCGTGGCCAGGAGTCTCACCCAATCCTTCATTCGTACCAAGAGGCTCCAGTAGCTCGAGGCGAAGCGGCGAACGCTAGGTGTGGTCAAGCGCGCCGACGCGGCGCGTTGGCCCGGAAGGTACTGTGTCGGAGACGAATTTGGACTTGTCTGTTGCATCGGCAGCAAAACGCTGACGTGAAATACGTTGTGCCGCAGTGTCGCTATTGGTCCACAGTGGGCGGACGCCTCGGCCGTGGCGTAGCGGCACTTCTCTCGCGCCGCTTCTGTCTCAGAGCACGACATCGAGGAACTGTCGGACTTCGCGTCGTACCCGGTCGTCCTGTCCGAGGAGGACGTGTCCGCCGGAGTCGCAAACGACCACGCGCGCGGTGGGCAGTCGGGTTCCGGAGTATCGGATGATCTCGGCCGTCTTGTACGGGTCGTCGGCTGCCGAAACGAGCAGCGCCGGCGCCGTGAGCTGCTCGATCGGAAGGTCTGGTGCCACGGGGATGGTGGTGCGCATGTCGTGTGCCAGGCCGACGTGGCGCGCGCTCGCCGGCAGGAACCAGTCGACAACCTTGTGGCGAAACTCGGGGGTGATCTGGTCGTGCAGCGCTGCAGGGACACCCGCGATACGCAGCACCAGGCCCCGGGCGAACCGGACCATCGCCCACATGAGGAAGTCCGAGCCCAGCACCCGGTCCAACACGAACGCCGGCGGACCTGCCTGGTTCGCTCCCGGCTCGGGCGGCATGAACAGCGCCGGAGTGATCAATATCAGCGCGTTCACCCGCTGCGGGTGCCGCAGCGCAAGCTGCGTCGCCGACTGCGCCCCCGCCGATACCCCGATGACGACAGCACTGGGCACGTCCAATGAATCAAGCAGTGCGGCAAGGGTGTCGGCCTGGGTGGCGTGGGTTGCGCCGGACGGAAGGGGACTGCGTAGATAGCCGAAGCGTGACGGGGCGATGATCCGGAACTTGTCCCCGAGGATGTCGGTACCGATGCTCAACCCCATGTCGAACCCACCGGACATCCCGTGCACTACGAGGACGGGAGGTCCGGTTCCGCACTCGCCTAACTCGACGGGCCCTCGTGTGGTGGTGACAACCCGACTCCGTCCGGCGAGTCGGGCTCGAGCGCGACGCATGTCGGAGACAAACGCGACACCGACCGCTGCTGAGGCCACACCGGCCAGGAATGCAACGATCCGACGACGCCTCGATGCCCTGTTCATCGACAACCTCCCAGTTCTGGGCGGACGAATTCGGTCGAAGAGCTTTGCGAGCAGCAGTTTCGCACCTCACGCTAGTCTGCGATGGACATCTGCTCCTGGGGAGGAGATCACCGTGTCCGGTGGGCAGGCGAATCGTGCAGACATCCATGGATACGCTCGTCACGACTTTGCGACCGTGCGTCAAGCGTTCGCCGAGAATTTCGCCCACCGCAAGGAGTTGGGTGCCGCCTGCTGCGTCTACTACCGCGGCGAAAAGGTGGTGGATCTGTGGGGAGGGGTGCGGGACAAGACAACCGGCGAACCTTGGGAGCAGGACACCATGGCGCTTGTCTTCTCGGCCACGAAGGGCATGGCGGCCATGACTGTGGCGCTTGCGCACTCCCGCGGCTTGATCGATCTCGACGAGCGGGTGTGCACGTACTGGCCCGAGTTTGCCCAGGGCGGGAAAGATCGGATTACGTTGCGCCAGTTGCTCGCTCACCAGGCCGGGCTATTCGGCTTCGACGAACCGGTGGATGCCGTCGTGGTTGCGGACTTGGACAGGCTGGCCGCGATCATGGCCCGGCAACGACCGGAGTGGGAGCCGGGAACCCGTCAGGCCTACCACGCCATCAGTCTCGGCTTCTACGAGGGAGAACTTATCCGCCGAGTCGACCCGCAGCACCGCACCTTGGGGCAGGTCTTCGGGGACGACATCGCGACTCCGCTGGGGATGGAGTTCTATATCCGCTTGCCGGCCTCGATTCCCGATTCCAGGCTCGCCCGGCTGGTCACCCGCAATCCGTTATTGAGCCTCGCCGAGCTGTCGCCGCGAGTGTTGTTGGCGGTGCTGAACAAGCGGTCGGTCTTCTACCGATCGATGATGGCCAACCCGGGAACACTGCTTGGGTTGGATCCAGACAGGATCTACGCGCGTGAACTGGAAGTGCCCTCGGGCGGAGGCGTGGGCACGGCGCGCGCACTAGCCCGCGCGTATGGGGTGCTGGCCACGGGCGGCGCGGAACTTGGAATGCGCCCGGAGACTTTCCAAGCCTTGATCTCCCCTCCGGTGCCGCCGGAACAGGGTTTTCGCGACCGGTGTCTGTTCGGAGATATCAGGTTCTCCTTCGGCTTCATGCGGCCGGCACCTGATTGGACATTCGGTGGGCCTGCGTCGTTCGGATCGCCCGGAGCGGGCGGTTCCTTCGGATACGCCGATCCCGACGCGGGGATCGGCTACGGCGACGTTTGCAACCGGATGAGTAAATCTCATAACGATCCGCGTGACGTCGCGCTGCGCTCTGCGATGACCGACAGCCTCGCCCGACTGTCCTGACACACGGCTTGGAGCGAGACGTGCACGCGAACGTATGGTGCGCCACAACGCGTCGGGTGCCATGCGACGGCGATGAGGGGAGGTGGCTGTCGAGCAACGGTGCTCGGGCAAGCGGCCCCTCAGATCGGTGCGGGGCTGGTCGACTGCTCGATCCCTGGCACGGTTCCGGGCTTCAATCTCGGTGGGGCCGATCATGATCCAGTCCGGGCATAGACCTACCAGGCGTCCAAAGTTGCGGCTGGGTTCTCCCGCAGGATGGTTGATGGGTTACTCGCATGCCCTGTCCTGTGCGGGCGCGAAGTCCATCGTCCAAGTCTTCAGGCCGTGAAGTCCACCATCGTGCGTTCGTGAATTCCTGTACGCGGGACCGCACGCAAGTGTCTGCCTGTACGTCGTCGAGCCTGGACAGCGGGAAGATTGCCGACCAATCGGGTAGCAGGGTGACTGTCAACTGCGATGGATTTGTGAAGCACGTCGATGAAAGCGTCGCCCACCAGCGCGCGCCCCGAGGAGGCTGTGACTGTGACGGTTCGGCCTTTGCCGACCGCGATCGTTACCGCTGTACCGTCGTGACTGTCGTGCACGCCCACGATGAGGCCAGCCACCAGACTGGCGTTGACACCCGGCAGGGCGTCGTGCGACATGCAGATGTACCGGTGGATGTGTGACGCATTGAGGTCTGCGACGGCTACGTCTTCCGATGACATGACCGCAAGGTACCGCCGAAATGGACGTTTGACCAGTATCTGCTGCGCCTGGTCACGGCGGTGGGTAGCAACGCGACTGGAACCCAATCGGTGGTCGACCGTGCTCGTTGTCGTGTCACGCCCGAGCGTGAAGCGAGGTCGACAGCCCGCGACGCAGGCCGGTATCCGGGTCGATACGCGGCCCCGGATCGGTGAACTTGTGTTCGGACGCGGTCTCGGGTGCGTCGTCGGTGGTCGCCCTGAGGAACCGGTTGGGCAGCGCCAGCTTTGCGATGGTGCGCCACGACTTCAGGTACTGACCGGGCAGTGATCCGGTCGTGTAGGGAAGGTCGTACTTTTCGCACAGTGCACGAACGCGCACGGAGATCTCGCGGAGCCGGTTGCTCGGCAGATCGGGGAACAGGTGATGCTCGATCTGGTAGCAGAGGTTGCCGCTGAGGAATTCGGTGCCCGGCCCCGCCTCGAAATTCGCGCTGCCGAGCATCTGGCGCAGGTACCAGTGCCCTCGCGTTTCGTCGGTGAGGTCGGCCGTGGTGAATTTCTCCGCGCCGTCGGGGAAATGCCCGCAGAAGATGACCACGTTGGTCCAGATGTTGCGGATCGTGTTCGCTGTCAAGTTCGCTGCGAGGGTGGGCAGGAATGCCGGACCGGTCAGGGCCGGGTAGGCGACATAGTCCTTGACGATTTGCTTGCCGGCCTTGTCGAGCACTTCGCGGCATTTGCGCGCGAACTCGACACGATCAAGACCGCCGGTGGCCACCTTGCCCAGTTCCAAGTGTTGCAACGCCACGCCGTACTCGAAGAACAGTTGCAGCGCCAGGTTGTAGACCGGGTTGCCGACACTCAGCGGCTGCCAGCGTTGATCGCGGGTGACGCGCAATAGGCCGTAGCCCACGTCGTCATCCATCCCCAGCACATTGGTGTACTTGTGGTGAATGTAGTTATGGGTGTGCTTCCAGTGTGCCGACGACCCGGCGTTGTCCCACTCCCAGGTGGTGGAATGGATTTCCGGGTCGTTCATCCAGTCCCACTGCCCGTGCATGACGTTATGCCCGAGCTCCATGTTCTCGATGATCTTCGAAACGCCGAGCATCGCCGTGCCGGCGAGCCAGGCCGGCGGGAACCAACTCGCGAACAACACTGCGCGACCACCGATTTCGAGCGTTCGTTGCAGTCGGATCGTGTTGTGGATGTAGCGGGCATCACGCTCGCCACGCGAGGCTTCGACATCACGCCGGATCGCGTCGAACTCGACGCACAGCGCCTCGACATCCGCCGCGGTCAGGTGGGCGTAGTCCTCGACATCCGAAATGGCCATAAACCTACGCTACCGTAGGTTACGGTAGCGTAGGTTACGCGCACGTGAGGCCTGCGTTATCAACACTGGTACTTGGTCGGATCGGGTCTATGGAGCCGCGCATACGGTTTGGAAGGTAGCCCGGCCCGCGATGGGACAGACCGAACCGCCGGGGTTAGTGCGGGATCTCGCTCGCGGCGACCGCGTGTGGATACACGTCGGCGCGACGCTGGAAGGACAGTATGTCCGGGTTCAGGATCTCGCCGTCGCGGATCTCGATAGCCCGTCCGATGGTGGCATTGGCCTCCCACGCGGCCCGGCCGGCCAACACCGTCCGCAGGTGCGGCAGCAGAGCCTCGCTGATCTCCCAGGTGGCCGAGTTCCACAGGTACGAGGGGCTGTGGTCGACGGCGTAGTAGTGCACGTTGTCACCGACCACGAAGCTCGGGTTGGTGAAGGAGGTGGGGCGGGCCCAACTGAAGCCCATCTTTTCATCGCAGGAAACGTCGACGATGAGACTTCCCGGCTGGAAAGCGCCGAGGTCCCGCTCGGTGAGGAAGGTCAAAGGAGCGGCGGTGTCCTGCAGCACGCAGTTGACGACGATGTCGTTCTCGGCCAGGAAGGGCGCGAGGGCTACTCGTCCGTCGGTCGTGACGACGCAAGTCAGTTCAGGGTCGTCGGCATCGTGGTCCAGGTGCACGATCTGCACCGAGTGAATCGGTGAGCCGACGGCAGTGACCATTCGGTTGGTGAGTACGCGAACGTCGGCGATACCGTGTGCGCTGAGTGCTGTCACGGCTCCCCGTGCGGTGGCACCGAAGCCGATAACCGCCGCGCGAAGCCGACGGCCGTAAACGCCGGTCGTGCCGATCAATTCGAGCGCGTGCAGCACCGAGCAGTACCCGGCGAGTTCGTTGTTCTTGTGAAAGACGTGCAACAAGAATCCGCCGTCATGAGCCCAATGGTTCATCGCTTCGAACGCGATCAGCGTCAGCCGCCGGTCTATGGCCAGTTGGGTGATCTCGGTGTCCTGGACGCAATGCGGCCAGCCCCACACGATCCGACCTTCACCCATCTCCGCGAGATCACCGGGTTGAGGCTTCGGCAGCAAGATGACGTCGCAATCGTGGAGCAGTTGCTCCCGGGGCAGCAGGCCAGCGACGTAGGGCGCCAACTGCGCGTCGGTCATGCCGAACGGCTCGCCGTATCCCTGCTCGGCGTAGATGTGTTTCCGGAGGTCCGCGTCGATGCGCTGGAAATGCAGCGGGTGGATCGGAAGCCGTCGTTCGTTCGGCTTGCGAGAATGCGCGATGACGCCGAGCGTGAGTCGCGGCCGAGCCTTAGCGCTTCTTGCCATGGAACGCGGTCTCGACGCTGTGGTCGGCCGAGTGCGCCTTCTTGTCGGCCTTATCGGCGCGCTTTTCCTTGAGCGTCTTTCCCGACTTCTTCGACATGGACTGACGCGGTGACTTGTCGGACATCAATTGGTCCCTACGATTTGGGAACCTGAACGGTCCCGATGCCTCGACACTACGCTGATGTCACCACGACGATGGGCAGACCCGCGCTGGACGCGCCGTTGTTGTGCTCGGCGACCGCCCCGACGGGGGTGACGACGGACGCTTGTGGAATCTTGCCCCGGGTATCACTGCCGAGCAACTAATCGTTTCCCTGGTCAGATGCCTCGGCAGCACACTTCGCTGGCTAGTGCCTAGTCAAGTGTGCCGGGACCGCTCGATTGGGACCGAAGATGTTGCGGGGGAGAGGAATTCGGCGTTCTTGCGTCTCCCGGACCGAACATGGATCGTGAAATATATTGTGCAGCAATGTCACTGCTGGGTCCACAAAACAATAGTTCGGGCGGGACGTGCAAGGAATTCACTCAATGCGGCGCTGCCAGATTCAACGTCACGACCCCGGCGATCACCAGCACCACGCCGACGAGCTTCGCGAGCGTGATCGGCTCGTCAAGGAAGAACACCCCGATCAGCACGATCAATGTGGTACCCACCGCCGACCACACCGCGTAGCCGATGCTGACCTGCATGCCGTGCGTGATCGACAGGGCCAGGAGCCAGATCGCGAATGTATAGCCTGCAATGCAGCCGAGCGTGGGCCAGAGTCGCCGGAAGCCGTCGGTGCTCTTGAGCATGCTGGTGGCAACGACTTCAACGAGAATCGCGCCGGCAAGGAACAGAAAGGCCATCAAGGCTCCAGATTCGTAGGGGTACCGCTGCCGATCGTCGACTACCCGGCGTTCGCCTCTGTTCGCGGGTCCACGTTTCGATCAGCACGACGGCAATCCTGGCGGCCCGCTCCGGGAGCTGGTTATGTCCGGCTCGATCGTTATGTTCGAAGGAAAGGCCCACCGGATGTCTGTCGCCACCCCCAGCCAGCCCGAGAATTCCGTGCCAGTCGTCAAGCTCGGCGCCCATATCGG
Source organism: Aldersonia kunmingensis (assembly GCF_001646865.1). GTDB lineage: Bacteria > Actinomycetota > Actinomycetes > Mycobacteriales > Mycobacteriaceae > Aldersonia > Aldersonia kunmingensis. Next base: position 5,590 of record NZ_LRRB01000066.1, on the reverse strand, counting down.
CGCGCGGATCGACGGAGTCCGCTTGGGCGGTGCGCTGGACACCGCGACTATCGCCACCATCCGCGCCGCGCTGGCCGAGCACAAGGTGATCTTCTTCCGTGGCCAGTACCACCTGACCGAGGACGGCCAGTACGAGTTCGCGCAGTTGCTCGGTACCCCGACCACGCCCCACCCGACGCTGACCTCGGCCGGGGTGAAGAGCCTGGCCATCGATTCCCGCCACGGCCGCTCGAACGTCTGGCACACCGACGTCACCTTCGTCGACCGGGTTCCGAGGGCGTCGATCCTGCGCGCGGAGTCGCTGCCGAGCTACGGCGGCTCGACCATGTGGGCCTCCACCGTCGCCGCATACGACTCGCTCCCGGACCCGCTCAAGCGCCTCGCCGAGAGCCTGCGCGCGCGGCACACCAACCAGTACGACTACGCGGCCGACACCGAGGACCAGCTCGACGACGGCAGCGAGGCCTACCGGCGGGAGTTCGAGTCGGCCTTCTTCGAGACCGAGCATCCGGTGGTACACGTGCACCCGGACACCGGCGAACGTGCCCTGCTGCTCGGCTCCTTCGTCAAGCAGATCACCGGGCTGTCGACCAAGGAGTCGCAGACGCTGTTCCGGCTGTTCCAGGGCCGCGTGACCCGTCCGGAGAACACCGCCCGGTGGAACTGGGAGCTCGGCGATGTCGCGATCTGGGACAACCTCGCCACCCAGCACTACGCCGTCGACGATTACGACGGCAGCGAGCACCGTAGGTTGACCCGCATCACGCTCGCCGGCGCGATCCCGGTCGGCGTCGACGGTGCTCCCAGCACCGTGATCGCAGGAAACGCCGAGTCCTATTCGGCCGTGGATTCGCTGTCCCAGGCGGCATAATCGTCTCGATTCCGCCGCGCGCCGTCGGGCGTTGACCCAACGATCCAATTACTGTCGGGTTGACGGATTCGGCGCTCGATCAGTTTTGGCTGACGATGGGAACCCGGTGGACCTGTGGAATTACGTCCAGGGGCGAGGAGAGTCCCTGGCATTCCTCACCTATCAACACGCGTCGTTGGCATTTCAGACAGTCCTGGTCGGCTCTCTCATCGGAATACTCATCGCGGTCGCGGTCTACCGACTCCCGCTCGCGGCTGCGCTCACCCTCACCTCGAGTCGCGTCGCCTTGACGATTCCCTCGCTCGCGCTGTTGGCGATACTGCTGGTCCCGTTCGGTCTCGGCGTGATCCCGTCCTTCATCATGCTGGCGTTCTTCGCAACGATGCCGGTGATCGGCAACGCGATCGTCGGGCTGCGGTCGGTGCCGGCCTCGGTCATCGAATCGGCACGAGGCATCGGTCTCTCGCGGTGGCGAATTCTGGTGACCGTTGAATTTCCCATAGCGTGGCCAGTGATCCTCACCGGCATCAGGCTGTCAACCCAGATGATCGTCGGAGTGGCTGCCATCGTCGCCTATGTCCTCGGCCCGGGCCTCGGATCGCTGATTTTCAACGGCCTTGCCCGGCTCGGTGGCGCGAACGCCCTCGAGATGGCGATGACCGGCACCATCCTCATCGTCATCATCGCGCTGGTGTTCGACGCACTCCTCGTCCTGGTCGGACGCTTCACGATCGCAAAGGGACTGAAATGACCGATGACGTGATCATTCCGCCCGCCGGCACGGTTTCCGATCGCAACGTGACCGGTGCCTCGATCGTCCTGGATTCGGTCGTGAAGCGTTACAAGGGCACCGTCAAGCCCGCCGTCGAGCGCCTCGACCTCGAGATCGACGCCGGCGATATTGTCGCGTTCGTCGGTCCGTCCGGTTGCGGAAAGACGACCACACTCAAGATGATCAATCGGCTGATCGAGCCCAGCGAAGGCAGAATCTTCATCGGCGGCCGTGACGTCACCAGGGAGAACCCGGACAAGCTGCGGCAGTCGATCGGATATGTCATTCAGTCCGGTGGTCTATTTCCGCACTGGACGGTCGCCAAGAACATCGGCGCGATCCCGCGCGTGCTCGGGTGGGACAAGAACCGGATCGCCGAACGCACCGAGTACCTACTCGATCTGGTCGGTCTCGACGCCCACACCTTCGCCGAGCGGCTGCCCAAGGATATGTCCGGCGGACAACAGCAGCGCGTCGGCGTGGCCCGTGCCCTCGCCGCGGATCCTCCTGTCCTGCTCATGGACGAGCCGTTCAGTGCCGTCGATCCGATCACACGGATTCGCCTGCAGGACAGCCTGATTGCGATCCAACACGAACTGGGCAAGACCATCGTGATCGTCACGCACGACTTCGAGGAAGCCACCAAGCTCGGCGACAAAGTGCTGATCCTCTCCGAGGGTGGACACGTCGAGCAGTACGGACGCCCAGAGGAAATCCTGACCGATCCGGCCACACCGTTCGTGGAGGAATTCATCGGTGCCGGGGCAAAACTCGCGTACCTAACCGTCACCCGGGTGCGTGATATCGACTCCGACGAGGTGATCATCGCGCGCGTCGGCGATTCTGCCGAGGGTGTGATCGCACGGGCGGCGGCAGCGGGACACACCTGGGTGGTCGTGGTCGACGACGACGGGCGTCCGCGGTCATGGCCTTCGCTCACCGAGTTGGCGACGAAACCAGAAGTGTCCGACTACCTCGATCGGAGGTTGCCGGTCGTCGCGCAATCGTCCACGCTCAACGACGCGCTCGATGCGATGCTCGCCGCCAGTCAAGGCGCCGCACTCGTGACCGATGGTCGCGGCGCGGTGGTTGGCTCGCTCAGCATCGAGTCGGTGACAGAGACGATCCGTACCAAACTCGAGGAGGTACGGTCCGAGAATCCCGATATCACTTATGAGGCTTATATCGAAGGGACGGATACGACGCCTACCCCGGTCGTAGCCGCCGCCGAAGAACCGCATGTGGTCCCCGCCGGCGACGAGCCCGGGGCGGCCCGACAGTCATGAATCGACTGCGACGCATTCCGATCGACGTGTGGTTCGAACCGATCATCTTCCTCGTGATCGGAATCGGCTACGCCATCTGGTATGTGAACACGACGTTGACTCCTACCGAGGAAGCCTCCCTGGGCTGGGCAAACCTGCAGACCACCATCCTCGATCACATCAAATTGGCCGCTGTCGCCGCCGTCATCGTGATCGTCATCGCTATTCCGTTGGGTATCGCGTTGACCCGCCCCGCCTTGCAGCGGTACGAGCCGATCGCCGTCAATATCGCCAATGTCGGCCAGGCCGCGCCCGCTGTGGGGCTGCTCGTCCTGTTCACCTTCTGGCTGGGCACCGGATTTCGTACGGCCGTAGTCGGTCTCGTCGTTTACGCCGTCCTGCCGATCCTGCAGAACACCATCGTCGGGCTTCGGCAGGTGGATCAGCGCACGATCGAAGCGTCGCGAGGCATCGGCTATTCCGCGCGCCGGACGCTGTTCCTGGTGGAGTTGCCGCTCGCGGTACCGGTGATCCTCAACGGCGTGCGGACCGCACTGGTCATTCTGGTGGGCACCGCGACGCTGAGCACGTTTATCGGGGCGACGAGTCTCGGAACGCTGATCACAACCGGTGTCACGCTCTTTCTGCCCAAGCTGCTCGTTTCCGGTGCGATTCTCGTCGGCCTGCTGGCGATGGTGATCGACTGGCTCGGCCGGCTCGTCGAACTGGCCGCAACCCCACGCGGCATCTCATGAGGGCGCCACGGGCGCGGGTGGTCGCGCTGCTTTCGGCCCTCATCGCGACAGTGTCGATGGTTTCCGCCTGCGGCCTGGTGAGTTCGTCCGGAATGTTCCACGACGCGAGCCTGCCGGGGGGCGCTGAGCCACTGGAGGGCGCGAGCCTGGTGGTCACATCCAAGAGTTTCACCGAGGGCGTGCTGCTCGGGAAGATCACTGCGACATACCTGGCCGCGGCGGGCGCTGACGTCAGGGATATGACGGGGGCACCGGGATCCGCTTCGTCTCGCCAGGCCCAGCTCAACGGCGAGGCCGACGTGCTCTGGGAATACACCGGCACCGGGTGGGTGAACTACCACAACCAGACCGAAGTGATCAGCGACCCGCAGGAATTGTGGCAGCGGGTGCACGACATCGAGTTGGAGGAAAACGATCTCGAGTGGCTGCCGCCCGCCAACTTCAACAACACCTACGCATTCGGCGCCTCGAGGCCGACGGCCGAACGCCTGAACGTGAAGACGCTGTCCGATGTGGCTGCGCTGCCGGTGCCCGATCGGACCTTCTGCGTCGACGACGAATTCTTCAGCCGCTCCGATGGTTTCCTGCCGATGCTGGAGACTTACGGCATTCCGTACAACACGCCGGACGGGGTTCCCCAACAAAACGTGACGCGAATGGATGCCGGCGTGGTCTACACCTCGACAGCGAGCAGTTCGCCGTGCAACTTCGGCATGGTGTACACGACCGATGGACGGATCAAGAACCTCGATCTTGTCGTGCTCGAAGACGACAAGGAGTTCTTCCTCCCCTATAGCGGCTCGGTCGTGGTCCGTGGCGACATCATTCGTCGCTATCCACAGATACGCGAATTGATGGCACCCATCGCCGATCGGCTCAACGATGACCTGATGCAGGAACTCAACGGCCGCATCGACATCGACGGCGAGGATCCGGCCGATGTCGCCTACGACTGGCTGAAGAGCGAAGGGCTCATCGAGTAGCCGGCCAACGCGCCTTTAGTTCTCACACCACCAGGGTCTCCGGGCTCGCCGGGAATCCGGTTCGGCGAGGTCAATCGATGCCCTTCGCCCACCATCCGGATGGCGGGGCCTCCGCATACTCCCACCGTGGCGCGTAGTGCTCGAGAAAGATCTGTCCGACCAGTTCGCCGCGGCTGCGCACGCCGGTCTTGTCGAATATCGACTTCATGTGGTCTTGAATTGTGTAGACGGACAGCGACATTGCGCCTGCCATCTCTTTGGTCGACTGGCCTTGTATGCACAGCGCGGTGATATGGCATTCGCGTTGGGACAGTCCGTAGGCCAGGGCTATGACCGGGGCGATCTCACGTGGCGTCGCGGGTTGGATGATGACGGCGGTGCTTCCTTCTTGGGCGCCGGACAGCCTCGTCCCGTACAGCAGCAGCCACGAGCCGGATCGCGTGCGTACCCGTGAGCGGGCGGAAAGTTCCAGCGGATCCGTGCCCGGTGCGATCGCCCGCGCCCGGGCCGCGATGGCCTGAACGACCTTCGATTCGGTCGGTGTCGACGGCGGAGGGATCTCGACGATTTCCTCGATCCAGCGTTCGGCTGCGGGTGAGACTGATTGCGGGTTGCCACCGGAGTCGAACACCACCACGCCGGGGCTGTACGGTTCCGCGGTCGCCTCGGCCTCGACCACGCGCAGCATCGAGCGTCGTAGACCGGTTGCGAGCGCGGGCGCGAGCGCCGTGATTGCACGGACGTGGTCGGCGGTGTACCACGGCTGGTCCGCGTTGCGCATGAACGACGCTGCCCCCAGTAGATCCCGTCTGTTACCAGGGATACGCGCAGTTCGTCTCTGATTCCGTATGCCTCGTGCGAGCGGTGTCGCGCACTGCGTGACAGGTCCCCGTGGGTATCCAGGCTCAACGCTCCCGCCAGGCGGCCGCTGCGCGCGAGAAATG
>NZ_LRRB01000326.1 GCF_001646865.1 Aldersonia kunmingensis | reverse complement strand
GCGAGTTCGGTTACCTGACTGCACCCGCGGTCGTCGCGGTAGACCGTGACGACCGAACTCCACGCGCCGATTGCGCCGCACAGCGGCATGTCGCGGGCATAGCTCCACACCGGCGCGCCGCTGACCGGATCGTGGCCGATCACCTCGCCGTCGGCGGCGGTGGCCACCGCGCCGTCGGTCACGATGGGTGCCTTGCCCGCGGGATTGGCAGCGCGCCACGTCTCGTGTACCGCCATGGGCACAGCGAGCGCCGTAGGTTGTTGTGCGACAGGGGTTTCCGCGGTATGCGTGGTTGTGCCGTGGGCGTCGCTGCGCTGCCACACAACGACGATCGTGGCCGTGACCACCAGTGCGATGGTCACGGCCACGATCATGTCTATGCGGGTTCGGCGCTCGGGTTCCAGCACTCCTGCGAGGTTACGCGAGCGACGGGCGGGCACCCTTGTACCGGGTTACCCGGCCTGAGCGGCCACCTGCTCCGGTGCCTGACCGCCGGCTTCGGCACCTGCCGGGCGACGCCGACGACGGCGACGACGAGCGGGCTTGTCGCCTGCCGTCTCGGAAGCCGACTTGTCGGCAGGCGCCGAATCGGTCGCTGCCGAAGAGTCCGTCGCCTGCGCGTTCGCATCGACCGGCTGCCCGCCGCGGGTACGGCGACGGGAGCGGTTCCGGTTGTTGCGGGGCTCGCGAGCCGGACGCTCGCCGCCCTTGGACTCGCCGCCCTTGGACTCCCCGCCCTCGGATTCGGTGCGCTCCGGACGCGGCTTGCGCACCGTGCCCTTGGCATCGGCGGGGATGCCCAGGTCGGTGAACAGGTGCGGCGAGCGCGAGTAGGTCTCTGCCGGCTCGGGGAGGTTCAGGCTGTGGGCCTTATTGATCACTTCCCAGCGGTGCATGTCGTCCCAGTCCACGAGGGTCACTGCGACGCCGGTGCGGCCCGCGCGGCCGGTACGCCCGATGCGGTGCACGTAGGTCTTCTCGTCCTCGGGGCACTGGTAGTTGATGACGTGGGTGACGTCGTCGATATCGATACCGCGAGCGGCGACATCGGTGGCGACCAGCACGTCGATCTTGCCGGTGCGGAATGCCTTCAACGCCTTCTCGCGTGCAACCTGGTTGAGGTCGCCGTGCACGGAACCCGCTGCGAAACCGCGCTCGGCGAGTTCGTCGGAGACTTTCTGTGCGGTGCGCTTGGTGCGGGTGAAGATCATCGTCGCGCCGCGGCCCTCGGCCTGCAGCACACGCGCGATCAGTTCGGTCTTGTCCAGCGCATGGGCGCGGTAGGCGAACTGCTCGATGCGGTCGTGCACCTCGGACGAGTGCGGCTCCTCGGCCCGGATGTGCGTGGGCTGAGTGAGGAACGTGCGGGCCAGGGTGATGATCGGGCCGGGCATGGTCGCCGAGAAGAGCATGGTCTGCCGGCCGAAGCCACCGTCCGCGGTGCGGCCGTCGGGAACCATGTTCAGGATCCGCTCGATATCGGGCAGGAAGCCTAGGTCGAGCATCTCGTCCGCCTCGTCGAGAACGAGCACCCCGACCTTGCCCAGGATCAGGTGACCCTGGTTGGCCAGGTCGAGCAGTCGACCCGGCGTACCGACGATCACGTCGACGCCCTTTTGCAGCGCGGCGATCTGGGCTTCGTACGGGCGACCGCCGTAGATCGAGAGCACCTCGAGCTTGCGATCGCCGCTCTTCAGGTGCTTCGCGGCGCGCTCGAGATCGCCCGTGACCTGCAGGCACAGCTCGCGCGTCGGAACGATGACCAACGCGCGCGGGGTGCCGTCGAGCGGCCGAACGCCGCCTTCGGCCTCCGTGGTGGTGATGCGGTGCAGCAGCGGCACGCCGAACCCGTAGGTCTTGCCCATGCCGGTCCGTGCCTGGCCGATGAGGTCTTCGCCGCCGAGTGCCAGCGGGAGCGTGAGCTCCTGGATGGCGAAGGTGCGCTCGATGCCGCCCTCAGCGAGCGCGCGGACGATCTCCTCGCGCACGCCGAGTTCGGCGAAAGTGGGGGGAGTGTGAGTTTCGTCAAGTTGTGCGTCCAGGAAGGTGTCGGCGACACCGGGTTCCTGGTCGATGGTGATCTTGCTCAGGGCAGGGCCTTCCTCTGGTGCGTTTCAGCGCGCACAAACGAGGGGCCGGTAGGTACCGGCTTCGTGCCGGATTGGCAGTCAATCCTCGCGTCCGGTCTGTTCCCGTTCGGCCTCAGCCTGCTGAATCTCATTGGAGACTCGGCATTTTCGGCGAAGCTCAGAAGCGAGGCGGATGCAGTGCGCGCACATTTCCTGGTACCCGCGTCATTACGCGACCGGCGACTGCGGTAGAAAATTTGCGGCGCGTCAGCGCGCCCTCGTCGCGGTCTTCCGATGCGAAACCGTTCGGATACCAGCGTCTATTCTACCTTGTCCTGCTGAAATACCGGCATTCGTGACCGTGTGGCGCGGTTTGAGAGGCCCCGAGCGCGGCATTTCCCGCCCGCCCGCGCCACCCCGGCACGGCAGGAAAAGGTGGCTAGAGTTACCGCCATGGCAGCCAATCCGCCCGCTCCGTCGACCCCGCCCATCGCCGCCGATCATCCCGGTGTGCCCGAGCTCTTCGCGGTGCTGGCGTACGGCGAGATCTCCGCGTTCTACCGATTGGCGGAGGAGGCGCAGCTCGCGCCGACGCTGGAAGGCCGGGTCGCGCTGGCGAAGATGGCCGCTGCCGAGATGAACCACTTCGAGACGCTCGAGACCGCGCTGACCGAGCGTGGTGCGGACCCCTACGAGGCGATGGCGCCGTTCACCGAGGCGCTCGACGCCTACCACCGGTCCACCAATCCCTCCACCTGGCTCGAGTCCATGGTGAAGGCCTACGTGGGCGACGGCATCGCGGCCGATTTCTACCGTGAGGTCGCCGACGTGCTGCCGGAGGAGGTCGGCGTGATCGTGCGCGATGTGCTCGCCGAGACGGGCCACTCTCAGTTCGTCGTCGAGCAGGTGCGCAACGCCGTGCAGAACGATCGGAAGAGCCGTGACCGGCTCGCGCTGTGGGGCCGTCGGCTGCTCGGCGAGGCGATCACGCAGGCACAGTTCGTGATGGCCCAGCGCGACGAGCTGACCGAGCTGGTGATCTCCTCGACCGGCGACCTGAACGGCATCGTCGCCCTGTTCGATCGCATGCAGGACAGCCACACCGAGCGGATGGCGGTGCTGGGTCTGAATTGACGGCTCAGCCGTCGTGTCTGAATTGACGGCTCCGCCGCCGTGCCTCGATCGACGTTCGCTGACAGCGCACCTCTGGCGCCGTTGCGGCTCGCCGACCTGCACTAGCCTTTTCCTTGTCAGGAACTCGGCGAAAGGTTCGGAGGATGACCGTGGAGGTCAAGATCGGTATCTCGGATAGCCCGCGCGAGCTGGTGGTGAACAGCAGCCAGACGCCGGACGAAGTCGAGGCACTCGTCACCGCGGCACTGTCCGGCGATGGTGGCGTGCTGTCCCTGCTCGACGAGAAGGGCCGCAAGGTTCTGGTGCAGGCGAGCAAGGTCGCCTACGTGGAGATCGGCCCCGTCGCGGGCGGAAAAGTTGGTTTTGCCGCGATCTGATCGACGACGCCCTCGGGGCGGGCTATGCCCGCACCGAGGCGAACCGTTTCGTCAGTGGGTCATCGGGACGTGCGACAGGCCGCCCCATGCCAGGGTGACCGTGGTGTCGACAGCGTCTTCCTTGGGAATCGGACGGTCGGCCTCGAGCCAGTAGCGAGCAGTGACCTGGCTCGCCCCGACCAGTCCGACCGCCAGGATGCGGGCCCGGTACGGATCCAGCCCGGAATCCTCGGCAACCAGGTCGAAGACCGCGTCCACGCACGCCTCGGTTGCATGGTCAACCCGCCGCTGCACCTGCGGCTCACCCATCAGGTCGGACTCGAAGACCAGCCGGAAGCCCTGTACCTCGGTGTCGACGAAGTCGTAGAACGCCGCCACCGCCGCGCGCACGCGCTGCTTGTTGTCGGTGGTCGAGCGCAGTGCCTGCCGTACGCCGCTGACCAGGCTGTCGATGTAGCCCTCCAGCACCGCGAGGTACAGGTCGAGCTTGCTCGGAAAGTGCTGGTAGAGGACCGGCTTGCTGACGCCGGCGCATTCGGAGATCTCGTCCATACCGGACGCGTGATAGCCGCGCATGACGAAGACTTCGCTGGCCGCGGCGAGTAGCTGCAGACGGCGCTCATCCCGAGGCAGGCGGCCGCCGCGCTTAACAGGCGCGCGGCCGGTGCTGGATTGGCCCGGCGTCGGCCGCCGGTCCGCGAGATCCGTCATTATGCTCCCTATCACGACTCCGCCACTGCTGTGACGGACATTCATTGCACGATACATCTGCTGCTCCGGACCGTTTTCGCCGTCCTTACACATGAGGCGGCGCGGCATCGAGCGCAAAACCCGTGCTGTGAGAGTCTGGCCTTGTGACCAACGAACGGGGCGCGCGGTTGCATGGCCGGGACGGGCCAGCGACACGCGACGAGATACCGCCGGACGAGGCACCCGATGACCTCGATCGATACCCCGCCTGGCAAGACGAACGCAGCGCGTACCAACCGCTGCGCGCCTCCTGGGATCCGACCCAGTCCGACGGTCGCACGCGAGCGCCGCGGCCACGACGCAGCACCAAGAAGCAAAGCCCCCTAGGGCGTTTCGTCGCCAGGTACGGCTGGCGCGCCTACGCGATCCCGATCCTGCTCGCGGCGACCGTCTGGGTGATCGTCGAGGCCGTGATGGGCGGCGACGCGGCCGGCGAACAGACCGGCGACGAACCATATTTCGGCACGCTGAGCAGCGACCCCGAGGGCACCGGCGTGATCGGTGTGCCTCCGAGCGGCGATGGTGACTTCGCCAAGACACTGCCCACCGGGGTGCTGCCGGCGGGTGGCCCGATCACCGAAAAAGCAGCGGGCACCTGGCATGTCGTGCCGGGCGTGTCCGAGCAGGTCGGTAAGGGCACTGAGCGGGTGTTCACCTACACCGTCGAGGTCGAGGACGGTTTGGATACAGCCGGTTTCGGCGGTGACGAGGCATACGCCCGCATGGTGGACCAGACGCTGACGAACCCGAAGAGTTGGACGCGCGACGAGCGGTTCGCTTTCCGCCGCATCGATGCGGGCGAGCCGAACTTCCGGATTTCGCTGGCGTCGCAGGCAAGTACGCGCGACGCGTGCGGTTTCGATATCCAGATCGATTCGTCCTGCTACAACCAGGGGCTCGGCCGGGTGGTGCTCGACGAGGCGCGCTGGGTGCGCGGTGCCACGTCGTTCCAGGGCGATATCGGCTCGTATCGGCAGTACCAGATCAACCACGAGGTCGGGCACGCGATCGGTTATCAGGAGCATCAGCCGTGCGAGACCGACGGCGGCTTGGCGCCGATCATGATGCAGCAGACGTTCGGCACCGGAAACAACGAGATCGCCACCCTCGATCCCGACGGCACCGTGCCCGCGGACGGAAAAGTGTGCCGATTCAATCCCTGGCCTTTCCCGCGTGGCTAGGTCAATGGGAGACATGCCCAAGCTGCGGGATGATCGGTTGCACGTGAGGCGTTGCACCTAACCGAACGCATTCGTATGTGAGGAGTCGACGTGTCGTCGAACAGCTCTCTGCCGCCGTTGGTGGAGCCCACCGCCGAACTGAGCCGTGACGAGGTCGCGCGCTACAGCCGGCACCTGATCATTCCCGACGTCGGCATGGACGGGCAGAAGCGTCTGAAGAACGCGAAGGTGCTCGTGATCGGTGCCGGCGGACTGGGTTCGCCTGCGCTGCTCTATCTCGCCGCTGCCGGTGTCGGCACGCTCGGCATCGTGGAGTTCGACGAGGTGGACACCTCGAATCTGCAGCGGCAGATCATTCACGGTGAGCCGGACGTCGGACGGCCGAAGGCCGAGAGCGCCCGTGATTCCATCCGCAACGTCAACTCCGACGTCCAGGTGAACCTGCATCAGTTCCGGCTCGAGCCGGACAACGCCGTCGAGTTGTTCCGCGAGTACGACCTGATCCTCGACGGCACGGACAATTTCGCCACCCGCTACCTCGTCAATGACGCGGCGGTGCTGGCCGGGAAGCCTTACGTGTGGGGATCGATCTACCGCTTCGAGGGCCAGGTTTCGGTGTTCTGGGAGGACGCACCGGACGGGCGTGGCCTGAACTACCGCGATCTGTACCCCGAGGCCCCGCCGCCGGGCATGGTCCCGTCGTGCGCCGAGGGCGGCGTGCTCGGTGTGCTGTGCGCGTCGATCGGCTCGGTCATGGTTACCGAGGCGATCAAGCTGATCACCGGCATCGGCGAGCCGCTGCTGGGCCGGCTGATGGTGTACGACGCACTCGACATGAACTACCGGACCATCAAGCTGCGCCGCGATCCGGAGCGCCAGCCGATCACCGAGTTGATCGATTACGAGGCCTTCTGCGGTGTGGTGTCCGAGGAGGGGCAGGCCGCGGCCGTCGGCTCCACGATCACCGCCGCCGAACTGTACGAGATGCTCGAGGCAGGCAAGCCGGTCGAGCTGATCGACGTCCGTGAGCCGGTCGAGTGGGACATCGTGCGCATCGAGGGGGCCAAGCTGATCCCCAAGGACCGCATCCTGTCCGGCGAGGTGCTCTCCGAGCTTCCGCAGAACAAGCCGATCACGTTGTACTGCAAGACCGGTGTGCGCTCGGCCGAGGCGCTCGCAGCGCTGAAGAAGGCCGGTTTCGCCGACGCCACACACCTGCAGGGCGGCGTGGTCGCATGGGCGCGGCAGGTGGATCCCTCGCTGCCGGTCTACTGACCAGCTGTGCGGGCCTGCTGCAGCGCGTCGCCACTGCGGCGGGTCCGGGCGGCGGTACGTTGACCGCGTGACCTCGCCCGAACCTCCCGAACATGTGCGCTCGACATTCGGCTTGCGCGGTATCGAGCCGGTGCCGCTGGGCATGAGCCGGGACGGCGGCTGGCGCTGCGGGGATGTGGTGCTTTCCCCGGTAGCCGATCACGCCCGCGCCGCATGGTCGGCCAAGGTTCGCGAGACCCTCGTGGTCGACGGCCTGCGCCTGGCCCGCCCGGTGCGTGGCACCGACGGCCGGTACGTGGTGTCGGGCTGGCGTGCCGACACCTTCGTCGAGGGCAACCCGGAACCCCGGCACGACGAGGTCGTATCGGTCTCGCTGCGCCTGCATGCCGCCACCGCTCAGCTCGAGCGGCCGCGTTTTCTCTCCCAGCCGCCGTCCGCGCCCTGGGTCGATGTCGATGTTTTCGTGGCGGCCGACCGCGCGGCGTGGGAGTCGGTTCCGCTGCGCAGCCTGGGACCGACGGTGCGCGAGTACGCGACCTCCTCGGACACCGAGCAGAGCCTCGCGCTGCTGGTACGCCTCGCCACATTGCGTAAGCCCGTCGAGACTCCGCCGCAGCTGGTGCACGGCGATCTGTTCGGCACCGTGTTGTTCTCCGGGCCGATGGCACCCGGGCTGGCTGACATCACGCCGTACTGGCGTCCCGCGCCGTGGGCGGCGGGCGTGGCGGTGGTGGATGCCGTGTCGTGGGGCGGTGCCGATGAGGGCCTGCTCGAGCGCTGGGACGATCTACCCGAGTGGCCGCAGATGCTGTTGCGGGCGGTCATGTTTCGGCTCGCGGTGCATGCGCTGCACCCGCGCTCGACCGCCGAGGTGTTGCCTGGGCTGCAGCGCACAGCGGACCTCGTCCGCCTCATGCTCTGAGTGTTTTCAGTAATCCGCGAGTAGCTCGTCGAAGAAACATCGGGTGGCCCGTGCGGCGCGTTCGCCGTCGCCTGCGATGACCGCTTCGACAAGCTCCGTGTGCTCGGCGTGATACGAACCGCCTTCGCGCGCAGTGCGATTGCGGATTCCCTCCTCGATGGCCGGCAGCAGCGAGTCGTAGAACTCGAGGTACACCGCGTTGTGGCTGGCGATGACGATCGCGCGGTGTAGCTCGACATCGGCCTCGATCGCGCGCGGATTGTCCTCGTCCCAAGCCAATTCGCGTTCCACGAGCAGGCGCCGCAGCGTCTCGATGTCCGTTTCGTCACGGCGCTGGGCGGCCAGCGCGGCCGCGGTCGTGTCGAGCGCGCGGCGCAGTTCGAGGACGTCGCGCTCATGGGCGTCGGCGAAGTACTTGCTCAATGTGCCGCCGAGATCTGAGGTGGCTACCACGAAGGTGCCCGAGCCCTGCCGGCGTTCCAGCATTCCGGCGTGCACAAGTGCCTGGACCCCCTCGCGCACGGTGTTGCGGCCGGTGCCGGTGAGTTCGCACAGCGCCGGTTCGGTGGGGATCCTGGTGCCGACCGGCCAGCGGCCGGCCCGGATCTCGGCGCGCAGTTGCTCGGTGACCTGGGAGATCAGGCCGGAGCGGCGGACGGGTTGCATGGCTCGCCATTCTGCGGGTGCCGGTGCGGGCATGTCGAGGCGACCGGCCGTTGTTTGTGCAGCATCATCCGGTCATCCTATGATTTCTCGGTGACTGCCGTGCTGAATTCCTCGCGCCCCGCCCAGCGATCGCTGCTGCAAGGGCGCGCGCTGGTACTCGTGGCCATCGCGCTGTCGGCATGCACGCTGCGAACCGCGGTCACCTCATTCACGCCGCTTGCCGAGCGCATCGGTGACGACATCGGCTTTTCGTCGACCGTGATCGGCATCTTCGGCATGGTCCCGACGGCGATGTTCGCGTTGTTCGGCCTCATCACGCCCGCCCTCGCCACCCGGCTGGGGCTGGAAGGCACCGCCGCGCTGGCGATGGCGATGGCCGGCCTCGGCATGCTCGCGCGGGCGGTGGTGTCCGATGTCGGGCTCATGCTCGGCTTTTCGGCCGTCGCGCTCGCCGGCATGGGTATCGGCAATGTGGTGATCCCGCCGCTGGTCAAGCGCTACTTCAGCGACCGTCTCGCGGTGCTCAGCTCGCTCTACATCACCCTGCTGCAGGTCGGCACGGTGCTTCCTGCCCTGCTCGCGGTGCCCGCGGCCGACCGGTTCGGCTGGCGCGTGTCGATCGGGATGTGGGCGGTCGTCGGCTTCGCCGCACTGCTGCCGTGGCTGATGATCCTGCTCAATCCCCGCATCGACACCGCGAGCCTGCGGCGCGGCGGCGAGCGCCGCCGCACGCCCGGGCGTCCGTGGCACTCGCCGGTGGGCTGGGGCATGGCCTTGATGTTCGGTGCGACCTCGCTGACCACGTACGCCCTGTTCACGTGGATCCCGAAGATCCTCACGGACGCGGGCGCGAGTGACACGTTCGGTGGCACGATGCTGGCGTTGTTCGCGTTCGTCGGCCTGATCTCCGCGCTCTGCGTGCCGCCGCTGAGCGTGCGCATGGCCAACCCGTTCCCGATCGTGGTGGGCTGTGCCATCGCCTACGCGATTGGCCTCACCGGCCTGCTCATCGCGCCGATGGCGGCACCGGTGCTGTGGATCTTCGCCATTGGGCTCGGCCCGAGTTCGTTCCCGCTCGCGTTGACTCTGATCAACCTGCGCACCCGCACGCCGGCGGGCTCTCAGGCGCTGTCCGGCTTCGCTCAGGGCATCGGCTACACGATCGCGTGTGCGGGTCCGTTGCTGTTCGGAGTGCTGCACGATGCGACCGACGGTTGGGGCGTTCCATTCGCGATGCTCGGCGTGGCGGTGGCCGTCCAACTCGGTGCCGGCTGGGTCGCGTGCAAGCCTCGAATTCTGGAAGATAGCTGGGTCAAAGCGGATCACCGCAGGTAGACAAGGGTGTCCTCACGGAAATTTCTTCTCACCAGTGAGGAAATCCGGACGTGAGAAACGTTTGACCTGAGGGTCATCGAGCGCAGCATTACGGCAATACCGGTTTCTTACCTTGGGTTCACCAAACGAACCCGTGGAGGAACTTCGGTGGCCATACTTGCCAATCTCAAACGCAATCGAGACATCGAAAACTGGGACGCCGAAGACGTCGTTGCCTGGGATGCCGGAAACAAAGACATCGCCAAGCGGAACCTGATCTGGTCGATTTTCGCCGAGCACGTCGGCTTCTCGATCTGGTCCATCTGGTCGGTGATGGTCCTGTTCATGCCGCAGAACGTCTACCACATCGACGCTGCGGGCAAGTTCTATCTCGTCGCGGTCCCGACTCTGGTCGGCGCCATCCTGCGGATTCCCTACACAGTCGCGACGGCGAAATTCGGCGGACGTAACTGGACGTTGTTCAGCGCAGTCGTGCTGCTGGTTCCGACACTGCTCACGCTGTACTTCATCAATCGGCCGGAGACCTCCTACACGACTTTCCTCATCGTGGCGGCGTTCGCTGGTGTCGGCGGCGGCAACTTCGCCTCGTCGATGACCAATATCAACGCGTTCTACCCGCAGCGCCTCAAGGGTTGGGCGCTCGGCCTGAACGCGGGTGGCGGCAACATCGGTGTGCCGGTCATCCAGCTCGTTGGTCTGCTCGTCATCGCCACCGTCGGCAATACCGAGCCGTCCGTCGTCTGCGCCATCTACCTGGTGCTTATCGCCATCGCCGCAGTCGGTGCGGGTCTGTTCATGGACAACCTGCAGAACCAGCAATCCAACCTCAAGGCGATGGGGAATGCGCTGAAGTTCTCCCACTCGTGGGTGATGGCGTTCCTCTACATCGGCACGTTCGGTTCGTTCATCGGCTTCAGCTTCGCGTTCGGCCAGGTCATGCAGATCAATTTCCTCGCCGGTGGAGACACCCCCGCGCAGGCCTCACTGCACGCCGCGCAGATCGCGTTCATCGGCCCGCTGCTCGGCTCGATCGCACGTCCCTTCGGTGGCAAGCTCGCGGACCGCATCGGCGGCGGAAAGATCACGCTCTACACGTTCGCCGCGATGATCGCCTCGGCCGGCATCCTCGTCTCGGCGGGCACGATCGATGACGGCTCGGCCGGCGCACCGAGCGGCACGGTCATGTCCTTCTACGTGGTCGGATTCATCCTGCTGTTCGTTCTGTCGGGCATCGGCAACGGCTCGACCTACAAGATGATCCCGTCCATCTTCGAGGCGAAGTCCAAGAGCCTCGAGGGCGGCCGGGAAGTGCAGGCCGCATGGTCGCGCAACATGTCCGGCGCGCTGATCGGCTTCGCCGGGGCAATCGGCGCACTCGGCGGCGTTGCCATCAACCTCGTCCTGCGGGCGAGCTACACGAGCTCAGCGAAGTCGGCCACCAACGCGTTCTGGGTGTTCCTCGCCTTCTACGTCATCTGCGCAGTCGTGACCTGGTTCGTCTTTCTCCGGAAGCCCTCCGCGCGGTCCGTGCACTCGTCCGACGAGCCGACCGCCGACACCGTGGCCGTCCAGGCCTGATCGCCGAAATACCGTCAGGAGACACAACGATGGCAACCAAGAATCTGGTCCTCGTAGGCCACGGCATGGTCGGACACCGATTCGTCGAGGCGCTGCGGGCGCGCGACGATGCCAACGCCTGGCAGATCACGATTCTCTGCGAGGAAGAGCTGCCGGCGTACGACCGTGTCGGGTTGTCCTCGTATGTGGGCAGTTGGGATCCGAAGGAACTCGCCCTGGCGGGCAACGACTACCGCGGCGACGCGAATGTCGAACTGCGCCTTGGTGAGCGGGCGGACAACATCGACCGGTCCGCACGCAAGGTGACCACCAGCACCGGCGCGGTACTCGATTACGACGCGCTGGTTCTGGCCACCGGTTCCTACCCGTTCGTCCCTCCGGTCCCGGGCCACGACAGCGACAACTGCTTCGTGTACCGGACCATCGAAGATCTCGATCGCATCCGGGCGGCCGCGGAAGCGGCCGGCCCGGGTGCGACCGGCGTGGTCGTCGGCGGCGGCCTGCTCGGGCTCGAGGCAGCCAACGCGCTGCGCATGCTCGGGATGACCCCGCACGTCGTCGAGTTCGCGCCCCGGCTGATGCCGCTGCAGATCGACGAGGGTGGCGGCGCGCTGCTGGCACGCCTGGTCACCGAGCTCGGCCTGAGCGTCCACACCGGTGTCGGCACGGCGGGTATCGAGGCGGTCGGTGACGGGCTCAGCGTCGAACTGTCCGACGGCTCGAAGATCGACGCGTCGCTGCTGGTGTTTTCCGCCGGTGTCCGGCCCAGCGATCAGCTGGCTCGGGAGAGTGGCCTCGAGGTCGGTCAGCGTGGCGGGATCGTCACCGATATCGGTTGCCGCACATCGGATCCCGACATCTATGCGATCGGCGAGTGCGCGGCGATCGAGGGTCAGTGCTACGGCCTGGTCGCGCCGGGTTACAGCAGCGCCGAGGTAACCGTGGACCGGCTGCTCGGCGGTGCGGCCGAGTTCCCCGGTGCCGATCTGTCCACCAAGCTCAAGTTGCTCGGTGTGGACGTGGCGAGCTTCGGCGACGCGCACGCCACCACCGAGGGCGCCCTCGAGGTCGTGCTCGCCGACGCGGCGAAGGGCACGTACTCGAAGCTGGTCGTCTCCGACGATGCCAAGACGCTGCTCGGCGGCATCCTGGTCGGCGACGCATCGGCATACGCCGCGCTGCGGCCGCTGGTGGGACGCGCGCTGCCCGGTGATCCGGCGGCGCTGATCTCGCCCGCCGGTGCGGAAATCGGCGCCGACGCGCTGCCCGACGATGCCCAGGTGTGCTCCTGCAACGACGTGAGCAAGGGTGATATCTGCGGTGCGATCGGCGAAGGCGCCTGCGATATCGCCGGAGTGAAGTCGTGCACCAACGCAGGCACCTCGTGCGGTGGCTGCGTGCCGATGATCAAGAAGCTGCTCGCACAGTCCGGCGTCGAAATGTCGAAGGCGTTGTGCGAGCACTTCTCTCAGTCGCGCGCCGAACTCTTCGAGATCGTCCAGGCGAGCGGAACGCGCACGTTCTCCGAGATCATTGCCAAGTACGGTAAGGGAACCGGCTGCGATATCTGCAAGCCGACCGTGGCGTCCATCCTCGCGTCCACGTCGAGCGATCACATCCTCGACGGCGAGCAGGCCGCGCTGCAGGACACCAACGATCACTTCTTGGCGAATATGCAGAAGAACGGCACCTACTCGGTCGTGCCGCGGATGCCCGGTGGTGAGTGCACCCCGGAGCAGCTGATCGTGATCGGTGAGGTTGCCCGCGATTTCGGTCTGTACACCAAGGTCACCGGCGGTCAGCGGATCGACCTGTTCGGCGCCCGCGTCGAGCAGTTGCCGCTGATCTGGAAGCGGCTCGTGGACGCCGGCATGGAATCGGGCCACGCCTACGGCAAGTCGCTGCGCACCGTGAAGAGCTGCGTGGGATCCACCTGGTGCCGCTATGGCCAGCAGGATTCGGTCGGCATGGCCGTCCTGCTGGAGAAGCGCTACCGCGGACTGCGGTCGCCCCACAAGCTCAAGCTGGCGGTGTCCGGTTGCGCCCGCGAGTGCGCCGAGGCCCGTGGCAAAGATGTCGGCGTTATCGCCACCGAGTCCGGGTGGAACCTCTACGTCGGCGGTAACGGCGGTCTCACCCCGAAGCACGCTGTGCTCCTTGCGGGTGACCTCGACGACGACACGCTGATCTCCTACATCGACCGCTACCTGATGTTCTACATCCGCACCGCGGACCGGCTGCAGCGCACCGCGCCGTGGCAGGAGGACCTCGGTATCGACTACATCCGCGAGGTCGTGTGCGAAGACAGCCTCGGCATCGGCGAGGACCTCGAGGCGGCGGTGGAACGTCACGTCGCCGGATACAAGGACGAGTGGGCGGCCGTGCTCGACGACGAGGACAAGCTGTCGCGTTTCGTGTCCTTCGTGAATGCTCCGGGCGAGCCGGATCCGACCATCGGTTTCGACGAAACGGGTGAACGGAAGGTCCCCGTGCTGCTCGGGACGCCAGAAATTAGATCGGCATCGGTGGGTAACGCGCGGTAAACGCGGAAGTAACACGACGCCGATACAAATAACCAACGGCACCCGAGGAGGACGAGATGACCGTCATCGATATGCATACCGTCGAACTGGACACCGCGACGGATTGGACCGCTGCCTGCGCGTTTGACGCCCTGATTCCGGGTCGAGGAGTTGCCGTGCTCCTGCGCGGCGGGCGCCAGGTCGCCCTGTTCAAGCTCGGCGACGGCTCACTGCGGGCGGTTGGCAACATCGATCCGTTCGGGCGCGCCGCGGTGATGTCTCGTGGGCTGGTCGGCGACCGGGCCGGTGAGCCCACCGTCGCATCGCCGCTGCTGAAGCAGGTTTTCTCCCTCGTGGATGGGCGCTGCCTGGACGATCTGGCCGTGAGCCTGCCGGTGTATTCGGTGCGGGTGTCCGACGGGATCGTGGAGATTTCCGCGCCGAAGCTCAAATTGACGGGTGTACCCGCGTGACAGTTTCCGAATTCGATTCGCCGTTGTCCGGTTTCACGATCGGAATCACGGCGGCCCGGCGAGCCGACGAGTTCGCCACCCTGCTTGAACGGCGCGGAGCTGCAGTGATGCGCGCGCCGGCCATTCGAATCATCCCGCTCGTGGACGACTCGGAGCTCGAGCGAGTCACGCGTGATATCGCCGCGAATCCGCCGGATATTGCGGTCGGCACCACCGGCATCGGCTTCCGCGGCTGGATGGAGGCCGCGGACGGCTGGGGCCTCGCCGACGAGCTGGTCGCCGCGCTGGGCAAGTCGCGCATGCTTGCGCGTGGCCCGAAGGCGAAGGGCGCGATCCGTGCCGCCGGGCTCTCGGAGGAGTGGTCACCGGAGTCCGAGTCCTCCGCGGAGGTGCTCGATCGGCTGCTCGCCGAGGGTGTCGAAGGTCTGCGGATCGCCGTCCAGCTGCACGGTGCCACCACCGAGTGGGAGCCGATTCCGGACTTCTGTGAGGTGCTGAAGGAGGCCGGCGCGGACGTCATCGCGGTGCCGGTGTACCGCTGGACGCCGCTGCAGGACCAGACCCCGATGGACCGCATGATCGAGGCGATCGTGACCGGCGGCCTCGACTGTGTGACGTTCACAAGCGCGCCTGCGGTCGCATCGATGCTCATGCGCGCCAAGGAGACCGGCCTGCTCGAACTGCTGCTGCGCGCGCTTCGGGAACGGGTTCTGCCCGCGTGCGTCGGGCCGATCACTGCGGCGCCGCTCGAGGATCTCGGGGTGCGCACCACCACGCCGGCCCGGGCCCGTCTAGGGGCGCTGGCCAGGCACGTCGCGGAGGAGCTGCCTCGGCGCGCAAACCGGCTCAACGCCGGCGGACACGTGCTCAGCGTGCGCGGCGGATGTGTCGTCGTGGACGGTCAGGTCAAGCAGTTGCCGCCTGCCGCCATGGGACTGATGCGCACGCTCGCGCATCAGCCCGGGCGGGTCGTCTCGCGCCCGACGCTGCTCGCGTCTCTGCCGGGCGGCGGCGAAGACTGCCACGCCGTCGAGACCGGGATCGCCAGACTGCGGGCCGCGCTCGGCGCGCCGAAGGTGATTCAGACCGTGGTGAAGCGCGGCTACCGGCTCGCGATGGATCCGGCAGAACTCGAGGCGGTGGGCCTATGAGTGCGCCGACACTCGTACTCGTCGCTCACGGGACCCGAAGTACTCGCGGTGTCGACATGATCGCGGCATTGGCCGACCGCGTGCGTGAGTCGGTGCCGTCGGTCCGCACGGCTTTCGTGGACGTCCTCGGCCCGTCGCCGGCGGAGATCCTTGCGGATCTCGACGGGCCCGCGGTCGTGGTACCGGCGTTCCTCGCTTCTGGCTATCACGTGCACACCGACGTGCCGCGCGAGGTCGCGGCGAGTGGTCATACCGCTGCCGCGGTCACTCGCGCACTCGGACCCGATCCGATGCTCGCGGCGATCGTGCACGAACGCCTGATCGACGAGGGGTGGCGACCCGGCGACGCCATTGTGCTCGCCGCCGCCGGGTCGTCTGATACACGAGCCCTGTTCGACGTGCGACGTGGTGCCGCCATGCTTGCCGAGCTCACCGGTAGCGCGGTCCATATCGGCTACATCGCGACGGGTGCACCGCGCGTCGGCGACGTCGTCGACCGGCTGCGTGTCGAGGGTAATCCTCGCGTGTTCGTGGCCTCGTACCTGTTGGCGCACGGGCTGTTTCAGCAGCGGCTGCACACCACCGGCGCAACCGGGGTCACCGAGCCGATCGGCGAGCACGCCGGTGTGGTGGACCTGCTCGTGCAGCGCTACCGGTCCGGCGTGCGCGAACTCGAGCGCGTGACCGTCCGCTAGCCAAAGCAATACTTGCGCGGCACTCACGGGTGCAAAACTTGTTCGCGGGTACGAAGTTTCGCCCCCGTTTGCACAATTTGCGCCCGTTTGGCCCCGGAAAGAACCGGATCAGCCGGGCAGCGGAACGATTTCGACGAGGTCTCCGTCCTGTGCATTCGGAGGCACGACCGCGAAGCCGACGGCCCCGACCAGTCCACCCAGATGCGCGGTGCGCACGCTGGGCGTAGCGACCCAGCCGTCCTCGTCGGCGAAAACCGGGGCAAGCCGCGTGGCGGGGCCCGAACCGGCGCTCGCATTCTGCAGTGGCACCTGCGCGCGGGGCCGCGGCGGTCGCCCGGTGAGCGCATCCACGATCGCGGGAGCAAGCACCGACAGCGCGGCCAGCGCAGCGTAGGGGTTGCCGGGCAGTCCGATCACGGCCACGCCGCCGGGCAATTCGGCCACGACCGTGGACCCGCCGGGCCGGCAGGCCAACCGGGGCACGACGACTCGGGCACGCGCACGTTGTAGGGCGCCGCGCAACTGATCGGCGGCCCCGCCGCCGGTCGCGCCGACGACGATCAGGAGGTCGATATCTTTGACGGCGGCGAACAAATCGTCGAATCCGGTCGCGGTGTCCCGCAGGTGGGCCGTCTCGTCTGCGAGTATCCCATTGTGGGCCAATATGTTCGGGAGGATCGGGCCCAGTGAATCGCGGGTCTGGCCGTCGTGGAGTGGTCCGTCCCGGCGGATCTCGTCACCGGTAACCACCACATGCGCCCGTACCGGCCCACGCACCGCGAGTTCCTGAACCTCGGCGCTCGCCGCCACGGACACGAGCGCGGGTGTCACCGGAGTGCCCGGCTGCGCGAGTTCATCGCCGACTGCCCAATCCTCGCCGCGTGGGCGGGAGTCGTCGCGGTCGGGCGCGTCCGCGCTGCGGTCGAGCCGGTCGCCGTCGAGGGTGACGAATTCGTCGCGCACCACGGCGGTGGCGCCGTCGGGCAGGTGCGCGCCGGTGGCGATTCGCACTGCCTCACCGGGCTGCATACCGTGGGGGCGTTCGCCACCCGCGTAGCCGATATCCGACCGCAGGCGCCACGGCCCGGAACCGGATATCGCGTAGCCATCCATGGCCGAAACATCCACGCGGGGAAGGGCTTCGGCAGCTATCAGGGCCTCTGCAAGCGTGGCGCCGAGAGCGTTCGCGGGCCGCGTCTTTCGAATGGGTATCCGGGACAGGCTCTGCCGCAACGCCTCTCGTGCATTTATCAGCGACATCGGCTCCGTGCTCGCGGTCGCAAAGGCGGCCAGGGCCTCCGGGGTATCGCAGTCGGCGATGTCATCGAATCGGACGGTGGTCACCTCGTCCGGAACGATGTCGGACATCCGGCGGTTCACCGGCGACCCGAGTTCGGCGATGCGGTGTGCGAGCAGTTCGTGCGGCCACACCCCGACCAGGTATTGCACGCGGCCGGATTCGTCGATCGCGAAGGCGGGATGACCGGATTCGGCACACTGGCGCGTCAACTCGCGCACGGTATCCGGCTGCAGCGCGGGCAGGTCGGCGGCGAGCACCACGACATACCCCTCGGTACCGGGGAGCGCGGCAAGACCGGCCACGATCCCGGCGACCGGCCCCGATCCGGGCGGATGTTCCTGGGTCTGCTGGATCTCAGGGGGAAGGTCGTCACGATGCGGCCCGACCACCGCGATGTGTTCGCACCATGCGACGGCCGCGAGCGCGGTGTCGAGCATGCTGCGCCCGGCCACGACAATCGCCGGTTTGTCGACCCCGCCCATCCGGCTCGCCCGGCCCCCGGCCAGCACGATTGCCTCGGCACGCATGGCTGTCATGTTCCCACATAGCCGAGCGTGCACAATCCCCGAAATTGGGTTGCCCGGTTGCTGCCGTGATCACGAACATATGGCCCCCGAAATAGCCCGCAGCGGGGCCATTTGCTCGTGATCACTGCGAAAACCGCGGGACTAGAAGTGCCAGCGCGCCTCGGCCAGCCGGACACGGCCGTCGTGGATCGGCACACCCTCGGCGGCGAGGCGCTCGAGCTGGCGGGTCGCGAGGTGATTTGCCGGCTTCCCCGAGGCGCCGATCACCCGATGCCAGGGCAGGTCGGCAGAGTCCGTGCGCATTATCCAACCGACCGTGCGAGGGCTGGAAAGGCCTGCGGCAGAGGCAATATCGCCGTACGTCGAGACCCGGCCGGGCGGGATGGCCGCGACGAGTTCGCGCACCCGCTCCACCTGGTCCTCGGTCGTGGCCATTGGGCTAGAGCAGTGTGCGGATCAGTTGCGCGGTTTCGGCCTGTCGCGCCAGGCTGACCATGTGGTGGCAGTCCCACTCGCGGATCTCGAGCGCGTTCCCGAGGTGGGCTTGCAGCGCGGAGCGGAACTTCTCGGTCACATACGGCGGCTGCACCTTCATCGCCTGCACCAGCACCGTCGGCATACCGGCCGGTGGGAGCACGGCCTCCCGGGCCAGCTCACCCCAGGATGCGGAGAATGCCGGCAGCGAAATACGCCAGCCGACGCTACCGTTCATGGTCGGCACGAGGTGCTCGGCCATCTCGAGATCGAGCAGTCGCTCGGGCACGTCCGCCCAGGCGCCGTGCACCTTCTCGGCCCGCGCCTCCGCGGCGTCAGCGTAGTCGGGCGAGGCGATCGCTGCCGTGGCGATGTCGAGCATGTCGTACGGGTCCAGGGCGATGGCCGGGTCGAGCAGCACGAGACCACGGACCAGTTCCGGGTGCCGATGAGCGAGATGCAGCGCGATGGCGCCGCCGAAGGAATGCCCGACGACGACCGCGGGCCCATCGCCCTCGGCGGTGAGCAGCGCGCGCAGATCCGCGACATGCGCCTCGAAACTCCACGGCGGCGCGGCCGGCGAACGGCCATGGCCGCGCAGGTCCGGTGCAATGACGCGGACGTCCGGCAACTCCTCGACGGCAAGCGATTCCCAGCGCTTGCCGTGACCGGTGAGGCCGTGCAGGGCGAGGACGGCGGGTCCGTCGGCGGGACCGAATCGGTGAACGTGAAGATCGGGCACGGACAAGAGTGTTCCTGTCGGTGCCGTCTGCTGCAATTGCGGCCATGACGAACCCCGCGGGACGCGATGCGTACGCGACCCGGCTGATTCGTCGCCCATCCCCGACGAGCGCGCAGCGCGAGTGGGACGGGGAGGCCCGGCAGCTGCTGGATTCCGCGCCAGATGCCGGAGGGTGGTTGCCCTGGCAGGTCCTCGGCGGTCCGGGGACCGGCAAGACCGCGCTGCTCACGGACTTCGCGGTCGGCCGGATCGCCGATGGCACCGACCCGGAATCGGTGCTGCTGCTCACCCATTCCCGCAGTGCTGCCGACGCGGCCCGTGCGGCGATCACCGCGGGACTGCTCGGCCGCGACGGCGTCGGCGTGCGCAACGCGACCCGGGAACCGCTGGTTCGCACCGTGCACTCCTACGCGTTCGCGGTATTGCGGCTGCAGGCAGCGGCGCATGGCAACCCGCCGCCGCGCCTGATGACCGGCGCGGAGCAGGACACGGTCATCCGGGAGATGCTGCTCGGCGATATCGAGGACGGGCCCGACATGTGGCCGGAGCGGCTGCGGCCCGCGCTTGCACTCGGCGGGTTCGCCAGCGAGCTGCGGGATCTGCTGTTGCGCGCAAGTGAGCGCGGCCTCGGCCCGGAGGATCTGGTCAAGCTCGGCCGCAAACGACACCGGCCGGAATGGGTCGCGGCCGGCAAGTTCGCCACCGGCCTCGAGCAGTCGACGCTGCTGCGCTTCGCGGTCGGTGTCGAGGCACCGGAGGCGAGCGCGCCCGCACTCGACGCCGCCGAACTGGTCGGTGCCGCCCTGAGCGCATTCGCCGCCGACCGCGAGCTGCTGGCACGCGAACGCAAGCGCATCCGCTACCTGTTGGTCGACGACGCACAACATCTCGATCCACAGGCGGCGCAGCTGGTGCGGCTGATCGGCACCGGGACGTCAGCCGCCGTGGTCGCCGGTGACCCGGACCAGGGTGTTTTCGCCTTTCGCGGGGCCGATTCCGCATTCCTGAAGGATCTTGCCGACGATGCGCCGGCCCGCCGCGGCGAGGTCGTGACTTCCCGGCGGGTCGTGCTCGCGACGAACTACCGCGCCGCAGGCCGCCTCGCCCTGGTGGCTACCCGCACGGCGGCTCGGCTGCCCGGACGTCAGCCGCACCGCGGCGCGGTCGCCATGCCGGACGCCGAGCCTGGGCAGGTGCGTGTCGAGGTAGCGGCGACGGTCGCCAAGGAGGCCGCGCTGATCGCCGACCACCTGCGCAGGGCGCATCTCTACGACGGTGTGCCGTGGTCGGAAATGGCCGTACTGATGCGGTCGGTGCCGCTGTCGTTGGCACCTTTGCGGCGGGCCCTCGCGGCTGCCGGGGTACCGACAAATACGCCGGTGTCCGATCTGCCGCTGGCGCGCCAGCGTGGGGCCGCGTGGCTGCTGCAGGTGCTGCGCGCGATCGGCGCAAGCGAATTCACTCCCGACGACGCGCTCGCGCTGCTCTCGGGGCCGGTCGGCGGCGCCGATCCAGTGGCCCTGCGCAGGCTGCGGCGCGGGGTGCGCCGGATCGTTGCGGAGGCCGGTCGGGATGAGGATTCCGCGGAGGTGCTGCGTCGGGTGATCGCCGATGCGGCCGACGAGAAGAAGGTGCTCGCGGCGCTCACCGACGTCGAGGCGGCGCCGCTGCGCCGGGTGCTCAAGGTGCTTGCGCGGGCCCGCGCGGTGCGCCGCATGGGCAGGGGCGTCGAGGATGTGTTGTGGGCGGCGTGGCAGGCGTCCGGGCTGGAACGCGGCTGGACCGGGGCCTCGGCACGAGGTGGCGCACTCGGAGCACAGGCCGATCGGGACCTGGACAGCGTGGTGGCGTTGTTCGACGCCGCTGCGGCCTATGTGGACCGGTTGCCGCGCGCCGGTATCGAGGGTTTCGTGGATTACCTGGAGCGCCAGCAGATTCCCGGTGGGCCGGGACGCTCGGGTGCTGCTGATCCCGAGGCCGTCGCCCTGCTCAGTGCGCATGCCGCAGTGGGGCGCGAGTGGACCGTGGTCGCGGTCGCGGGCGTGCAGGAGGGGCTGTGGCCCGGGTTGCGTGCGCGCGGCACGCTGCTCGGCACCGGGGATCTCGTCGATCTCGCGGCGGGCAC
>NZ_LRRB01000076.1 GCF_001646865.1 Aldersonia kunmingensis | reverse complement strand
GGGATAGAAGGTTTGCACCCGTTTGAGGGCATCGCGCTGACCACCGCATAGACTCGCCCGAGCATAGGTGAGAGACCTTTCATCACTTTCCATCATCGAGGAGTGCGGTGGCGAAGCAGGCGCGTGCAGCGGTGCTGTCCGGTTACGGGCAGCCATTCGACATCCGGGACATCGAAGTCGGTGAGCTGCGGGACTCGGAAATCCTCGTGCGGATTGCCGGCGTCGGCATCTGCCACACCGACCTGACCGCCGCGATCGGCGCGGTGCCGGTTCCGGTCCCGGCCGTACTCGGCCACGAAGGTGCCGGAATCATCGAGGCCGTCGGATCGGCCGTCGAGAACCTCGCGCCCGGCGATCATGTGGTGCTGAGTTATTCGTCGTGCCGCTCGTGCCGCAACTGCGACGCCGGTCATCCCGCCTACTGCGCGAACTTCGCGTTGCGCAACTACTCGGGGCGTCGCTCGGACGGCAGCACAACGCTGCAGCTCGACGGTGATCCGTTGCACGGCAACTGGTTCGGGCAGTCGTCGATGGCAACCCACGCCGTTGTCGATGCGAGCGACGCGGTCCGCGTCTCGGGTGATCTGCCGATCGATCGGCTCGGTCCGCTCGGCTGCGGCATCATGACCGGCGCCGGCGCGGTGCTGAAGGTACTGCGGCCCCGAACGGGATCCTCGATCGTCGTATTCGGTGCGGGCGCGGTCGGTCTCGGTGCGGTCATGGCCGCGGTCGTCGCCGGTTGCGAGACGATCATCGCCGTGGACCCGGTCGGTGCCCGGCGTGATCTCGCGCTGAGTGTGGGCGCCACCGCCGTGGTGGATGCCACCGACGCCGACCTCGCGAAGCAGTTGCGCAAACTGACCGGCGGCGGCGCCGACCACAGCGTCGACACCGTCAGTTCCGAGGAGGTGCTCAACACCGCGGTGAGCGTGCTGCGCTCGCCCGGCAGCTGCGCGACGCTCGGTCTGCGCGGCCAGCGGAACCCGGTGACCCTCGATCAGTCCGCAATCCTGATGGGGCGCAGCGTTACTGGCGTCATCGAGGGCGACGTCGATCCGCAGGAGTTCATCCCCGAACTGATCGCGCTCTGGCAGGACGGACGCTTCCCGTTCGAGAAGCTGATCACCACCTTCGCGTTCGACGAACTCGATGCGGCGCTGGCGGCCACGAAGTCCGGCGAGGTCGCGAAGGCGGTTCTCACCTTCTAGCGGATCCGCCTCAGTTTGCGGAGAGGATCAGGTCAGCGGCCTTCTCTCCGATCAGGATGGTTGGCGCGTTCGTGTGGCCGCGGACGATCGTCGGCATGATCGATGCGTCGGCCACACGCAACCCATCGACACCTCGCACGGCGAGTGTCGGCGAGACGACGCTGTTCGCGTCACTGCCCATCCGGCACGTGCGCACCGGGTGGTAGAGCGTGTGCGAATGCCGATTCAGCGACTCGGCGAGGGTGTCCTCGTCGGGCACGCGTGCGCCAGTCGCCGGCTGCGACAGCCCACCCAGCAGTCCACGCAACGATGGGGCCTGGGCGATTTCGGCACATACCCGCAGCCCCTGCATCATCGCGGCGCGGTCGATCCCATCCGGATCGGAGAGGTAGCGCGGATCGATGAGCGGCTTCGCCTGCGGATCGGCGGAGCGCAACGTGATCTCGCCCGCGCTCTGCGGCTTGAGCAGGATGGGTCCCATCACGACCGCGTGGTGCGGGTGCGGATCGCCGAGTCCCTCGTTGTAGAAGGGTGCGGGCGCGAAGACCAGTTCGAGGTCGGGCAGGCTCAATTCGGCACGGCTGCGGATGAATCCGTACGCCTCGCCGACGTTCGAGGTGAGCATGCCGCGGCGACGCAGCAGGTAATTGGCCAGCTGTGCGGGACGCTCGGCTCCCGTGAGGGAGTCCGACTCGACGTCCCAGCCCATCGGGGCGACGAGGTGGTCGAGCATGTTCAGGCCGACCTCGGGATTGTGTGCCACGGTGGCAATCCCGTGGGTGGCGAGCTTGTCGCGGTCGCCGATACCGGACAGCATCAGCAACTGCGGGGTGTTTACTGCGCCGCCGCACAGCACGATCTCCTTCCGCGCGCGGACGGTTTGGAGGCCTGTCGCGGTCCGGTACTCGATCCCCACCGCGCGGGTGCCCTCGAAGATCACCTTGGTCGCGGTCGCCTCGGTGACGAGTTCCAGGTTCTTCCGCTTGAGCGCCGGCCGGAGGTAACCGTCGGCGGTGCTCCACCGCGCGCCCCGGTGCTGACTGACGACGGTCTGCGTGAACCCCTTCGGCTCCGGCAGATTCGGCCGCTCGATCGGGTACCCGCACTCCGCAACGGCATCGAGGAATGCGCGAGTGATGGCACGGGGCGAGCGCTGCGCCGAGACGTGCATCGGACCGCCGGTGCCCTCGTCGGCCTCGGTGGCGCCTTGCACGCTCTCGATCCGGCGGAAGTACTCGACGAGATTCGCGAACGACCAACCCTCGCTGGCGAGTTCGGCCCATTCGTCGTAGTCGGCGGCAAAACCGCGGACCCACATCATCGCGTTGATCGACGACGAACCGCCGAGCATCTTGCCGCGCGGCCAGTAGATCTGGCGACCGGCAAGTTCGGGCTGCGGCTCGGTGAGGTAGTCCCAGTCGTAGTTGGTGCGGTAGAGCTTCGCGAATGCGGCCGGGATGTGGATGAACTTGTCGGAGTCCTTGGCGCCGGCTTCGAGGACGACGACCTCGTTGCGGGGGTCGGCGCTGAGGCGATTCGCGACGACGGCACCGGCGGATCCGGTTCCGACTACTACGTAATCGACTATGCGATCAGACATGTCGGCCTCTCGATGCGGATGGCTTCAGCCGCGCAGGGCGGAAGCGAAGATGGCGGGCAGGTGCTTGGGCGATGGATCGGCGGCGAACGCCGTGAGTCGGCGCCCTGTCGTGGCAGCGGTCGTGTTCGTGACGAACCATGGTGGCTTCGGTGACAGCGACAGTTCGCCGTGCAGCACCGACCTGGGTGCGGGCCGGAACGGTCCGCGTACCACGGTGCGCTCGGTGTCGGCTATCAGGAAAGCATTGTGCACCACGCCAATTCCGGATTGCACATCGTCGACGGTGTGTCCGGGAAAGGCGCCCCATGTGGCGGCCGCGGCGAGAAAGCCGACCCCGGTCCACGCGTTGACGGCGATGGTGCCGTACCGCAGGTCCGTGATCATCGACTCGAACGAGTCGCCGAGTTCGCCGATGCTGCGCGGATGTGCGATGACGTTCACCCCGAGGGTGCCGACGAACTGATCGTTGGCGGCATTGGTTGCTGCGGTGAGAAATTCGGTGCCGGAACCGGGCAGCTCGAGTACGCCGAGCACGGGTGCGAAGTACTCGGTTCCGAGCAGCGGCTCGTCCGCGTCCGGGGAAAGGCCGGTGACCAGCAGGCGCTCGCCGATATCGCCCCGGCGTTCGGCATCGGGGTAGGCCGCGCTCGCCGCGGCAACCCGCTGGTCGCTGCCCGGGTAGTAGCCGACCCGAGCGGGCGCGGCGTCGAGTGCGTTGCGCAGGGCGGCGAGGAATTCCCGTTTCTGATCCCAGTCCGCCGACACGATCACCGCCTGCGAGGCGACGCAGTTGTAACCGCCGTTGTGCAGGCGCTGGGTGGCAATGTGTTCGGCCTGGAAACGCAGGTCGGCGGCGCTCCACTTGCCGGGCACGACGATCGTGGGGGATACGCCGCCGAGCTCGCTGGTGATCGGCTTGGTCAGGCGCGGATCGCGGTCGGCCTTGCGCTGCCGGGCCTCGTCGCCGGTGCCCCACACGATGGCGTCGTGTGTGACCGCGCTACCGGTCATGTGCACGTGTGCGACCGCGTCGTGGTGCACGAGGTATTCGCCGACCTCGGCCCCGCCGGTGAGGATTCGAATCGCGCCGATCGAGATGAGCGGCGCCAGTACCGCTTCGAGGACCGGCAGCAGCGGATCGGTGATCGGATTGAGCTTCAGCGCTACCACGCGGTTGTGGGCGAGCAGCTCGTAGATCACATCCAGCGGTGCGATCGAGGTGATATTACCGGCACCGAGGACAACGCCGATGCCGCCTGTCACGCTCGGATCATGCTGCGCGAGACCGGCGTTGGCGCGCGCCTCGTCTGCATCGATGCCCGGCCGCAGCCACACCTCGGCGCTGAAGCCGCTCAGCAGCAGCGAGTCGTAGACCGAATTGGGCAGCACGCGGACCGATGTGCGGCCGCCGCCGGCCGTACTGAAGCGTGCGCCGTGCAGCGGGCTGCGCCCAGTGGCGAGATCGCGCAGCGATTGTGCGACCGCACCGAGACCCGCTGCGAAGGCATACGGACCCGACATCCACTCCTCGCCGGCGAGTTGCGAGTGGGGGCCGAGTCGCTTGATCGACGAAGCCGCGCGCACCCAGTCCTCTCCGTGCCTACCGGTGGCGGCGCGCACGCGATCGAGCAGGTCTGCCCTCGCCGCGAGGGATAGCTCGGACCAGGCCTTCTCACCTGTGGCTAGGTCGTCGAGGGCGGTGTCGATCGCCGCTCGGTAGTCGATGTTCTCGTGGTTGGCATCGCTCATCGGCGTAATTCAGCTCCCGTAGTGCGCTGGAGGTCGGCGTGGTGCCGGGAATAGTGAAATTGTGTCGCGCGCGACGTGCCGGCCACCATAGGCGGCGGTGATGCCATTTTTGGCATGACCTTGTGCCGCTGCACAACGTCGTGGTGGTCTAGGCCGCGCTTGTCTGGCTATCGTTGTGCGGTGACCACTTCACTAGGTGGCGCCGCGGGGGCCTCGGCCACCGTCGCCGCCGAGTTGCTCGATGCGCTGCCCGAACTCTCCGACCGTCTCGTGGATCGGGTCCGGGAAGCCGAGCAGACCTACCTCGACTCGCAACTGCTGACGCTGGACCAACTTCGTGCCGCCTGCACCGACAACCTCTTAGCGGTACTGGGCGTGCTCGCCGGCAACGGTCCGCTACGGCCCGACACCGCGCGATCGACCGGCCGGCTGAAGGCCGAGCAAGGTATCCCGCTGACCGCGTTGTTGCACGCATACCGACTGGGCGCCCAATTGATCTGGGAGCAGATTCTGGAGCGGTCGGCCGGGGTCGCGCCATCGGACCTGGTGCAGATGCCGGCCATCTTGTGGGCGGCGATCGACGCGTACTCCGACGCAGCCGTCGAAGGTTACCGAGAGGCCGAGGTACTGCTCGCGCACGCCGATGCCGAGGCCCGGGCGCTCCTGGTGCGGACGGTGTTCGACGGCCACGTGGACAACCCGACGGCGATCGTCGATGCGATGCGGGCGCTCGGAATGCCGGAACGGGCGAACTTCGTCGTGGTGTGCGCCGAGGCCGCGGAGTTGCGGCCGACGAGCGCGGGCGACGCCGCGACCCGATTGGCCGACAAAGGCATCGCCTCGGTTTGGGATCCGCGGCCGGACAACTACCTGGGCCTGATCTGCGCCCGCAGCGCCGCTGATGTTGAAGCCGCGCTGAGCGAGGTGGACGCTGTCTTCGCCCTGCGAGTGGGGGTGAGTCGGGTATTCGGCTTGCCCACCGAGATCGCCGCGGCCGTGGATGAGGCCCGCCTCGCGAGCCGCTGCACGCCGGCCGGAGCGCCGGCTGTCGTTCGCTACGACCGACTTTCGCTCGCGCCGTTGCTCGTTCGGCTACCGGACGCGGCCCGCGAGGTGGCGACGCGAGTTCTCGGTCCGCTGCTCGACCTGCCCGACGGTGAGCGTGAAGAAATGCTGGCCACACTCGAGGCGTGGTTCGAGTGCGACGGGTCCACCGCCGCGACGGCCGACCGACTGCACTATCACCGCAACACCGTGCTCTACCGGCTCCGCAAGATCCGCCAGCTCACCGGTCGGACGGTGGAGAAGCCGATCGATGCCGCCGAGTTCTATGTCGCGATCCGGGCGGTTCGCCTGCTCGGGGAGCCGGGCAACGCAACGCCGCGATGAGCGGCGTGACGCTATTACCCTCGAGGTGTGCCCGCGTACGAATCGCACGTCGAGCGCCTCATCCGTGAGGCGACCGAACGTGGTGAGTTCGACAACCTGCCCGGCAAGGGCAAGCCGCTGAACCTGCCCGAGAACGACGATCCGAACTGGTGGATCAAGAAGAAGCTCGAACACGACGGTCTGGACCCGATCTCCGCGCTGCCGCCCACCCTGCAATTGCGTAAGGAGGGCGGCGGTTTCCCGGAATCGCTTGCCGGGATCCGCGACGAACGAACCGTTCGGCAGGTCCTCGACGACTACAACCGGCGGGTGAAGCTCGACATCATGGCCCCGAAGTTCGGGCCGCAGGTCAAGGTCATCGCACACACCGTCGACGTCGAGGAGGTCGTGCGGCAGTGGCGCGAGTTGCGGAAGCGCTGACCGGTTCGCCCCCGGTGGTTACTACTCGATGCGGGCGATGACCGCGCCCTGCTCCACCTCCGCGCCCTCGTCGGTGGCGAGCGTGATGGTGCCGGCTACCGGGGCCAGCACCTCCGCATCCACCTTGTCCATCGCCACCTCGGCGATGAGCTGATCGGCTTTCACCGTCTCGCCGGATTCGACGAACCACGTCGAGAGCACGCCGATCGCGTCCGCCTCCTCGGACATCCGGGGAAACGTCACCTCGGTCATCTGCGCATCACGCTGCGCACCGCGTCCTCGATGCGCGCCGGGGTCGGCAGCACCGCGTACTCGAGATCGCGGGCATACGGGATCGGCACGTCGGGCACGCAGACGCGCTCGACGGCCCGCAGCGCCCCCGGGTCGCGCTCGACCACCGAAGCGATCACCTCACCGGACAGCCCGAACGACTGGTAGTCCTCGTCCACCACCACGAGGCGGCCCGTCTTGCCGACCGACGCCGAGACCGTCTCGCGGTCCAGCGGGACCACGCTGCGCAGGTCGACTACCTCGACGTCGATTCCGTCGTCCACGAGCTTCTCCGCCACGTCGAGGCTGTGATGGACGCCGAGCGACAACGTCACCACGGTCACGTCGGTGCCCTCGCGACAGACGTTCGCCGTGCCGATCGGCACCTCGTAGGGTTCCTCCGGGACCGCCGCGATGGACCGGCGGTTCTTCTTCATCCACGGCAGACCCATGACGCCCTTGTGGAACAGGTAGATGACCGGGTCGTCGCACCGGATCGCCGCTGTCATCAGGCCCTTCGCGTCATACGGCGTGGACGGGACCACCACCTTCATGCCGGGCAGGTGTGCGAAGGTGCCCCACAGGCATTGCGAGTGCTGGGCACCGTCGGAATAGCCGCCGCCCACCGCGCTCATCAGCACCATCGGCACGCGCACATGCCCGCCGGACTCGAAGTGGATCTTGGCCATGTGGTTGTAGATCTGATCCATGCAAACGCCGAAGAAGTCGACGAACATCAACTCGACGATCGGGCGCATGCCCTCGACGGCTGCTCCGATGCCCATGCCGATGAATGCCGTCTCCGAGATCGGAGTGTCCAATACGCGATTCGGGCCGAACTCGTCGAGCAGGCCGGTGGTCGAGGAGAAGATACCGCCGTAGGCGCCGACGTCCTCACCCATCACGAACACCGAGTCGTCTGCCGACATCTGCTGAGAAATGCCTTCCACCAATGCCTTTGCGGTGGTCAGGCGGCGCGTACCCGGTTCGGGTTCCTGCGGCAGGTCGTGCGCGGCCGCCGGGGTTGTCGCTGACGTCATGGCTCAGGCCCCTTCCACGAAGACGTAGCGGGTCGCCTCGGCCGGGTCGGGACTCGGCGAGGATTTCGCGAATGACACCGCATCCTCTACTCGCTCGGACGCGGATGCCGACATCACGGCGATGTCCTCCTCGGCGATGACGCCCGTGTCGATCAGCTGCGCCCGATAGCGCGGGATCGGGTCCTGTTCCGACGCCGTTCCCGCGTCGCTGCGGTAGCCCTGCGCATCGCCCTCGAAATGCCCCCACAGCCGTAGCGTGTGTATCTCGAGAAGGCTCGGTCCGCCGCCTGACCGAGCCAGCGCTACCGCCTCGGCCGCGGCCTCGTGCACGGCCTCCACGTCGTTACCCTCCACGCGAGTGCCGGGCATGCCGTAAGCCGACGCCCGATCCGCGTTGGACTTCAGCGAGGTCGAGGCGTCGCGCGGCACGGAGATCGCCCAGTCGTTGTCCTCGACGACGAACACCACGGGCAGCTGCCACAGTGCGGCGAGATTCAGCGACTCGTGAAACGCGCCCTGGTTCGCGGCCCCTTCGCCGGTGACCGCGACGGCGATGTTCGTCGTACCGCGCTGCTTGAACGCGAACGCCTGGCCAAGCGCCGGAGGCAGGCCCTCGGCGATGATGCCGGAGCAGGAGAAATGCGTCACCGGGTCGAACAGGTGCATATGTCCGCCCCGACCTCGGCCCAGCCCGGTTTCGCGGCCGAAGATCTCCGCGGCCAGTGCGCGCAGGTCCATGCCGTGTGCGATCGCGACATGATGCGGGCGGTGGGTGGCGGTGACAGCGTCGTCGGTGGTCAGGTTCGCGCACACGCCTGCCGCCACCGGCTCTTGGCCCGCCGACAAGTGCATTTCGCCGGGCACCGCGCCCGCGCCGATATCGAACGCCGGTTTCTTGTCGGCGTGGTACTCCCGCAGGATTGCTTCTTCGAAGGTTCGGATCAGGATCATTGTGCGCAACAGGTCGCGTCGATCCTCGCCGGTGAGATCAGCCATGGTCACTCCGTCGAATCAGAGGCATTTGCCTCGGCCGATACGAGGGGTCCGACGATGGCCGCAGGAGCCGTCGCCGTCTCCTGCGATGAGACGTTACGCCGAACGCAGGTGTCGCACGGACGGAATGCGTGGGCCGATGGAGAGCGTTCGGCTAGGGTGCCTTGGGCCCGGGCCGTGCCTGCTTCCAATCGCCGAAAATTTCGTCGCGCTCGCGCACTGCTTCGCGGAAACCCGCTGTCGCCGAACGCATCTGGAAGTTGTAGCCCTCGCGGGTGTGCCGGGAGACGCCGTCGAAGACGGTGCTCACCATGGACGAGTTCGCGACGCCCTGGTTGAGCAGCACGGTGTTGAGGGCGAGTTTGACCATCATCAGCTGGTTGATCGGCATCCGCGCGATGCGTTCCACGAGTTCCTCTGTGCGTGCATCGAGTTCGTCGGCAGGCGGTGCCTCGATCACGAGCCCCCACTCCTCGGCTTTTGCGCCGGTGATGCTGTCGCCGGTGAGCAGCATGCGCTTCGCGCGCTGGTCACCGAGTCGGTGCGCCCACATGCCTGCTGCGGGCACACCCCACACGCGGGTCGGGGGATAGCCGATCTTGGTGTCCGCCGCGGCGATGATCTGATCGCAGAAAAGCGCAATATCGGTGCCACCGGCGATACAGAAGCCGTGCAGTTTCGCCACTGTCGGCTTGTTCGCGTGCAGCAGCGCCGAGAATCCGCGGTTGAACCGGCTCATCATCGCGTAGTCGATCATCGGGTCCCAGTTGGCGAACGGATTGTGGTTGAGCGCCTGCACCATCGGGTCGAGCACCGTGCCGCGCCGGGTATCGGTGTGGTCCGATTCATCCAGGTTCTCGGCGAAGATGCCCAGGTCGTATCCGCCGCAGAAACCCTTGCCGCGCCCCGACAGGAGGATCACGTGTACGCGGGGATCGAGGTCGGCGCGTTCCACCGTTTCCGCCAACTCGACCGGGGTGTCGGCGGTTATCGCGTTGCCCTGTTCGGGCCGGTTGAAGGTGATCCGCGCGACCCGGCCGGTGACCTCGTAGGTCAGCGTTCGATACTCGGGCTCCTCGGACGCCTGATCGCGGCCTGCGAATTTCGAGTCGGGTCCCTCGTTCCAGCCGTCGCGCCAAGCGGCGGGCCGCTCCCAGGGCTTCTTGTCGCCTTCGGTCATAGTGAGCGCCTTCCGTGCCGAAATAGGTTCGGTCGTACGGCCGCCATTCTCGCCTCGATTACCGTGAGGCGGTACCGCATCGCGGCGAAAGACGCACGCGCGAAGGAGGCCAGATGCCCGAGACGTCCGGCACGATCGACAACCCGGCGCCGACCCGCCGATCACTGCACGCGATCGCCGAAATGCTGATCTCCGGCCCGCAGTACCGGGCACACGGCACGATCCGGCTGAAGCCGACTGCGGCCGGATTCGCCGGTGTCGCACTTCCGGTCGGCATCGAGGGCGCTGAACTCGTCTGGGAAGGCGGTCGCGCTCCGGTCGATGGACGCACCTGTGCGGAACTCGGTGGACTCGCGGGAATCGACGCCGGGCAGCCGGAAGACCTGTACGCCGACCATTCCGGCGTCGTGCCCGACGAGTCGCTCGTTGTAGACACCGAGACCGCCGTTCGACTGCTCGCCTGGTACCGGCTCGGCGATGCCGCGCTGCGCGCGTTCGCGCCGGATCAGACTCCGGTGCTGTGGCCGGAACATTTCGATCTCGGCATCGTGGTGGGCGAGGTCAACTACGGGGTCTCGATGGGCGACGGCTTCGTCGACCAGCCTTACGCGTACGTGGTGCCGTTCGAGGCGCGCACCGGAGAGTTCTGGAATGTGCCGTTCGGTGCCGCGCGCACCATCGACCAATTGCCGAGCGACACCGCGATCACGGAGTTCTTCGCCGAGGGCCGCGAACAGATCGGCTGAGCGCCGAAAGCCTTACGCGCCCTTGCGTTCCTGACTGGACGTGGACTTCTTGGCCGCGGTTTTCTTGGCCGTCGTCTTCTTGGCAGTCGATTTCGCGGCGGCCTTCTTGGCGGGCGCCTTCTTTGCCGGCGCCTTCTTGGGCTCTGCGCCGACCTTTTCGCCGGCGGCCTGCACGCTGCGCCGCAGCGCCGCGACGAGATCGACGACCTCGGCGTCCTCGCTCTCCTCGGTCGGCTCCTCGGCGTGTACGACCTTCTTGCCGCCGTTGGCGATGGTGTCTTCGAGCATCTTTCGCAGCTCGATCTGGTACTCGTCGGTGTACTCGGAAGGGTCGAAATGGCCGGACATGCTGTCCACCAGCGTCTCAGCCATCTTGATTTCCTGAGGCCGCGGCGCGGAGACACCCTCGAGCGCTTCGAACTCGGCCGCGCGCACCTCGTCCGGCCACAACAAGGTCTGCAGCACGAGGACGCCGTCACGGACCCGCAGCGCCGCCAGCCGCGTCTTCTGCCGCAGCGTGAAATGCACCAGCGCGGTCTGGTCGATCTTTTCGAGCGTCTTCGCCAGCAGCACGTACGCCTTCGGCGTCGTCGAATCCGGCTCCAAGTAGTAGCTG
The DNA here is from genome assembly GCF_001646865.1 of Aldersonia kunmingensis. GTDB lineage: Bacteria > Actinomycetota > Actinomycetes > Mycobacteriales > Mycobacteriaceae > Aldersonia > Aldersonia kunmingensis. The sequence continues at coordinate 10,842 of NZ_LRRB01000076.1, read as the reverse complement.
CGGTCCATCAGGATCGGATCGATCTGCTCCGAAGGAACGAACTGCAGCACCGGGATCTCGTGCTTCTCGGCGGCGGGGAGCTTCGAGAAGTCCTCGTCGGTCAGGATGACCCGATCGCCCTCCGGCGAGTCGTAGGCCTTGTCGATGTCAGCGAACTGCACCGACTCGTTGCACACCGTGCAGACGCGGTCGTATTTGATCCGCCCACCGTCTTTGGCGTGCACCTGGTGGAAGCGGATGTCGTGGTCCTCGGTGGCGGTGTAAACCTTCACCGGAACATTGACCAGCCCGAAGGCAATGGATCCCTTCCAGATCGACCTCATGTCTTCATCATGATCGAATTCGGGCATTCTGGCGACCAATCGATGAGCGCACCATGGTCGCGCGCACCGGCGCCGGCGCACGCAACAGCATCGCGAGCATCGCCGCCGACGTCCCCGAGGCGTCCTGACGCCCAGACAAATATGCCCGCTGCAGCCGTTCCGGCAGATCGAAGAATGCCGCGAAGAACGGCACGACCTGCTCGGGTGGGGCAGCGAGCAGCGTGCGCAGACCCGCCGCCCGCATGTTTGCGACCGTGCGTGCCCGGATTGGCCACAGCGCGCGGCCGACGTCGCCACCGCCGGCGATGGCCGCCGCCGCGGTATCGGCGGAATTCAACGATTCGGCAACGCTGTACCCGGTACAGGGATGCATCAGCCCGCCCCGAGAACCGAATCCGACTGCGCCGCGCGGCACAGTCGGTGCCTCGACGGCGAACCGGACCCGCTCGATCGGTTCGTCGCCAGTGAGGTCGACGCCGCGAGCGGCCAACCGAGCGGTCAGTCGCGTGCGCAACTCCGTCAACCGGAGTGCGGGTCGCCCGACCAGACAGGTCTCCTCGAGCAGCACCCGCCCGGACCCAAGCGGCACGGCGTAGAGGAACGACGGCGGCCGGTCGTGCGTGACGCCGTTATCCGGGCGCCAATCCATGAACAGTGCATCGGCGCCGCCGAGAGCGGGCGCTGCGACTGCGGCGTCGACGACAATGCCGTAGGCGGTCTGCTGAGCGGCCGACGTCGGCGCGCCTGTCCCACGCGCATCGATCACCGTCGCGGCCGAGATCGTCTCGCCACTGTCGAGGACCACATGATCCGCCGTCAACTCCACCGCTCGGTCGGCCACCACAGCGGCACCGGTGAGCGTTAGCGCATCGGCCAGCGCGGCGGTGTCGAGCACGCAGTACTGCCGGTCGATCAGATGCTCGGTGGTGGTCCAGGCACGCGGCGTCACCGCGGCGGCGATCACGCCCGCCGGAAGCCACGCCGGAAGTTCGTCGGCCCAGGCTGCATATGTTGCCTGCCAGCGGCGATCCGGAAGCGGATCGATCGCGACGACATGCAATCCCCGCCTGCTGCAGCGGTGCGCAAGCGCCCGTCCGGCGGGCCCGAGCCCGACGATCGCGACATCGGCGCGCACGACGGGCCTACATACCGCCGGTCGCGAGCAGCCCGCCGTCGACGCGGACGGTTTCACCGGTGATCCACGCCGCCTCGTCGGACGAGAGGAAACCGATCAGCCGGGCGACATCCTCGGGCGTACCGAGTCGCTTCATCGGGTAGCCGGCCGAAGCGGCCTCGTCACCGTTGGCGTAGAGCGCCTCGGCGAAGCGTGTCTTCACTACGCCGGGGGCCACGGCGTTCACCCGGATGTTCGGCCCGAGTTGCCAGGCGAGTTCTTCGGTGAGCCGGATCAGCGCGGCCTTCGAGGCGCCGTAGGCGGCGATGACACCCGTCGAACGGATACCGGCGACGCTGGCCACGTTCACCACCGCGCCGCCGTGCTCGCTCATCCAGGCGCGGTATGCCTGCTGCACATAACCAAGTGCGGCAACGACATTCACGTCGAAGATCTTCCGCACGGCGTCGAGGTCGGCGTCCATGAGCGAACCGAAGACCGGGTTGATGCCGGTGTTGTTGATCAGGATGTCGAGCGAACCGAATTCGGCCACAGCGGTATCGACCGCGCGGGCGCGGGCGTCCGCATCACCGGAGTTGCCGGGGAGCGCCACGATCTTGCCGGGATGGCCAAGCGCGGACAGCGCAGCGGCCGCTTCGTCGAGCGCATCGGGCTTGCGCGCGGTGATCAGCACACTCGCGCCTCGGGAGAGCAGTTCGGCGGCGATGGCATGGCCGATGCCGCGGCTCGCGCCGGTGACAAGTGCTCCCTTGCCCTGCAGACCCGCTTCGTTACTCATGAGTATGAACGTTAGCGGAGTCACGTTCCGGAGTGATCTGACTGGTGCCGAAGCACGGTAAAATAGGTGGTTCGTGTGCGCCGAACTGCGCACACTTGATTCCGTGCCCAGGTACGCCGTGGTGGCCGGGACATCCTGAGATTCGATGGCGAGGAGACGCGTGTGATTACCGCAACCGACCTGGAGGTCCGGGCGGGCGTGCGCACGTTGCTCTCCGCTCCCGGCTCCGCCCTGCGGGTACAGGCCGGCGACCGAATCGGGCTGGTCGGCCGCAATGGCGCCGGCAAGACCACCACGCTGCGCATCCTCGCCGGCGAGGGCGAGCCGTACGCGGGTGAGGTCATCCGCAGCGGCGATCTCGGCTACCTGCCGCAGGACCCCAAGGAAGGCGACCTCAGCGTTCTCGCGAAGGACCGCGTCCTGTCGGCGCGCGGGCTCGACGAGATCATGCGCCGGATGGAGAAGTTGCAGGCCATCATGGCCGAGGCAGTCGACGATGCGGAACGCGATAAGGCCGTCCGCAAGTTCGGCAACCTCGAGGACCGGTTCTCCGCGCTCGGCGGATACGTCGCCGAGTCCGAAGCCGCGCGCATCTGCCACAGCCTTGGCCTGCCCGACCGCGTACTGGAACAGCAGCTTCGCACCCTCTCGGGCGGTCAGCGCCGCCGTGTCGAGCTGGCGCGGATTCTGTTCGCCGCCTCCGACGGTTCCGGCGGCAAGTCGAACACCACGCTGCTGCTCGATGAGCCCACCAACCACCTGGACGCCGACTCCATCACCTGGCTGCGCGGGTTTCTGCAGAACCACGACGGCGGCCTGATCGTGATCAGCCACGACGTCGATCTGCTTGCCGACGTTGTCAACAAGGTGTGGTTCCTCGACGCCGTGCGTGGCGAGGCCGATATGTACAACATGGGCTGGCACAAGTACATGGATGCGCGTGCCACCGACGAGCAGCGCCGCCGCCGCGAACGCGCCAACGCCGAGAAGAAGGCGAGCGCGCTGAAGGCCCAGGCCGCGAAGCTCGGCGCAAAGGCCACCAAGGCCACCGCCGCGCAGAACATGGCGAAGCGTGCCGAGAAGCTGATCAACGACCTCGACGACGTCCGGGTCGCGGACAAGGTCGCGAAGATCCGGTTCCCGAACCCCGCCCCGTGCGGCAAGACCCCGTTGATGGCTAGGGAACTCACCAAGGTCTACGGCTCGCTGGAGATCTTCACCGGCGTCGACCTCGCGATCGACAAGGGCAGCCGCGTCGTCATCCTCGGCCTCAACGGCGCCGGTAAGACCACGCTGCTGCGCCTGCTGGCCGGTGTAGAGAAGCCGGACCTCGGCGAACTCCAGCCAGGTCACGGCCTGAAGATCGGCTACTTCGCACAGGAGCACGACACCCTCGACGACAACGCCACGGTCTGGGAGAACATCCGCCACGCCGCGCCGGACGCGGGGGAGCAGGACCTGCGCGGTCTGCTCGGTGCGTTCATGTTCACCGGGCCGCAACTCGACCAGCCCGCCGGCACGCTGTCCGGTGGTGAGAAGACGCGTCTCGCACTGGCCGGTCTCGTGTCCTCGGCGGCGAATGTGTTGCTGCTCGACGAGCCGACCAACAACCTCGACCCGATCTCGCGTGAGCAGGTGCTCGACGCGCTGCGCAGCTACGCGGGCGCTGTCGTGCTGGTGACGCACGACCCGGGCGCCGCCGAGGCGCTCGCGCCGGAGCGGGTGATTCTGCTGCCCGACGGAACCGAAGATCACTGGTCGCAGGACTACCTGGACCTCATCACCCTCGCCTGACCGGGCTGGCCCAACGGCGGCCCCGATCTGCGATTTCGCTGATCCCCACCCACGCAGGTCGCTAGCCTGAATGCAGCCCGGCTCACCTAAACGGGAGGTTGCCATGGGCAACGGTTCGGGGATTCCAAAGGGAACGCGGGTAACCGGAAAGTCCCGCGACAAATTGCAGGGCCAGTTGAAGCGGCAATACGAGGCCGGGGCGAGCATCCGCTCGCTCGCCGAAGCGACTGGCAGGTCCTACGGATTCATCCACAACGTGCTGGTCGAGGCGGACGTCGCCTTGCGCGGCCGGGGCGGAGCGAATCGGCGCAAGGCCTAATCGAATCAGCAGCCCGCCGCTTGTTTCCAAGCGGCTCGCACGCGGCTGGGCGCGATTCGTTGAGGGTCAGCCCAGGAGAAGGTGCACCTGTAGTTCGCCGACGAGGAAGCCGAGCACGGCGCCCATCGCGACGAGCTTCCACTCGTCCTGCTTGAACGCGGGCCGAAGCAGGCCCTCGTACTCCTCATCGGTGAGCTGGTCGACTTTCTCGATGACGATGCTGCGAAGGTCGAACGTATCGATCGCGAAACCTTCCAGGTTTTCCGGCCCCTTCCTGATGTAGGCGATCGTCTGGTCGACGGCTTCCTTCTTCAGCGCCTCGTAGCTGGTGCCCGCGACCAACGTGATCACTGGTCGAGCGACACCCGTCTGCGCGTCGACGAAATCGGTCATATGCCGGGTAAGCAGGCTCATCAGCCGGTCGGATCGCGGGCCTTCGAGGACCGCTTCGAGGATGTTCGCCGGCGTCAGGATCTCGGTAGCGACGAGCTCGCCGTAGTCGGCAGTGACCTGGACTCGACGCTTGTGGAACAGCCCCTGCCAGGGAATGACTCCGAAGTACCGCTTCCGATTGATGGGCCGGAAGATCATCTGCAGCGCGAGCCAGTCGGTGGACAGGCCGGTGAGACCACCGAAGATCGGCATCAGCCATTCCGAGTGCGTGAACGCCCACACGACCGCCTGGACGAGACCGAGCAGGAACCCGAACAACAATCCCGATCGGATGATGAAGCGCAGCTCGTTCTTGCCGACCCTGTCGACCAGCTTGACCATCAGCGATTTGTCGTTGACGAGCGCATCGATGGCCATCGCGCGTAGATCGACGACCAGATCGAGGTTCTCCCTCAGGTCCGCCACGATTTCAGTGATCACGCCGGGGACTTCGCCCTGTACCCGGCGAATGAGCGCGTTCTGGGCAGCGGTCGGGAGGGCGGACCACAGACCCGGTTGCTGCTTCTCCATCACCTGATGGACCATCTGGTGAATCGCGTTGTTGAGCGGTTCACTCAGCCGTTCGGTCAGATTGGCGATATCGATCCGGTCGATGATCTCCTGCGGATTGATCAGTCGGCCGAACATCAAATCGACGGCGATCCGCGCCATCCGGGGCGTCGCGCGGGGCACCACGCCTTGCCAACCCAGATACGGCGGAATGCCGACGAATTCGAGCGGGCGGAGCAGCATCTGCACGGCGGCGATCTTGGTTATCCAACCGATGAGCGCGGCGACGAGGGGGATGGAACAGTAGAGCAGCCAATTTTCCGTAAAGTCGGTGGCGATTTCGGACAGTGTCATCGCGCCGGTGTCCGTCCCGGTGTGCAGACCGACATCATCGTCGCTGCCATAGCTCTCCCTGTGTCCAAGCTGTTCAAACCAGCCGAACTATAAGAGATGGCTCAGATGCTGCGGCGCACCGACTCCTCGACCAGGTCGAGTACGGCGGGCAGATTGTCGTCGGTTTGCCCGGACGCAATTCGGGCGATGAGACCGTCGAGGACGAGGTCGAGGAAGCTCAAAACCACGTCCGTGGGCACGTCTTCGCGCAACCGGCCCGCGGCCTTCTGCTTCTCGAGTCGCGCCAGCGTGGCGTCGGTCAGTTGGGCCGACCGGTCCGCCCAGTCTTTGCGGAACTCGTCGTCGGTGCGTACCCGCCGGGCGATTTCCAGTCGAGTGGTGAGCCAGTCGAACTGATCCGGATGGGTGAGCATGTCGCGCATGACCTGCACGAGGCCCTCGTTGGTTGCGATGTCCGCCATCCGGCCGGCGTCCTCGCGGGCGAGCGCAAGGAACAGCGCGTCCTTGTCGCGGTAGTGATGGAAGATCGCGCCGCGAGACAGTCCGGTGGCTTCCTCGAGTCGGCGCACGGTCGCACCCTCGAATCCGAACTCGGCGAAACAGCGCCGGGCGCCGTCGAGGATCTGACTGCGCCGCGCCGCGAGGTGATCCTCGCTGACCTTAGGCACATCGCCTCCTTCGTCGGCAGGCGGGCACGATGCCTCCGAAAGCGATCGAAGGGAACCGGCGAAACGGTCCCGCTGGGCTGGACCCGGGGCCCGGCAGCGAAATTCGCTGCCGGGGACCCGGGTTCCGACGTCGGCGGCAGGGTGCGAACCCCGCCGGTGACGTCAGTTGGCGATCATGTTCCGCAGGACGTACTGCAGGATGCCGCCGTTGCGGTAGTAGTCCGCCTCACCGGGGGTGTCGATGCGGACGACGGCGTCGAACTCGACCTTGGAGCCGTCCGTCTTGGTGGCCGTGACCTTCATGGTCTTCGGGGTGACGCCCTCGTTGAGCTTGGTGATGCCCGTGATGTCGAAGGTCTCGGTGCCATCCAGGCCCAGCGAGCCGGCGGACTCGCCTGCCGGGAACTGCAGCGGCACAACGCCCATGCCGATGAGGTTGGAGCGGTGGATGCGCTCGAACGACTCGGTGATGACGGCCTTGACGCCGAGCAGGCTGGTGCCCTTGGCGGCCCAGTCACGCGAGGAACCGGAGCCGTACTCCTTGCCGCCCAGGACGACCAGCGGGATGCCGGCGGCCTGGTAGTTCTGCGACGCGTCGTAGATGAACGACTGCGGGCCGCCCTCGAGGGTGAAGTCGCGGGTGTAGCCGCCCGAGACGTCGTCGAGGAGCTGGTTGCGGAGGCGGATGTTCGCGAACGTGCCGCGGATCATTACCTCGTGGTTACCGCGACGCGAGCCGAGGGAGTTGTAGTCCTTGCGCTCGACACCGTTGGCGTCCAGGTACTGCGCGGCCGGGGTGCCGGGCTTGATCGGGCCGGCCGGGCTGATGTGGTCGGTGGTGACCGAGTCGCCCAGCAACGCCAGGACGCGGGCGCCCGTGATGTCGGTGACCGGGGTGGTCTCCATCGTCATGCCCTCGAAGTACGGCGCCTTGCGGACGTAGGTCGAGTTCTCGTCCCATGCGAAGGTGTCGCCCTCCGGGGTTGACAGGTTCTGCCAGCGCTCGTCGCCCTTGAAGACATTCGCGTAGGAGTTGACGAACATCTCCTGGTTGATCGAGGAGGCGATGGTCTCCTCGATCTCCTTCGTCGACGGCCAGATGTCCTTGAGGAAGACGTCGTTGCCGTCCGTGTCCTGGCCGAGGGCGTCGGTCTCGAAGTCGAAGTCCATGGTGCCGGCGAGACCGTAGGCGATGACCAGCGGCGGCGAGGCCAGGTAGTTCATCTTGACGTCGGGGGAGATGCGGCCCTCGAAGTTGCGGTTGCCCGAGAGCACCGCGGTGACCGACAGGTCGTTGTCGTTGATCGCCTTGGAGATGTTCTCGGGCAGCGGACCGGTGTTGCCGATGCAGGTGGTGCAGCCGTAGCCACCGAGGTAGTAGCCGAGCTTCTCGAGGTACGGCCAGAGGCCGGCCTTCTCGTAGTAGTCGTTGACGACCTGCGAGCCCGGCGCCATGTTGGTCTTGACCCACGGCTTGGTGGACAGGCCCTTCTCGACCGCGTTGCGGGCGAGCAGGGCGGCACCAAGCATCACCGAGGGGTTCGAGGTGTTGGTGCAGGAGGTGATGCCCGCGACGACGACGGCGCCGTGGTCGAGCACGAACTCCCCCTGCTCAGGCGTCGTGACGCGCACCGGCTTGGAGGGGCGGCCCTCGGCGCCGTTCGCGGCGGACGCCACGGCGCCCGCACCGTCGTCAGCGAAGGAGAGCGCGGCGGGATCGGACGCGGGGAAGGACTCCTCGACGGCCTCGTCCAGCTGGCTGTGGTCGGCCGCGGCGTGATCCTCCACGTAGGTGTGGATATCGCGACGGAACGCGCTCTTCGAGTCCGAGAGCAGGATGCGGTCCTGCGGGCGCTTCGGGCCGGCGATGGACGGCACCACGGAGCCGAGGTCCAGCTCGAGGTACTCGGAGTAGTTGGGCTCGGCGTCGGCGTCGTGCCACATGCCCTGTTCCTTGGCGTACGCCTCGACGAGCGCGAGCTGCTCCTCGCTGCGGCCGGTCAGGCGCAGGTAGTTCACGGTCTCCTCGTCGATCGGGAAGATCGCGGCGGTGGAGCCGAACTCGGGGCTCATGTTGCCCAGGGTGGCGCGGTTGGCCAGCGGCACCTCGGCGACGCCCTTGCCGTAGAACTCGACGAACTTGCCGACGACGCCGTGCTTGCGCAGCATGTCGGTGACGGTGAGCACCACGTCGGTGGCGGTCACGCCGGGCTTGATCTCGCCGGTCAGCTTGAAGCCGACGACGCGCGGGATCAGCATGGAGACCGGCTGGCCGAGCATCGCGGCCTCGGCCTCGATGCCGCCGACGCCCCAGCCCAGCACACCTAGGCCGTTGACCATCGTGGTGTGCGAGTCGGTGCCGACGCAGGTGTCGGGGTACGCCTGACCGTTACGGATCATGACGGTGGGCGCCAGGTACTCGATGTTGACCTGGTGCACGATGCCCATGCCCGGGGGGACGACCTTGAAGTCGTCGAACGCGCCCTGGCCCCAGCGCAGGAACTGGTAACGCTCCCCGTTGCGCTGGTACTCGAGGTCGACGTTGCGCTCGAGGGCGTCGGCCCGGCCGAAGACGTCGAGGATGACCGAGTGGTCGATGACCATGTCGGCGGGGGAGAGCGGGTTGACCTTGCTCGGGTCGCCGCCGAGGGCGGTGACGGCCTCACGCATGGTGGCGAGGTCGACGATGCAGGGGACGCCGGTGAAGTCCTGCATGATCACGCGGGCCGGGGTGAACTGGATCTCGATGCTCGGGTCGGCCGACGGATCCCAGCTCGAGATCGAGCGGATGTGGTCGGCGGTGATGTTCGCGCCGTCTTCGGTCCGAAGCAGGTTCTCTGCAAGGACCTTCAGTGCGTAAGGGAGTTTTTCGGTACCGGGCACCGCGGAGAGACGGAAGATCTCGTACGACTCGCTTCCGACTTCGAGGGTGCCCTTGGCGCCGAACGTATCGATACTTGCGGTCACGTCACAGCTCCATCGTCTTGGGACGGCCGCCGAACGGGCTGGCTCGGCGGGAGATCGGTCGTCTGATCCGGGCGGGCGCTCCGGCGACGGCGACCCAATCATCCTAACAGTACGCTTGTCCTGTGAACGACATCGGGCGGGCGGGCGAAGTGTCCTTGCTCCGGCCTGTCCATGGCTCGGCAGACGTGGGTTCGCGTACTGTGCATTCGAACCCACGTCGCCTACCAGACCGGATGATGAATGTCGTTCGCTCACACGTTCTTGCCCGTTGCCGCCGACCTCCCGCCGGACGTCGACGTCGACGCGATTGTCGCCGGGCTGGCCAGTGACCACGTGTACGCGCCCGACGATGTCGAGTCGGAGATCGCGACGCTGGTCGCCGAGGCTCGCGATGACGGAATCCAGCTGAGCGTGGTCGTCATCCCGGAGAACGGCAGGCACGACTCGCTGCTCCGCAATCTGGCGACCGAGGTCGCGAGCCATGAGCACGGCACCGTCCTGGTGGTCAGCCCGGATTGGGCGGGCACCTACAGCGACACGATCAATCGGGTGAAGCTCGAGGCCGGCGAGGATCACGCCAAATACACCGCCAGTCCGGTTATTGCGACGCGCAACTTCATCGACGAACTCGAGGCGCCCGCGGTGTCCTGGACCGCGGCCACGTCGGTGCTGCTTGCAGGTACGGTCCTGGCCGTCGCGGGCCTGTACGCCGTGAAGGCGCGGCGGGCGAAATCGGCGCCGCCGCCGGCCGAGCCCCCTTCTCGCGACCCGGTGCCCTCCGGCTCGTCGCGGTAGCTTCGGAGCGGAGCCCGCGGAGCGACCCGAGGACACCGCCGCTTTCGCTCGTCTTCGCGATCCATGGTCGGACTCACCGCCTAGGAGCCGTTATGGGAACCCCCGTCGAACAATCGGACAAGCTCGATCGCAGCGTCATCATCACCGGGCTCGTCGTGGTGTCGGGACTGATCATGGTGGTGCTCGACACCACGATCGTGAACGTCGCCCTGGATTCCTTGAGCACGGAACTCGACGCGCCGCTGTCCACAACCCAATGGGTTATCACCGGTTATCTGCTCGCGGTTGCGTTGGTCATTCCGCTCACTGGTTGGGTTATGGACCGGTTCGGGCCGAAGGCGACGTGGCTCGTTTCAATCGCACTGTTCGTGACCGGCTCGGCACTCTGTGCCGCTGCCTGGTCGATCGAGAGCCTGATCGCGTTCCGCGTGCTCCAGGGCCTCGGCGGCGGCATGCTGCTGCCAGGTGGCCAGGCGATCATCGCCCGAGCCGCCGGTCCGCAGCGGCTCGGGCGCGCCATGAGCATCATCGGTGTTCCCATGTTGCTGGGGCCGGTCCTCGGTCCGGTGCTCGGCGGTCTCCTCGTCGAGTACACGAGCTGGCACTGGATCTTCCTCGTCAACGTCCCCGTCGGGATCCTCGCGTTTGCCCTTGCAGTGTGGAAACTGCCGGCGGGCGGCGCGTTGAGCGATGTCGGGCGGCTCGACGCCCTTGGTCTCGTGGTGCTCTCGGGAAGCCTCGTGTGCCTGCTGTACGGGCTTTCCGAA
>NZ_LRRB01000186.1 GCF_001646865.1 Aldersonia kunmingensis | reverse complement strand
CGGATGCCTTGCTGGATCTGTACGGCCGTCACGAGGTCGCCTGCAGCGTGATGCTTCGCGGCATATCCGGCTTCGGGTTGCGCCACCACATCCGCACCGACCAGTCGCTCAGCCTGTCCGAAGATCCACCGGTGACAGTAATCGCGGTGGATACGCAGGCGATGATCGAGCACCTGGTGGACGACGCGCTCGATCTCACCAATCGCGGCATGCTCACGCTCGAACGGGCCCGGTTCCCGGGCGGCGATCCCCTCGGCAGCGCATTGCCGGAGGACCTGAGCGAGGCCGCGAAACTCACGGTCTACCTGGGCCGGCAGCAACGAATCGGCCGCGTCCCGGCCTACGTCGCGATCACCGATCTACTCCATCGCCGCGGTTTCGCGGGCGCGTCGGTGTATCTCGGCGTCGACGGCACCATGCACGGCAGGCGAGTACGGGCCCGTTTCTTCTCCGGGAATGCGAACGTGCCGATGTTGCTGACCGCGGCCGGCACAGGTGAGCAGATCGCGGGCGCGCTTGGCGAACTCGGCACGATGCTCGACCGGCCACTGGTGACGGTGGAAAGGATCCGGGTGTGCAAACGCCGCGGCGAACTCGTGGCCCGGCCGCACTCGTTGCCGGCCGCAGACGCTCACGGAGTTCCGTTGTGGCAGAAGCTGACCGTGTACACAACCGAGGACACCCGACATGACGGCAAGCCGATTCATCGCGAGTTGATCCGGCGGCTCCGGCACGAGCGGGCCGCGCGTGGGGCCACCTCGCTGCGCGCCATCCGCGGTTTTCACGACGACCGGAAACCGCACGGCGACACACTGTTCCGGATCGGACGACAGGTCCCGGTGACCACCATCGTGGTGGATACGCCCGAAAACATCGCGCGCAGTTTCGACATCGTCGACGAACTGACGAGCGAGCACGGCCTTGTCACCAGCGAGATGGTGCCGGCGCTGATCGTCGCGGACGACGACGAAAACCGAAACGCCCGCCTCGCCCGCTACCGCTACTGATTCGAGCGGTGCGGACGAGCGGGCAGCTACGACCAGTTAGTGCGCGAAGTGGCGAGAACCGGTGAGGTACAGCGTCACTCCGGCGTCACGCGCGGCGTCGATGGTCTCCTGATCGCGCACCGAGCCACCCGGCTGCACGATCGCGCGGATACCGGCCGCGATGAGCGACTGCGGGCCATCGGGGAACGGGAAGAACGCATCCGAGGCCGCTACCGACCCCTTTGCGCGATCCCCCGCACGCTGCACCGCGAGGCCGACCGCGTCGACGCGGTTGACCTGCCCCATGCCGACGCCCACCGAGGCACCGTCGTGTGCGAGCAGGATGGCGTTGGACTTCACCGCACGGCAAGCGCGCCAAGCGAATTCGAGATCCGCAAGCGTGGCAGCATCCGCGGCCTCACCCGCGGCGAGCGTCCAAGTCGCGGAATCATCGCCGGTCGCCTGGAATTCGTCGCGCTGCTGCAGGAGCACGCCACCCGAGATCGGGCGTAGCTCCGCGCCACCGGACAGCGGCGGCTCGGCGACCAGGATGCGGACATTCTTCTTGCGCTGCAGCACTCCCAAGGCTCCGTCGGCGTACGACGGTGCGACGATCACCTCGGTGAAGATCTCCGCAACCTGCTCGGCCATCTCGACGGTGATCTCACGGTTGGCCGCGATCACGCCACCGTAGGCGCTCACCGGATCGCATGCGTGCGCCTTGCGGTGCGCCTCTGCGATATCGGCCGCCAGCGCGATGCCACACGGGTTGGCGTGCTTGATGATTGCCACTGCGGGCTCGCTGTGGTCGTACGCGGCACGCCAGGCGGCGTCGGCATCGACGAAGTTGTTGTACGACATTTCCTTGCCGTGCAACTGTTCCGCCTGCGCGAGGCCGGGGGCCGCAGCGTCATTGCGGTAGAGCGCGGCGGCCTGATGCGGGTTCTCGCCGTAACGCAGCACCGCGGCGCGGTTCCAGGTAGCGCCGACCCACTCCGGGAACACCGGGGTGTTGTCGTCGCTCGTGGTGTCCGCGGTCAGCACATTGGACATCCAGCTCGCGACCGCGACGTCGTAGGCCGCGGTGTGCTGGAACGCCTGCGCCGCAAGGCCGGTGCGCTCCGTGAGCGTGAAGCCACCCGCGCGAACGGCGTCGAGCACATCGCCGTACCGGGCAGGGTCCACCACGACCGCCACGGACGGGTGGTTCTTCGCGGCCGCACGCACCATCGAGGGACCACCGATGTCGATCTGCTCGACGCACTCGTCCGGCGACGCGCCACTCGCGACCGTCTCGGTGAATGGGTAAAGGTTCACGACGACGAGCTGGAACGCCTCCACACCGAGCTCGACGAGCTGATCGACATGCTCCGACTTGCGGGTATCGGCGAGGATGCCGGCGTGCACGCGCGGGTGCAGCGTCTTCACGCGGCCGTCGAGGGTCTCCGGGAACCCCGTCAGTTCCTCCACCTTGGTGACCGGGATTCCGGCGTCTGCAATACGCGCCGCGGTCGAACCGGTGGACACCAGTTCCACGCCGGCCTCGTTCAGACCGGTCGCGAGCTCGATGAGCCCCGCCTTGTCGTAGACGCTCACCAACGCGCGGCGAATTTGCTTACGTTCACTCACTGGGAATCCGGGCCTTTCGTCCATCGGAGATAACGCCGTGCGCGGCGACCGCCGCGACAACCTCCGCCAACAGTCGTCGTTCGACGATCTTGATGCGCTCATGCAGGGTGTCCTCGTCGTCGCCAGGCAGCACCGTGACCGCCTCCTGCGCGAGGATCGGGCCGGTATCGACACCGCCGTCGACCAGATGCACTGTCGTGCCGGTGACCTTCACGCCGTAGGCGAGCGCGTCGGCGACACCGTGCGCCCCGGGGAACGCCGGGAGCAACGCGGGATGGGAGTTGATGATCCGGCCGCCGAACCGGCCGAGGAACTCGGGGCCGAGCAGCTTCATGAACCCGGCAGTGACAACGAGGTCGGGATCGTGCCCGGCGACTGCGTCGGCGAGCGCGCAATCCCACTCCGCGCGATCGGCGTAGTCGCGCAGCGCGACCCGGAAATGCTTCAGGCCCGCGCGGTCCGCATACTCGGTCGCGGCACAATCGCGGTCCACACCGAGCGCGACGATCTGCGCCGGAAAGTCTGCGGCGGATGCGGCTTCGAGCAGTGATTGGAACAGCGTGCCGGCGCCCGAGGCGAGCACGACCACCCTGGCCGGAGCGGACGGGGCCAGGCGTTGTGGGTCACGCGGGGCGTTCAGCGTCCTACTCCTGGCACTCGACGGACTGGCACTCGACAAGAAGCCGGGGCGCTGTGGCAATTCGATCGAACCTGCCATCCCTCGGCGCCGTAAGCCTAGCGGTCGGCCTTCGGGCTCCCCTGCTCCAGGTCCGGTTCCACGACCTCGGCGTCGACGATCTCCGCGCCCTCGACGTCCGGTTCGTCCGCCACCGGCTCGCCGATCAGCTCTGCTTCGACGGCAGCGGGCGCCGCAACGGACGTCGGCACATCGTCGGACGCGATGCCCCCGATCTCCGACTCGTCAACGTCATCGATGCTCTCCTCGACCAGCGGCCGGGCACCGATCACGAGTGCGGCGACAGCGCCGACCACGCCGAACCAGCCGAACGTGCAGAGTCCGAACCACAGCACCTGTGGCCCGTACATGCCGAACCCGCCGAGAATCCCGCCGGCCATCGCGCCCGCGAGGACGGCACCGGCAGCGATCAGCGCACCGGCCGTCAGGGCGGCCTGTGCCGCAGAGACGCGGTGCTCACACGATTTGGCGCAATCCCGCCCGAGCAGTCCGCCGAGTACGGCGGGAATGACCAACAGGAAGAGCCACCACTGCTGTGCAGGACCGGTCGGAAGTGCGGCGAGCAGCGGGAAGTCGGGCATCTCGGCGCCGGTCACGTCGATTAGTCCCGCGCTGCCCGCCCCGATCTGCACCGGCGCACCGACCAGCACGGCGGCCGCGGCGATGACCGCGTTGGGCAGGTAGGCAATAGCCACGACCAGCAGTCCGAGGGTGCCGGAGAAACCATCGACCACGTCGAACGCGCCGATCGCCGTCGAGCCGTGGACCACTAGCGAGACAACGGTGAGCACCGCCGCGGCGATCAGCAGCCGGCGCGCGGCGGCCACTGCGGCAAACACGCTCGCGACCGCCCAGTCCGGCAGCCGCGCGGCGACGACGACGTCCCGCCAGCATGCGTGCACCAGTCCGGCGCTCGCGCCGAGCAGATGAATGAGGGCCACCCAGCCGATCGCGGCGAGTGCATTCGGCGCCTCGAGGGTGATCACCCCGGCCGCGTCCGCAACAACAGCGAGGCACACGAGGGTGAACACCACCGGCCCGGCGACCGCCGCAGCCGCGATCGCGGCGACGTCGCGGAAGTCCCGCGAATCGGCCACTGCGCGTTCGCAGGTACGCGCCACGAACCAGATGATGCCGATGGTCGGCAGCAACGGAAGCAGGCCGAGTGTGCGGCCCGAGATCGTGAGCGGCACCTGATGAATCGCGAACCAGGAACCGGCGATCCCGCCGAATGCGCCGGTGAGGTCGCTACTCGCGGCGACCAGCGCGACGACAACCAGTGTGGCCGTCAGCGTCAACGCAACAATCGCGGGGCGGAAGGCGACGACGACCAGCGTCTTGGATCGTTCGGGCGTAAGGACAGGGCGCCGCCGGTCGGCGTCGCGGGTGTCCCGCGCGTCGGAATCCAGTACTGCGCTCATCCGCCCAAGCCTGTCATCACACCCGGCGCGCACCGATCAGGCGCGCCGGGTGACCGGCGAGGCTGCACCGCTAGGTGGACTTTCCGTCCTCGTCGGACGGCCGGAACGCCCGGGTGGGGTCGGGCTCCGATGAGGTCCGGCCCTCCTCGGAACCGCTGTCCTGAGAAGGACTCTGCTGCGACGGGATCTGCTGGGTCGCACCAGCGGGAGCGTCCGTCGCACCCGGCTCACCCTGCGGCTGCCCC
This sequence comes from Aldersonia kunmingensis, assembly GCF_001646865.1. GTDB lineage: Bacteria > Actinomycetota > Actinomycetes > Mycobacteriales > Mycobacteriaceae > Aldersonia > Aldersonia kunmingensis. The sequence goes on along the minus strand of NZ_LRRB01000186.1, from coordinate 17,105 downwards.
GCGGTGTAGCCGCCCGAGGGAACGGCACCGTACTGCGGCTGCGGATAACCCTCGCCGCGCCCGTACTGCTGGCCGTAGGACGGTGTTCCGCCGTATCCGGAACCCTGCTGGGGATAGCCCTGCTGGCCGTAGCTCGGCTGGCCGGCCTGACCCTGCTGTCCGTAGCTCGGCTGACTCGGCTGGCCCTGCTGACTCGGCTGGCCCTGCTGGCCGTAGTTCTGCTGCCCCGGCTGCTGGCCGTATCCCGGCCGCCCGTAACCCTGGGGGCTGCCGTAACCCTGCGGGCTGCCGTAACCCTGCGGGCTGCCATATCCGCCCTGCGGGCCGTAACTCTGCGGACCATAGGTCTGCCCGCTCTGCCCGGAGCTCTGCCCGTAACCCTGCTGCTGGTACGGCGCGTAGCCGGACTGCTGGGCCGGCTTCGGGGCAGGCAGCGTGACCAAGCCGGTGCCGAGCACGAACGCGCCCACAGCCACAACGGCCTGGACGAATGCGAAGACCAGCACGACATAGCCGCCCCAGGCGAGCTCCACGCCGTCGCCGAGGTTGAGCGACTGAATAAGGAGCGTGATGAACCCGACCAATGAGGCTGCCGCGGCGACGGCTCGCAGATCCTGCTTGGGCAGCAACGAGATTCCGGCCGCGGCAGCGCCGAACAGCAGGAAGCCGAGCAGCGCCGTGACCGAACCGAGCTCGAAGATGCTGCTCGTCGAACCGCCAAGCCCCGCCATGCCGTGGAACTTCACGTACGGCGCGAAACCGAGCAGGAAGTTCACTACGCCGAGCACCGCGGTCGCCAGAACGAGCAGCTGCGGCAGCCGGTCGGCGGGAGTCGGCGCGGACGCGGTGGTCGGCTGCGAGTCACCGGGTGTAGCTCCCCCAGTGGACCCGGCTGGGTAGGACATGGCATCTCCTCAATGTGCGGCGAACCTCGTCCCTGCCGACGCTACTAGCCGAGACCGACCGCCACAGATCCTGCCTCGCAGAGAATCGGCTTCGGTGATGGATCACACCGAACGCAAAGGACCGCCGGTACACGACAGGCGTGCACCGGCGGTCCTTATGTATGCAGGCGAACCGGGGTTCGTCAGGCCGAAACGGCGGCCGTCTCGAGAATCTCGCGCGCGAGCGCGGCGGTCTCGGACGGCGTCTTGCCGACCTTGACACCGGCGGCCTCGAGGGCCTCCTTCTTCGCGGCGGCGGTACCCGAGGAACCGGACACGATCGCGCCGGCGTGACCCATGGTCTTGCCCTCCGGCGCGGTGAAGCCCGCGACGTAGCCGACGACCGGCTTGGTGACGTTGGCCTTGATGTACTCGGCCGCACGCTCCTCGGCGTCGCCACCGATCTCACCGATCATCACGATCAGCTTGGTCTCGGGGTCCTTCTCGAAGGCCGCGATCGCGTCGATGTGCGTGGTGCCGATGACCGGGTCGCCGCCGATGCCGATGGCGGTCGAGAAGCCGTACTCACGCAGCTCGAACATCATCTGGTAGGTCAGGGTGCCGGACTTCGAGACGAGGCCGACCGGACCCTTGCCCGTGATGTTCGCCGGCGTGATGCCGACGAGCGCCTCGCCCGGGGTGATGATGCCGGGGCAGTTCGGGCCGATGATCCGGGTCTTGTTGCCCTTCTCGACGTTGTAGGCCCACGCGTACGCGGAGTCCTGCACCGGGATGCCCTCGGTGATGACCACGAGCAGCGGGATCTCGGCGTCGATGGCCTCGATGATGGCGTCCTTCGAGAACGCCGGGGGAACGAACGCGATGGAGACGTCCGCGCCGGTCTTCTCGATCGCCTCGGCGACGGAAGCGAATACGGGCAGCTCGACGGGGTTGCCGTCCTTGTCCGTGTGGGACACGGTCGTGCCGGCCTTGCGTGCGTTGACGCCACCGACGACCTGGGTGCCCGCCTTGAGCATCAGAGCGGTGTGCTTGGTGCCCTCGCCGCCGGTGATGCCCTGGACGATGACCTTGGAGTCCTTGGTGAGGAAGATTGCCATTGTTCTAGTCCCTTTACTTCGCGGCGAACGCGAGTTCGGCGGCCTTGTCGGCGGCCTCGTCCATGGTGGCAACCACCGTGACCAGCGGGTGGTTGGCCTCGGCGAGGATGCGGCGGCCCTCGTCGACATTGTTGCCGTCGAGACGGACGACCAGCGGCTTGTTGGCCTCGTCACCGAGGGTCTGCAGCGCGCCGACGATGCCGTTGGCGACCGCGTCACAGGCGGTGATGCCGCCGAACACGTTGACGAACACGCTCTTGACCTGCGCGTCATTCAGGATGACGTCGAGGCCGGCAGCCATGACCGCGGCCGACGCGCCACCACCGATGTCGAGGAAGTTGGCGGGCTTCACGCCGCCGTGCTTCTCACCGGCGTACGCGACGACGTCCAGGGTCGACATAACCAGGCCGGCGCCGTTACCGATGATGCCGACCTCGCCGTCGAGCTTGACGTAGTTGAGGTCGTTCTCCTTGGCCTTGAGCTCGAGCGGATCGGTAGCGTCCTTGTCCTCGAACTCCTCGTGGCCCGGCTGACGGAAGTCGGCGTTGGCATCGAGGGTGACCTTGCCGTCGAGGGCGAGGATCTCGTTGTCCGGGGTGCGCACCAGCGGGTTGACCTCAACCAGGGTCGCGTCCTCGCCGACGAAGACCTCCCACAGCTTCTGGATGGTCACGGCCGCAGCGTCGAGCACCTCGGCGGGCAGGTGGCCCTGCTCTGCGATGCTGCGCGCGAACGCGAGGTCGACACCCTTCACGGCGTCAACCGAGACCTTGGCCAGGCGCTCGGGCTTGGTGGCGGCGACCTCTTCGATCTCCATGCCGCCCTCGACCGAGCACATCGCCAGGTAGGTGCGATTCGCGCGGTCGAGCAGGAACGAGATGTAGTACTCCTCGGCGATGTCCTTCGCCTCGGCCACGAGGAGCTTCTTGACGACGTGGCCCTTGATGTCGAGTCCAAGGATGTTCTGCGCGTGGGTGAGCGCATCGTCGGCGGTGGCGGCGTACTTGACGCCACCGGCCTTACCGCGGCCGCCAACCTTGACCTGCGCCTTGACCATCACCGGCTTGCCGATTTCCTCGGCGATCGCGCGTGCGTCTTCCGCCGTGTCGGTGACCCGGCCGGCCGACGACGGCACTCCATGCTTGGCGAAGAGCTCCTTCGCCTGGTATTCGAAGAGATCCATTACTCACCGTCTCGTCTGCGTTGTTGCCCACCCCGCGGGTTAGGGGCGGCCCGTAGGGACTTTAGTCAGTGGTGTCGTGTGCCAACCCACCGCGTTCGCTGCTTGTGGCACATGTCACCTGCGGCGATGGGCCACGTCCGACTCTACGTCCGCCGTCCTCGTGGGGCAGCGCGGCGTCCGCTTCTGGCCGGCGCAGCCGTCCCTTGCTGACGGTTCGCCAATATGGCGGCCGCACCGAATGCGGCGATCGCCACCGCCGCGAACGGCACGGCGAATCCTGCTACGCGTCCACTGAGCGGCCAGCTGAGCAGGTAGCCGAGCACCGCTACCGAGGCACCGACGAGTAGCGCTACCGCCCGCGGCCGGCGCGAACGGGCTGCAACGATCGCGGCGCAGATCAGCACGATGGCCAGCTGCACTCGGCCCCAGGTGTCCCAACCCCACGGCAGCGCAAACGAATTCGCGCCGCGATGGATCGGCCGGCCGAGCGCGACAGCCGCGGCAGCCGCGCCGACACCACCGAGCACGAGCGGCATCCGCTCCCAATCGGGCAGTTCGGCGAGGTCGATCTCGTCCCGCTCGGCGGCGCCGGCGAAGCCGACCATCACGGAGGCGGCGGCCGCAACAAGAACCCCGATAAGCGCCAGCACCGCACCGATCCCGACGCTCACGCCCGGCACCCGCGCGCCGTCCAGCGCAGCCTGCGCCACCCCGGACGCGGCCAGCACCGCCGCCGAGGCGATCGGGACGACCGCGGGCCGAACCGTCACTGCGAACTCGGAGAAAAACAGCCAGACACAGGCGATCGCGAGCACGATCGCAAGGACCAGCGCCGATCGGTCGGCGAAGATATCGGGCGCGGTCCGGCCGGCCGGCACCTCCAGGGTCGGGGCGAGCGCGCCGACCGCGATCAGCACGGCGGCCGCGACTCCGGTCGACCCGGCCGCAACATGCCAACCAAACGTGGACAGCCCGCTTCGCCCACTCGGCCCACCGGTGTTGATTTCGGAGGCGCGCAGGTCGCGCCGCGTAACCAACCAGGGCACGACAGCACCGATCGCTATCAGTGCGAAGGCTGCAAGTGCAGCCACCCACGCTGCCGGGGTCGGCGTCAGACCCGGATCAACGCCTGCGGCGACGCGTGCGGCGGCGAAGGACAGGGCGCCGAGGCCGAGACCCACGAGCAGGCCCGCCGCGGTCGAGGGTTCGGCGGAGGCGAGAGCGAGGCCGGCCCCGACCAGGACGACCAACGCGAGCAGCACGATGCCCGCGATTCGCGTCGCATCCGATTCCACGAAGGGCTCGACGAGCAGCACCGGGTCGGCGACCGTCCAGGGAACCGGTACGAGCGCGACCCCGAAGGCAAAGGCCAGCACGACAACCGCGGCGGCGAACCAGCTACCGACACGAATGCCGACCGGGCGGCCGGACAGATCCGGTTCTACGGATATGCCGTAGCCGTCGTGCAACGCGGCACGCTGCAGCACCGCCACGCCGATCGCGCCGGCGACCAGGCCCGCGACGTGGCCGACGATCACCAGCCAGATTCCCGCGGACGCGGTGAGTTCGGCGGCCGACTCCGGGCGCAGCAGTTCGAAGCGATTCGCGTCGATCGGTCGCGTCAGCAGCGCGGCGTCGGAGACCAGTAGCGCCGCGCACACCGCACCGAACCCGGCGAGCAGTCCCCCAGTCGCCGCGACGCGTGTTGTCCGCAGCGTCAGTGCGGCGAGCAGTGCCACAACAACCATGACCACCGCGACGCACCAGGACGAGGCCGCCACCGGCGAGGGATCGTCCGCCCCGGACGCGTGCGCGGCGCCGAGCAAAGGCGCAACGGCGATGGTCACGGCGGCGATCAACACCGCCCCTACACCGGCCCAGGCCAGCGTCGATCGGTCGTCAAACACGTCGATAACGTTAATGTCTCGCGCCGATCACCGGCCGGTAGATAAAAGGCCGTTTCGCACTATCGCTGCGAATGCGACGAAAGTTCCAGGTCCAGGCTGTGATTGGGGTCACATTTTGCAAGGTGTCAGGTCGAGCGCTTGCACCTGTCGGAACCATTTCGTTACGGTCGGTGAAGTCAATGTCACAGTCCGATCACAACGGGAGGCATGAGCCTTGGCTTCGCATCATCGCTCAGAACGGCGCTCAACGCGCCAGGCGAGCGACGCTGCGAACAGCGCAGCTCAGCCCCGGAGTAAACGACGAGCCCGCGGAAACGCGCAGAACTTCACGTTCAAGACCGTCTCGGGTGACGTACTCGACATCTCCTCCTCACCGACAAGCGACGACGCGGCATGGGCGCCGGTCAAGGACGCTGCGGTGCGATCCCCGATCAACGAGATCCCGGCCTGGACGCCCGCCGACGACACGGCACCGCGGTCGCCTGCCGCTGCGGACGCCAGCGATCCCGAGGCCGAAACCCCCGAGATGCCGGACGACGCACGCACCGGCAAGCACCGCGTCATCGCGCCGCCGAGCAGCGTTCGCAACCGCGCCGCCGTTGTCGCAATAGCCGCCGGCGCTGTCGCCGCCGCAGGTCAGGCCGCCAGCCAGAACAACGCGCCCGCTGCGCCCGACACCACCGAGATCGCACTGGCCGGCAGTTCGGCGGATGTCGTCGCGATGGCGCCCGCCACCGTGCCGAGCGGAACCGACAACACCGTGGCCGCGCCCCCGTCGACGGCACCGCAGGTGCTCAACATCGCGGCCCCGGTCAACCTGAACCAGTTCAACGACCTCCTCGCCAAGGGCGCGAAGTTCGCTCAGGAGCGCGCCGCCGAAGAGGCCGCCAAGCTCCGCCCGCTCTACGTCAAGTTCACCAGCGGCTCCTTCACCTCGGGCTTCGGTGCCCGGTGGGGTGCCTCGCATCTCGGTATCGACGTGGCCAACGCGATCGGCACGCCGATCCTCGCGGTCGCCGACGGCACCGTGATCGACGCCGGCCCGGCATCCGGTTTCGGCATGTGGGTACGGCTCCTGCACTCCGACGGCACCGTCACCGTCTACGGCCACGTGAACACCACGACGGTCTCTGTCGGCGAGCATGTGATGGCCGGGGATCAGATCGCGACCATGGGTAACCGCGGTTACTCCACCGGACCGCACTGCCACTTCGAGGTGTGGCAGAACGGCTCCGACAAGATCGATCCCGTGCCGTGGCTCGCGTCCCGGGGCATCAGCCTCGGTATCGAGCGCGACTGATCTTTCTCGACACCTTTGCACCCCTGAGCGGGTGCAAATTGTGTTTATGGGGACGAAATTTCGCACCCGGGAACAAATTTCGCACCCGTTTAGGGCATTGGTCGTCGTAGTAGCTAGAGCTTGATCATCGGGACGCCGCCGATCAGCATCAGCCGCACCTTGCCAGCAGTACCGAAGTCGATCGTGACAGTCGCTCGCGGCCCGATACCGTCGGCCGCGATCACGGTGCCCAGCCCGTACTTGTCGTGGCTGACCCGATCCCCCACATCGAGCACGAGATCGGTGTTGTTGCGCTTGGTGCCCGGCGCAGGCCGGTTGTATCCGCCGGAGCGGCCGGCCGCACTGCGCACGCCGGGCCGCTCGGGACGCGTCCAGTCGCGCTCGAAGCCTTCGTCGCGGTCCCGCCAACGGTCCCGGCCACCGCGCGAACCGAGCGACGCGGAAGGGTCGAGACGACGCCAATCGACCAGCTCACCTGGGATCTCCTGCAGGAAGCGTGATTCCGGGTTCGAGATCGGCTGACCCCATGCCGACCGCACGACCGCGCGCGTGAGGTACAGCCGCTTACGCGCTCGGGTGATGCCGACATACGCCAGCCGGCGCTCCTCCGAGAGCTCCGCAGGATCGCCTAGCGCCCGCATGTGCGGGAACTGCCCGTCCTCCCAGCCGGTGACGAACACGATGGGAAATTCGAGCCCCTTCGCGGTGTGCAGCGTCATCATCGTGACCACGCCGTCGCCGGAATCCGGGAGCTGGTCGGTGTCGGCGACCAGCGATACCCGCTCGAGGAAGGCAGCCAGCGAACCGGGCTCAGGCTCGCCCTCGGCAGCCGCCGCGGCCTCCTCATCGACCGGGCCGACCTCCTCCTCCACCTGCGCGAGCGCGGCGAGGTTGCGGGCCTCGGAGCTGAACTCACTTGCCACGCTGACCAACTCGTTGAGGTTGTCCAGGCGTGCGCCGTCCTGCGGATCGCTCGACGCCTCGAGTTCGGCGCGATAACCGGTGCGTTCGAGAATCGCCTCGACGACCTGGCCGACATCCCAGCCGGGCGACTCCCCCGCTTCGTACGCTTCGCCCGCGAACGCGGCGTCCTCGCCCGCGGCGCGCAGCCCCTCCATCAACTCCATGAAGCTCGCGATCGCTCGTTGCGAGCGCGTGTTGAGCAGCGCCACTTTCCCGTCCGCGGCATCGCGGAGCGCGTCGGCGAAGCTGATCCCCTTCTGCTCGGCATGGACGACCACGCACGCCTCGGCCCGGTCGCCGATCCCGCGGCGTGGCGTGTTGAGGATGCGACGCAGGCTCACCGTGTCCGTCGGGTTGTCGATAACCCGCAGGTAGGCGACCACATCGCGGATCTCCTTGCGCTCGTAGAAGCGCACCCCGCCAACGACCTTGTACGGCAGCCCGAGCCGGATGAAGATCTCCTCCAGCGCGCGGGAGTTGTTGTTGGTCCGGTAGAACACCGCGACATCGTTGAACTTGGCCTCGCCCGCATCGACGAGCCGATCGATCTCGCGCGCTACGAACGACGCCTCGTCGTGCTCGTTGTCGGCGACATAGCCGGTGATCAACTCGCCGTCGCCGGCGTCGGTCCACAGCCGCTTCTCTCGGCGGCCGACATTGCGCGAAATTACCGAGTTCGCGGCGGACAGGATGTGCTGTGTGGAGCGGTAGTTCTGCTCGAGCAGGATGGTGTTCGCGTTCGGGTAGTCCCGTTCGAACTCCTCGATGTTGCGGATCGTCGCACCGCGAAACGCATAGATCGACTGGTCGGCGTCGCCCACAACACACAGTTCGGAGGGCTCCACCGCATCTTGCGCCATGCTTATTCCGGCACCACCGACGAGTTCGCGCACCAGCACGTACTGCGCGTGGTTGGTGTCCTGGTACTCGTCGACCAGCACGTGGCGGAAGCGGCGCCGGTAGTACTCCGCTACCTGCGGGTGACTCTGCAGCAGGGCGACCGTCTCGCCGATCAGGTCGTCGAAATCCATGGCGTTCGCGCCGCGCAGGCGTCGCTGGTACTCCGCGAAGACCTTCGCCACCAGCTTCGGCAGCTCGCCGCCGTCCTTCTCGGCGTCGGCGGCGGCCTCGTCGGGCTCGATGAGCTCGTTCTTCAGGTTCGAGATCGCTGTGGCCAGCATTCGGGCGGAGAACTTCTTGGCATCGAGATCGAAATCGCGCCCGATCATCGTCAGCAGCCGCCGCGAGTCGTCCGCGTCGTAGATGGAGAAGTTCGAGTTCAGCCCGGGGAGCAGCCCGGCCTGCGCCCGCAGAATCCGCACGCAACTCGAGTGGAATGTCGACACCCACATGTTGCGGGCGCGCGGCCCGACCAGCCCGATCACGCGTTCGCGCATCTCGGCGGCAGCCTTGTTCGTGAAAGTGATCGCCAGGATTTGCCCCGGCGTTGCTCCTCGCGCAGCGAGCAGATAGGCGATCCGGCGGGTGAGCACCGCGGTCTTGCCAGAGCCCGCGCCCGCGACGATGAGCAGCGGGGAGCCGGTGTGGAGAACGGCCTGGCGTTGCTGCCCGTTCAGACCGTTGAGCAGGCGCAAGGCGACTTCGTCGGGGTTCTCGTCGCGGCGCAGCACGGCACGCGTCGCGGCTTCCGCGGTCTCAATTGTGGGCTTGGCAGCAGCGTCGTTCATCGTCTGTCAACGCTACCGTTGCACACCGACGCGGCGTGCATATGGCACAGGAGTGTGTCTTCTCAGCACATTGCCAGCATCTTCCTAGCGAAACAGGTTTTGCCGATCATTTGGTGCGTGGCAAACTCTATGGAGGCGTTTCAAGTAACACGCCGCGCGCCGAATCCGACAGCGCTAAGTAGCGACCGATGGCCGCGCCGCCTGTCGAAGACTGCACAGTCCCACGATGGCTACGGCGTTCGGATTTGCGAAACGAGGAGACCACATGCCGCCCACGACCAACACCCCCGACAGCGCATCGCTGCCGCAAAGCGCGGAGGAGATCACGCAACTCCGCGAAGAGATCGATGTGCTCGACGCCCAGATTCTTGCTGCGATCCAGCGCAGAACCGAAGTGTCGCGGATGATCGGCCGGACCCGGATGGCCTCCGGTGGTACCCGCCTGGTGCACAGCCGGGAGATGAAGGTTATTCAGCGGTTCAGCGAACTCGGCCAGGAAGGCCACACGCTCGCCATGCTGTTGCTGCGCCTCGGGCGTGGCAGGCTCGGGCACTGATCGCGCGCTTTTGTTGCGGAGTGAACGGAAGCGTTCACTCCGTCTAACGCAACGGATCTTCCGTTCACTACCGTTTCACACAAGGTCCCGGTAACCCGGTCGAGCGTGTAGTTACCCCCGTGCATTCGCGTCGGCGAAGGTAACCACGCGCTCGCCACCGGCGCGGAGCCTGCGGAGCGCCCGATCCGACATCTACGGGGTGAGGGCGATGTACTTGGTCTCGAGGTACTCCTCGATGCCCTCGAAGCCACCCTCTCGGCCGAAACCGGACGCTTTCACCCCACCGAACGGTGCCGCGGCATCCGAGATCACGCCGCGATTGACCCCCACCATGCCGGTCTCGAGGGCCTCCGCGACGCGCAGCGCGCGATCGAGGCTTTCGGTGTACAGGTAGGCAACGAGCCCGAATTCGGTGTCGTTGGCGATCGCAATCGCCTCTTCCTCGGTATCGAACCCGGTGATCGGCGCGACCGGCCCGAACACCTCCTCGCGCAGAATGCGCGCCTTCGCGGGCACGTCGGTGAGGACCGTCGCCGGATAGAACCAACCCGGCCCGCCCGGGGCCTTGCCGCCGAGGCGCACCTGCGCACCAGCCGCCACCGCGTCATCGACGAGGTCGGACACGATCTGCAGTTGATCGGCGTTGATGAGCGGGCCGAGGTCCGTCTTCGGATCGGTGCCTGGGCCCAGTGCGAGCGAGGTCATCTTCTCGACGAGCTTGCGGGTGAACTCCTCCCGCACACCGTTCTGCACGTGCAGCCGGTTCGCGGCGGTACACGCCTCGCCGCCGTTGCGCAGTTTTGCCAGCATCGCGCCCTCGACCGCCTTGTCCAGGTCGGCGTCGTCGAACACCAGGAACGGCGCGTTGCCACCGAGTTCCATCGAGGTGCGCAGCAGGCCTTTCGCCGTCTTCTCGACCAGCTTTCGCCCGACCTCGGTGGATCCGGTGAAGGTGAGCTTGCGCAGCCGCGGGTCGTTCAGCAGCGGCTCGGTGACCTCGTTCGAATGCTTGGTGGTCACCACCGACAGCACACCCGGCGGCAGGCCGGCGTCGGTGCACAGCTTGGCGAGCAGCAGCATGGTCAGCGGCGTCTCGGAGGCCGGTTTGACGATCATCGTGCACCCGGCCGCGAGGGCAGGGCCGATCTTGCGGGTGCCCATCGCGAGCGGGAAGTTCCACGGTGTGATCGCCAGACACGGGCCGACGGGCTGCTTGTGCACGAGGATGCGGCCGTTGCCCGCGGGCGCGTGCTGATACCGCCCGGACACCCGCACCGCCTCCTCACTGAACCAGCGGAAGAACTCGGCGCCGTAGATGACCTCGGACTTGCTCTCCGCGAGCGCCTTTCCCATCTCGAGGCTCATCAGCAGCGCGATCTCGTCGGCATGATCGATGATCGCCTCGAAAACCGAGCGCAGCACCTCGCTGCGCTTGCGGGCCGGCGTTGCCGCCCAGTCGGCCTGCGCGGCAACCGCGGCGTCGAGCGCGGACAGCGCATCGGCCGGCGACGCGTCCGCGACATGCGTAATCGCCTCCCCTGTCGCCGGATCATGGACGGCGAATGTCGCACCGTTCTCCGCGTCCACGGCGCGACCGCCGATCCAAAGCCCAGTGGGTACCGAAGCGAGCGCGTTCTGCACTGCTGATTTGTCCATTGATCGAGCATGCCCTGTAGAACTCACGAGTACACCCCCCTGGGAATAGGCTGCCAATCATGAGCTCAGATATCACTGGCACGACAGCTTGGAAGGCTCTACAAACTCACTTCGACTCGATCTCCGGTGCGACACTGCGCGAATTGTTCGCCGCAGACCCGGCGCGCGGATCGCAGCTGACGGTCACCGCAGGTGATCTGTACATCGACTACAGCAAGCATCGACTCACGAGCGAGACGCTGCGTCGCCTGTTCGACCTCGCCCGCGAGGCCGGCGTCGAAGAGCGCCGCGACGCGATGTTCTCCGGTGCGCATATCAACACCTCCGAGGACCGCGCAGTGCTCCACACCGCGCTGCGACTTCCGAAGTCCACGAGCCTGACGGTGGACGGCCAGGACGTGGTCACCGACGTGCACGAGGTGCTGGACCGGATGGGCGGGTTCACCGACGCGGTCCGCTCCGGCGAATGGCGCGGCGCCACCGGCGAACGGATTCATACGGTCATCAACATCGGCATCGGCGGTTCGGATCTCGGGCCGGTCATGGTCTATCAGGCGCTGCGGCACTACGCCGACGCAGGCATCGCCTGTCGTTTCGTATCGAACGTCGACCCGGCCGACCTGGTGAGCAAGCTTTCCGGACTCGACCCGGCCACCACGCTGTTCATCATTGCGTCCAAGACGTTCTCCACGCTGGAGACGCTCACCAACGCCACTGCCGCACGCCGCTGGCTGACCGGCGCGCTCGGCGAAGACGCGGTGGCAAAGCATTTCGTCGCGGTGTCCACCAATGCCGAGCGGGTCGCGGAATTCGGTATCGACACCGCGAACATGTTCGGTTTCTGGGACTGGGTCGGCGGCCGGTACTCGGTCGATTCCGCGATCGGCCTGTCGGTAATGGCCGCCATCGGCAAGGAGCATTTCGCCGAGTTCCTGGCTGGTATGCACGCCATCGACGAGCATTTCCACACCGCGCCGTTCGAATCGAACGCGCCGGTGCTGCTCGGCCTGATCGGGCTGTGGTACTCGAACTTCTTCGGCTCGGAATCCCGTGCGGTACTGCCCTATTCGAATGATCTCGCCCGGTTCGCCGCCTACCTGCAGCAGCTGACCATGGAGTCGAACGGCAAATCGGTGCGCGCGGACGGAACGCCGGTGACCACGCCGACCGGCGAGATCTTCTGGGGCGAGCCGGGAACGAACGGGCAGCACGCGTTCTACCAGTTGCTGCACCAGGGCACGCGCCTGATCCCTGCCGACTTCATCGGGTTCGCCGAGCCCACCGACGATCTCGCAACGATCGATGGAACCGGGAGCATGCACGACATCCTCATGTCGAACCTGTTCGCGCAGACCAAGGTGCTCGCGTTCGGCAAGACGGCCGAGGAGATCGCAGCCGAAGGCACGCCGCCGGAGGTGGTGCCCCACAAGGTGATGCCGGGCAATCGCCCCACCACCACAATCCTCGCGCCGCAGCTCACCCCGTCGGTGGTCGGCCAGCTCATCGCGCTCTACGAGCACCAGGTGTTCGTCGAGGGCGCGGTGTGGGGCATCGACTCGTTCGACCAGTGGGGTGTCGAGCTGGGCAAGAAGCAGGCGCTCGAGCTCGAGCCGGTGCTCGTCGAAGCCAATTCGCCTGCCAAGCAGTCTGATTCGTCAACCGACGCACTCGTGAGGTGGTACCGCACCAACCGAGGTCGCACCCCCTAGCGTCAGCTCACCCCCTAGGGGTGCAGTACGTCAGACCCGCGCCAGAATCGCCGCGGTGTCGACCCCTGTCGGCAGGGTGCCGAAGGCGATGCCCCAGTCGTCGCCGAGGCGACTGGCGCAGAACGCATCCGCGACGGCGGGGTGTCCGTGCCGCACGAGTTGGGCACCCTGCAGCACCAACGCCATCAGTTCGATGACCCGGCGCGCGCGGTACTCGATGTCCTCGAAGTCGGAGAGTTCCTTGCCCACGCGCGCAATCGCGTCGTCGAGCCTCGCATCGGCGCCGGCCGCGAGGTTCACCTCGGCAAAGAAGGCCTCGACAGTCTCGGGCTGACGGCCCATGGCGCGCAGCGCATCCAGCGCGGCGACATTGCCCGACCCCTCCCAGATCGAGGACAGCGGGGACTCGCGGAACAGGCGCGGCATACCGGACTCCTCGGCATACCCGTTGCCGCCCAGGCATTCCAGTGCTTCGGCGGCGTGGCTCGGCGCGCGCTTGCACACCCAGTACTTGGTGATGGCGAGCGCGATCCGGCGCAGCATGGCCTCTTGCTCGTCACCGCGGGCCGCGCGATCCGTGGCACCGGCCAGACGCATCATCACGGTTGTCGCAGCATCGGATTCGATGGCCAGGTCGGCGAGCACATTTCGCATCGCGGGCTGATCGACGAGCAGCTTCCCAAACGCCGAGCGGTGCCGTGCGTGATGCGCGGCGAGCACGGTGCCCACGCGCATGCCCGTGGCCGAGCCGATCACACAGTCGAGCCGGGTCATGTTGACCATCTCGACAATCGTCTTGACGCCCTTGCCCTCCTCACCGACGAGCCAGCCGGTGGCGTTTTCGTACTCGATCTCCGAAGAGGCGTTGGACTTGTTACCCAGCTTGTCCTTGAGCCGCTGAATCCGGATTGGATTGCGGGTGCCGTCGGGCAGCACGCGCGGCAGCAGGAAACAGGTGACGCCGGCGGTGCCTCTTCCCCCGTCGCTTCGCTCGCCCCCGTCCGTCTGCGCGAGCGTGAGGAACATGTCCGACATCGGCGCCGACGTGAACCACTTGTGTCCGACAATGCGGTAGCTGCCGTCCGGGTTCGGGGTGGCGGTGGTCGTATTCGCTCGCACGTCCGAGCCGCCCTGCTTCTCGGTCATCGACATACCGGCTATCAACCCGGCCTTGGTGCTCGGCTCGCGCAGCCCGAAGTCGTACGTGGTCGAGGTCAGCAGCGGCTCATACTTCGCTGCGAGCTCCGGGTTGTGGCGGAGCGCCGGGATGACCGCATACGTCATGGAGATCGGGCACATGTGGCCGGCGTCGGCCGGTCCCCACGTGTAGAACTTCGCGGCCCGCGCTACGTGTGCGCCCGGACGGTCATCGCGCCACGGCGTGCCGTGCAGGCCGTGCGACACGGCAACGTCCATCAGGTTGTGCCAGTACGGGTGGAATTCCACCTCGTCGATGCGGTTCCCGTAGCGGTCGTGGGTGTGCAGCACCGGCGGGTACGCGTTTGCCAGCCGGCCCCACTCCTGCGCCTCGACGGTGCCCGCCCGCAGCCCGAGCTCACGCACCTCGTCCTCGGCCCATGCCGCACCCTCACGATGCAGCCCCTCGAGCAGCGCCGGGTTGGCGGACAGGTCGGCAGGAAAGAAATCCGGGACCTGGTTGAAAACCTCGTGCGTCTGCATGGGTCAAACTCCTAGCGCGCGAACAGAAAAGGCGATGAGTTCAGGAATCACTGCCTCGGGAACAGGGTTGTCGGCGAGCGGCCCGATGAGGACTTCGCCCACCGCACCGACGAGTGCGGAGGCGGATAGCGCGGCGTTCTGCGGCGGGATCGATCCGTCCGCCACGCCGTCGCGAATTACCGTCTCGAATGCGCTCGCGAAGGTGCGGCGGTAGGCGAGCCGCTGCTCGTCGACGGCCGGATCGACCGGTTCGGCGAGTAATGCGTAGGCCAGCCGAGGATTCTTCAGCGCGCGCATGGCAAATGTTTCGACGCCCGCGGTCAACCGCTCGACAGTGCTGCCCGCCCGACTGGACGCTCGCACCACGGCATCGACCTCGTGGCCCACCGCGCGACGAAAGACGGCGGCGGCCAAATCGGCCTTGGACGCGAAGTGCTTGTAGACCGTTCCGGTTGCAACACCGGCCTCGGTGGCGACCGCGTTGATGGAGAGTCCGGCATAGCCACGCTCGGCGAGCAACGAGACTCCGGCGCGGAGGATCGTCTCTTCCTGCGCGTCGAGCCGCGCCTGAACGGCAGCGCTGCGGCGGTACGGCATGCAAGGAGTGAATCACAGTTCATTTCTTCTTGCAATCACCCACCAACGACGTAGATTGAGTCGTCATGAGCGTCCGAACCGAGCGCAATGGCCCCGTGACCACCGTCATCCTGTCGCGAGCCCATGCGCGCAACGCCGTCGACGGGCCCACCGCCGCTGCGCTTGCGGACGCCTTCCGGGCTTTCGATGACGACGACGACGCGTCCGTAGCGGTGATGTGGGGCGAGGGCGGCACGTTCTGCGCCGGCGCCGACCTCAAGGCGCTCGGCACGCCGGAGTCGAACCGGGTCGCGGAGCACGGCGACGGCCCGATGGGACCCACCCGGATGCTGCTGTCCAAGCCGGTCATAGCCGCCGTCTCCGGGTACGCGGTCGCCGGTGGGCTCGAACTCGCGCTCTGGTGCGATCTGCGGGTCGTCGAGGAGGACGCACAGTTCGGTGTGTTCTGTCGACGTTGGGGAGTGCCACTCATCGACGGGGGGACGGTCCGCCTGCCCCGGCTCATCGGGACCAGCGTCGCGATGGACATGATCCTCACCGGGCGCGGCGTCGGCGCCGAGGAGGCGCAGCGGATCGGCCTCGCCAACCGCGTCGTCCCCTCCGGCACCGCACGCGAGGCAGCCGAGGCACTCGCGGCCGAACTCGCCGCGCTACCGCAGAACTGCCTGCGGTCCGACCGACTGTCGGCGCTGGAACAGGACGGCATGGACGAGGAAGCCGCGATCCACAACGAATTGCGGCACGGCCTTTCGGCACTGGCCAGCGGTGCGCTCGAGGGTGCGCAGCGGTTTGCCGCGGGCGCGGGACGGCACGGCTCGCCGGCATGACCGGCCCCCCACCGCAAACCCCCTCCCGGCTCGGCGTCATCGACGAAATCTTCCTGCTTACCCATCGCGGATTCGGCACTCCGATTGCGCTGCAAGGGTTGTGGCGTACCGACGAACCACTGCCAAGCGATGTGCTCGCGGACGTCCATGCCCGGCTCAGCCACGGAACGCTGGGCCGCAGGGTGGTCACGTCCGCCGTGCCCGGCGCCCGGCCGCGCTGGGTGGCCGCGCAGGCGGCGCATCCGCTGGAGCTTGTCGATACACCCGTTGCGGCCGACGATATTTCCGACTTTGCACAACGGAACCTGCCGGATCTCAACCCCGAGACCGGGCCCGGCTGGCATGTGCGCGCCGCGCCACTGCGCGGCGGCGGCACATTGGCCGTGTTGACGTGTTCGCATGTGCTCTGCGATGCCCGTGGCCTGATCGATGCCGTCGATCGGGTGCTGGCCGGGAAGCCCGAACCCGTTCTTGCCGAACCGGATTCGAATTGGCGTGACGCCCGGCGCACCTGGCGGCGCATCACCACGGGGACCACACTGCGCGCCAGCGGGCACGAGAACGAGCCCGTCCCCGCGGCACGGCCCAAGACCGCACCCGCCCGCACCGCGATCATCACTTGTCCTGCGGCACAGTGGGATACCGCGGCCAACGTGCGCGACGGGACTCCGAATAGCCTGTTCGTCGCGGTCGTCGTCAATGTGCTCGCCAGCGCCACGGGAAGCGCCGAGCCGGTGAGCGTCGGGTTGCCGATCGACACTCGCGAGTCGGAGTCCGGAGGCAATTCGATAACCATGGGCGCGGCCACCATCGCGCCACGGGAGACTCTCGCTGTCGTTCGCGAACGTTGCCGCACCGCGTACGACCGGCCGCTGGGCAATCCGCCCGGGCGGCCTGCGGAATGGCTGCACGTCCTGCCGAACCGGATCGCACACGCGGCGTCGCGCGGCGCCGGCGAACGCGAGGTGCTGTGCTCGAATATCGGCACGCTGCCGGACTCGGTGGCCCAGCTCGGTTCGCACCGTGCCAGCGGCCTC
>NZ_LRRB01000285.1 GCF_001646865.1 Aldersonia kunmingensis | reverse complement strand
CCCATCCCGGTGCCGATGGCGTACTTCAGCTTCGGCGGATGGAAGGCCTCCCTATTCGGCGACTCGCACACCCACGGCATGGACGGCGTCCAGTTCTTCACCCGCCAAAAGGCCATCACCCAACGCTGGCTGGACCCCAGCCACGGCGGCATCAACCTCGGCTTCCCCGAAAACGCCTGAAACGGAAGGGAAACAATGCCTCTCGTCCACATCCACGTCATCGAATCGCGACGGACGCCGCAGCAGCTGCGGCAGGTCGCCGACACGGTCCAGGACGTCATGCTCGAGCACTTCGCTGCCCCAGAACGTGACCGTTACCAACTCATCACCGAGCACCGGCAGGGACAGATCATCGCCGAGGACACAGGCCTCGGGTACGAACGAACCGACAACATCGTGGTCGTGCAGATCTTCCAGCAAGGTCGCACTGTTCACCACAAGCAGGCCGCGTACAAGGCTCTTGCCGAGCGACTGCAGAGCGAAACAGGGCTTCCGCCATCCGATTTGATCGTATCGGTGGTGGAGAACACGCGCGAGGACTGGTCCTTCGGTCACGGGGTGGCCCAATTCGTCGAAGGGATGCTCTAGGTCCTCGCGATCTTGCCGGGCGCCTTCTCGCGGTTGGTTCGGGGTCGGCGCGGGCGGCACCACTGATCAACCGAATGCGAAGGGTGATCTCGTCGCTTGCGTCTTAGTTGGCAGTCGCTCAAAAAGGCTTCCTTGCTGTCTCAACGCTCATCGGGCTCCTGGGCGTCGGCACTGCCCCGGCTGCGCGCGGTGAACGCCACGCGCGCGTCGACCTAATGCGGAACTGCGCTGACCGGAACGGTGCCGACCCGACCACTGGACTTCTAGTGGTGTGCGCGTGCCGACTGTACTTGCGGAGAACTTCTAGGCAAGGCGAGCTTGCGCATTCTGGTCACTTTCAAAACCCGGTCGGCGGCGCGGGCGTGGCTGATTCGGCGGAAGCAGCCGATGATGCGGACCGTGTTGTAGGGGAGTCGTTCGGGATCGGCTCCGAACGGGCGGCCTCCGGAAATGCGAAGGGTCCCCCCACGCCAATGATGTGTCCTGCGTCGAAGCTGGTCCTCGGGTTAGTGCGCCTTGTCGTTACGTGCTGTCACGCGACTCGACAGCGGATTTGCGCCGCCCGCGGTCGTGCCAGTCTCACGTCTCGCGGTGGTGGTGCCCGCTTCCGGCCGGGTGGTTGGCTGAAATCGTGAGTGAACGGTGTTTCGGTGAGATCGCCCGGCCGCGCGGGTGTGGGGAACTTGATGTCGTTCACCGGGTGGCGCGGAGTGCCACCCGACCAGCGGCCTGCGCGTCGATTTATCGGGCCAATATCGGGCCAACGGGTCGGACGAGCCGGTCCAATTGGTCCGATGGGAGGTGATGCGCCCGGTCTGACCTGGCAGTTCCGAAAGTACTTGGTGTTCTGTCCATTTCACACGCGGAAGGTCGCTGGTTCGATCCCAGTCGGGACCGCCAGTAAATCTGCAGGTCAGATCACGTATCTTGGTTTGTCCGTACCGGAAGGTCGCCGGTCGGTGGATCAGCGCGGAAAGCGCAGTGGATCCGCAAGTCTGGTGTTTTCCCTGTTCAATGCGTGTTTTCACGGTAGCGCGGCGGAACTGTCGAGTTCGAGGGACTTGAGACAAGGTCGAGATCAGCCGCAGCGTCAACGTCGCGGGCGTCGATTCGGTACCAACCGCCGACGACCGTGGCATCGAACTGGCGGTCGAGCATCTCGTCGGCCTCGGACATCGCGCGATCGCCCACCGACCGCAGTCATCGGGCAACGACCGGTGCGCCATCGGGCTGATCGGAGCACTCAAACCGGTAAGGCGACATCTCGGTCGTCGGGTCCGACGACAGCGTCCTCAAATAGCTTGTGGTGGAACAACCTTCGCCCGGGCGGTGGCGGGCCGGCGCGCGGGCACAGTCGAAACGAACTCGTGGATTATGTCCGTCACCGCTGTCGGGTCTTCGACGTGTGGGAAATGTCCGAGACCCGGGAGCACGGCGAGACGACTGCCGGGGATGGCGTCGTGGGCGGCGTATCCGTGGGCGACGGGGATGATCTTGTCGTGGTCGCCCCAGATCAACTGGGTAGGTAGGTCGGACGTGAGGTAGAGGCGCTCGAGTGCGCTGACCGCTTGGCCACGGTAGTCGACCACCGCACGCAGAGTGCGCAGGAATGCGTGCCGGGTATCGCGATCGGCGAGCGAGGAATACGCGGACCACATTTCATCCGCCTGCGCCGACTTGATGCCCACCCGCGCGAACCACGAGCGCATCTTGTTCCCGGCGGTAAGCACCGGTTGCGGGGCCACCAGAGGAAGAAGCATTTCGGCCCCGGGAGCCGACAGCGCCCGCAGCAACCAGTTCACGTCGGGCCCCAGACCACCGCTGCCAATGAGTACAAGGCGGTCGCAGTACTCGGGATGTTGGTAGGCGAACTGCATCGCCACGCCGCCGCCGAGCGATTGCCCGACGACGGTGACGCGGTCGATCCCGAGTTCGTTGAGCAGGTCGCGTAGCCACGCAGCGAACGCGCCGAGTGAATAGTCGCCGCGGGGTTTACCGGACTCGCCATGGCCGGGAAGATCCGGTGCGATAACTCGGTAGTTCTCCGACAATGTCGGCAGGACCGCGCGCCAGGTCGACGAGCTTCCGGCCATGCCGTGGATGAGGAGCAACACTTCGCCTCGACCCGCGTCTCGATAGGCGACACGTTGTCCATGGAGGTCCAGGTGTTTGCACACAGTCATATCGCGGTTCTCCATCAATTTGTCGTGTCCGTCGGGGGCGGCACCGACTTGAGGTCGTCTTCCACGGTAGCGACCGATCGGGTAAAGGGTGGTGTCCAGAGGTCGCATGTCACATCGTGTGCGGAATGTGTCGAATCGATCGAGGCACCGCCACGGATTCCGCTGAGGTCCCTCGCACCGTAAAGGTATCGATAATAAGGAGCACGTTGCCGTCGGGCGAGGTCGGCTATTGTTTACCTGAACAGGCGTAGGCTTAAGGCACGGATCCACGGACGACCAAGGTCGGACCGGAAGAGAAGATTCCTCCTCTCGGCTGTGGCGCCCAGCACGACTACCAGGTACCCACGCGAAGCGAGGCCCATCAACTGGGCACAGCGCGGTGGGCTTGCGTCAGGGCGGGGACTGTTTCCTGACGCCGAGGCCACATTTCACTGCGCCATCATGCACGCTTGGTAACCAGGTGGCTGTTGCTTCGGACGGCTCTCCTTTCATCAGGAGCGCCGTCCGACTTGCGTATGCCGAAAGTCGCGGGGCCGGTAGAGGTCTGGCTTGCCGAACCGCGCACACTCCGAGCTGGGTGATCGTTTCCCTGAGTGGCGACCGCATCGTCGAGCACCTTGATACAGACGCGCGTCGCCGCGCGCACCGACCCGCCACGGTCTAGTAGGCCCGACCCATCGCAAACTCCGGCGCCAGGACCGACACCCACGACAGCGTTCCCGCTTACCGCGCCGACCACGCCGGACTGCGCAGCCGCAGCTGAAGTACGTTGACGCCCTTGTGGATACCTCGAAATAGGGGCGACTTCTCCGAAGTCTCGGCGAAGCGTTTGTCAAGACCTGTCAGCTTGCATTTTGGTGTGTCGGTTGGCGCGGGTGGGGACGCAGCATCAGTACCGTCCGCTGCTGTCGGTCGCCACTAGACTGATTGGCACGTACTGCCGCTCGAGAGGAACGCCATCACACAGTCTGCCGCTCCGCCCGAGATCTACTTCGTTCCCGCGGAGCAGGAGACTAGCGACGAAGTTCAGCATCCCTCGGCTGCCTCGATCGCGCGTTTGCGCGACCGCCCGGACGTCGTTCGCTACCGGGCCCGGTACGCGCTGTCGATCACAACCACCACACCGCTGCAGGCGATGATCGAGGACCTGCTGTTCGTGCGAAATGTTCTCGACACAGCCGGGATCGCCTATCTTCTGGTCAGGGGCAACGACGAGCGTCCGGTCATCGCTGTGGACTGGGCGAATCGCAGGACACTGCGTGAAGCGCTGGTGACCGCCTGCGAACGCGAGCCGTTCTACTCCAAGACGGTGGACGCAAAGAAGGGTAAGGCGCTGCTCGTCGGCGATGGGAAGCTGTCGACCACCTCCCTCGCGCGGATATTTCGGCTGTTCCGCCCACGGGTGCACGTCGGCAGTGGCCTGACCTACGGTGCCGCGACCGGGGTGCAAGTCGAGCTGTGGTCCTTCACGGACACCGACATCGTGTTGCCGGTGGAGAACTCGCTGACCAGGCGATCGGTGCGCAGGGAGGAGGCGATCAGGGGCACCGTCCATCGGTTCGGGCTGAGTTGGCCGACCATCGAGACGATGTTCGCCGACCACGCATCCGACATCGACTTCGACATCGACATGGTGTTCTCGTGGGTCGATGGATCGGATCGGGAGTGGCAACGCGCACGGGCAGCGCGAATGCAGAACTTCGTTACCGGTGAGGGAGACGCTCACGAAGCGCGGTTCCGCCAGGTTGACGAGCTGAGGTATGCGCTGCGCTCTGTGCATCTTTACGCGCCCTGGATTCGCCGAATCTTCGTCGCGACCGACTCGGCCAAGCCCGCGTGGCTTGGCGACGATCCGCGGGTCACCTTCGTCCGTAGTGCGGAGTTCTTCGTGGATCCCTCGGTGCTGCCCACGTACAACTCGCAGGCGGTCGAGTCCCAGCTCCACCACATTCCCGGCCTCGCCGAGCACTTCCTGTATTCGAACGACGACATGTTCTTCGGTCGGCCGGTGGGACCGCAGATGTTCTTCTCACCCGGCGGAATCACGATGTTCATCGAGGCGATGGCGCGAATCGGTTTGGGTAGCAACGATGAAGAGCGCAGCGGGTTCGAGAACGCGGCACGCGTGAACCGTCGACTGCTGCTCCAACGATTCGGGCGAATCACGACTCGTCACCTCGAACACGCCCCCACACCGCTGCGCCGGAGCGTGTTGGGTGAGCTGGAGCGCGAGTTCCCGGAGGAGTTCGCGGCAACGGCGGCAAGCACTTTCAGGGCCAGCGAGAACATCTCCGTGACGAACTCGCTTTATCACTTCTACGCCCTACTGGCCGGACACGCGGTGGTTCAGACGGCGGCACGAGTGAAGTATGTCGACACCACCACGAAGGCCGGACTCGAGGAAATGGATCGGCTGCTGGCGAAGCGGTCGATGGACTTTTTCTGCTTGAACGACGGAAGCTTCCCGGAAATCGATGCCCGGACCCGGGCTTCGGCGCTCACGACGTTTCTCGAGACCTACTTCCCGATCCCAGCACCGTGGGAGAAGCCGGGCCAGGCTTAGAGCCGGCTCGTCCCCGCTCGGTGTCGGCAATGCGCACGCCCGCGGCCGCGAGCCGCCGCGCCGTCTCGGCGGGCGAAACGTACTCGCCGACCGGTTCGTGTGACCCCGTGGGTACCACCGAGTGGACGATGGTGTCGCGGTAGACGTGGACCAGGTTGATCGCTTGGGCTCCGTCGCGTCCCCGGACCGCCCCTGTGGGGACGTTGAGATCCTGCGTGTAGCAGGTCGCCGACGCCACCGAGACGGGGATCCCGACGAAAGTTGCGGTCGTGGAGTAATGCAGGTGGCCCGCCAGGATCGATCGCACGTCGGTGCCGCGCAGCACCTCGGCGAGATCATGTTGATCGCGCAACTCCACCAACACCGCGAGATCCAGGATGCTGGGAACCGGAGGATGGTGCAGCGCGAGAATCGTGCCGTGCGGAGCCGGGATCTCGAGCTCGCCTGCGAGCCAATCGAGCTGAGTTCGCGTGATCTCGCCGTAGTGGTGCCCGGGAACGGTCGAATCGATGGTGATGACCCGAAGTCCGTCCACATCGTGCACCGCATCGACGGGGTGGTCGGAGGGCTGTTGATCGAGGAGCTCGCTGCGGAACCCGGCTCGATTGTCATGGTTTCCCATCGCCCAGATGACCTGTGCCCCGAATGTCGCTGCCACCGGCGTGACGATGGATCGCAGGGCTCTGTACGCATCCGGCTCGCCCTTGTCGGCAAGGTCACCGGTAAAGATCAGCGCATCCGGCCGGACGTGTGACGCGGCGAGCTCGTCGAGCATCCGTCGCAGCCGGGCTGCGCTGTCCACCGCACCGTAGAGATCATTGCCGTGACCGACGAGGTGCGTGTCGCTGATATGCACCAAGAAGTGGTTCGGGCGTGGATACTCAGCCGTCCGAATGGTCATCCGCCTCTCAATTTCTTTGTCCCGAGGGCAGCGCCGGAGCCGCAATGTTGCGCTCCTCCCACAGTAGTCACCGGATGCGACCGGACCGGCGTGAACATCGACACCGCGCCGTACCGCACGCGATTGACCGTCTCTTTGGTGTGACGACCCGTTTGGTCCCATACGAGCGGCCGTTCATTCGAATAGCTCGCCGAGAACGGCGTGGACATGACCGCTGCCGAGGCTCAAGCGGGTAATCGATCATTGGTTGTTGAACGCCGGCTTCGCCAACTTGATCGTTCGGCCGCACCATTGCGGGCCCGGTCGCTCGGCCTTGCTTGAACCGGCCTGCTTACCGGCCGGCCCGGCCCGGCTGGCGATCGACACTGGTGCGCCCCTGCTGCCGGTGCACTGCTGGTTCACCCCCGACGGCTGGGGTTTCCACGTCGGCGCACCGATCGACACCGCCGGTGGTGTGTGCAGCCTACGACTCAAGTCTTGGCCGACCGGTTCGCCGCCGGCATCGCCGCGCACCCGACCGACTGGCACATGCTGCAACCGGTGTGGCCCACCGCCCTTGCCCGTGAGCAGACGCGCAACAAACCACATCACTGATGGGCACGCCGAACCGGAGGTGCCTCCTCCGGCGCACCGAGCGGGCCGCCCCAGGGGGCGTAGGCTCGACAGTATCTGGGGCATCATGCGCGCTGACCAGCAGAGGTTGCGTCGTCACCGGATTCGATGATCCGGCCTTCCGCCAGGCCGTGACGGGAGCATCCGATGACGTCGTCACCGTTGTCCACGCGTTCGGCGCAGACGGGTGCATCTACCCCGACCCCGCGATTGCATCTGCATCCGAACCCGGGCGAGTACATCGACGCCACCTGGTGGCCGGGGACGCGCAACCTCGCCACCGAGCTCCCCGATCTGGTCACAGCACTGCAGCTACGGACAGGGCCGATATCGCGTGTGGTCTACGACCCGACCGCCTGGGTCGACACCGGTCGCCACCTGCTCATGGGTGACCGCGCCATACGACTCGATCCGTACACGTTCGAGTTGTTCGACACCATGTACGCATACGGAACCGGCAGCGTGGTCGTATTGCAGGTCATCCACTCGAGCGTCGACTCGGCACCCGCAGCGACCGGTGAACCCACCCGAGCCACGGCACCGAGAACGACAGGCCCGAACGACGAACCTCGCCCCCTCGCCAACCACGCTGCAATGGGCGCCTCCGGTCAGTGACCCCTGCGCCGACGTACGGCAGGGTCACTATCGGATTGATGACGGCCGCAGCCCCTCATCCGACACTCGCGCCCATGCGCGGCCAATTCGGCTGGTCGACACCGACGGAGGCGGCACCGACCAGGAACTGTGCGACTCTCTCCGCCGCAAGCGGACGTGGTGAAAGATTCCGGGTGTTGTGCTCGCGGGATGCGCTTGCAACCGGATGCTGCCGATGTGCCCCCGGTTACGACACCGGAAGCTGCGTTAGCCCGTGGTGTCATTCGCGCTCCTCGCCGGGTGCGGTTTTGTGTTGGGGTGGGTGGGTATAGGTATGGACATGGCGTTTTTCGATGCTGCGGGTGTCGCGGGAGTGGTTGCGGGGCACGGCATGACAGTGGCGTATAGGCAGAACGGCGAGCCGTACATCGAGTGTGGGTGCCTGGGCGTGTTTCCTGATCCGAGGACGTGGGGCGCTCACATCGCCCGGGCGATCCGGGAGGCGTAACACAACGAACCGGCGGCGCCTTCGGGTGGCGGCGGTTTCGTGTCAACGCGTGTATAGGGACGACCGGGCGGCCCGACGGAGGTTTGGAGCGGTCCGGTTAATGCGTGGCTGTCGTGGTGTCCTCCAGGGCCGTTGCCCATTGCCGGGGAAGGATTGGGACGTGAGTTCGTCCACTGTTCGGTCGGGCGAACGCATTCGGCGCGGAGGCCGCGGCCATGAACCTTCGCTGAGCGTGTCATGCGGATCCCGGGAGGAAGGCTTGAAGCGCCCCGGTCGGCATTGGCCGCGGACTCGGAATATAACCCTTCCCTGGTCGGGCGCGAGTCGATCGCCTGCGGGCCGGAACCGAACAAGCGATGTCGATGGCGCCGGGTTGCAACCGGCCAACCTAAGCTGCAAGCGTGCCACCTCGCCCATCCAGCGCCTCACCGTCGGGTGCTCACGTGACGCCGTCGCCGCGGCGAGGTCGCCCCGCACAGATCAGCCGTGAGCAGATTGTTGCTGCCGCACGGGAGCTCGGGCCGGCCGATCTGACAATGAAGGCCGTCGCCGAGATGCTCGGTGTGACGCGAAAAGCGCTGAACTATTACGTCAACGACCGTGCCGGCCTTGTCGAGTTGGTCGTTCTCGACAGGTTCGAGGCGCAACTCGACAAGGTTCGACTTCCCGTGAGCGGGGATTGGCGTGAGGTCCTTCGCGCGTATGCCGACGCCATTCGCGGCGGGATCATCGAGGTCGGTGAATTGGCCACGCACTACCCGGTCTCGGGTTTGGCCACGCCGGCAACCCTCGGCATTGCCGAGCGGGTACTGCAATCACTGGTTGACGCGGGCTTCGATGTCGATGAGGCCGGAAAGGCGCTCACGCTCGTCAACGATGCGGCCACCGACGCGGGCCGCCAGGTGCTGCTGCTCGACGAACGCCGGGTGCATCCGATGGTGCCCGCGACCCTGGATGCCCTGCAGTCGGCGCCTGCCCCGGACCTTCAGTTGCTTCGGCAACTGACCACCGCCCGAGGCGATGGAGACTACCTCGATGACCAGTTCGTGTTCACCATGTCCGTCCTGATTGCCGGTCTCGTGGCGGTTCTGGATCGCAGAGCACCTGACTGACGCTTGCTCCTGGGTTCTGGTCGATCGGCCCCGCCCCATTGCTTTTTTGCCCATGGGCAATAAATATGGCTGGGGAGTGAACCGATCCGCGAAAGGGGCAGCCGTTGACCAACATCGCATCACTGGTCCCCGCCAATTGGGACGAGATAACTCCGGCATGGATGAGCGCGGCGCTTGCCCGGCATCATCCCGGCGCCGAGGTCGACGACATCACCGTCGAGTTTCGTGACGATGGCACCAACCGCCGGGCGCGCCTGGGGTTGCGGTATTCGTCGGGAACGGGCCCGGCGTCGGTCTTTGTCAAAGGGGCTGACCCCGACCATAAGGAACTGGTGAAGTTGACCAGCGGCCTGTTCCATGAACCGCGTCTGTTTCTGTCGGATGTGGCGCTCCCGCTCGAGCACCCCACCGTCTATGCCGCCGCGATCGACGAGGTCGCCGAAGAGTTCATCCTGGTGATGGAGGATCTGACCGCGCGGGGCGCGGATCCGCGTGACGCGACCCGGCCGCTGACCGTCGAGCAGGCGGCGGAGGGGATCCGGGGTCTGGCGCGGTTGCACGGCCGATTCTGGGGCGAACGATGCATCGCCGAGCCAGGACTGGGCTGGTTGGAGCACTTCCAGCCATGGCCGGGCATGGAAGCCGCGCCGTTGCACATGGCGTACGAGGCGATCGGCGACTCGGCCACACCGACGATCACCGCCCTGACCGGTGAGACATTGTTCAACCGATTGTGGGCCTCCTACATCCGTACGCTCACCCGCGCGCCGCAGACTCTGCTGCACGGTGACCCGCACATCGGCAACACATACCTCACCCCGGCCGGGGATGTGGGCTTTCTGGACTGGCAGGTGGTGCGTCGGGGCAACTGGTCGCTCGATGTGGGCTACTTCCTGCAGGGCGCGCTGACGACCGAGGACCGCCGCGCCAACGAGCGCGCTCTGCTCGGGGAGTACCGCGCAGCGCTGGCGCTGCCGGGCGACGAGCTGCCGTCGGCCGAGGAAGTGTGGCTGCGGTACCGCGCCTCGGTCGCGCACGGTTTGGCGCTGTGGCTGGCGACGGCCAGCGCGGGCGAAGCTTGGCAACGCCCCGATATCGCCGTGGCGCTGGCCAAACGCTATTGCGCGGCGTACGAAGATCTCGACACGGCCGCAGCGCTCGACGAGATCGGAGGCGACTGAACCCGTGGGTATGAGGTGGGTGTTCCTCGCCTGGTCGAAACTTGTTCGTGGAAAACGAGTTTGGCCCACGTAGAGCCAAGTGTGCGTGGGAGCACGGGGATTGGGCGCAGGCCGGTTCGGTGACGACGGCGCGCCGTGAGTTACCTCGACGCCGTGCGCGCGCTGTGGCGCGGTGAGGTGCCACGATCAAGTGATGGCCAGGTACTCGGTCAATCGGGCGGCGGTCATCAGGGCGCACGCCGTGATCGACAGCACGCAGTATGTGCTCGACAGCGACTGAGGCCAGGCGTTGCTTAGCGGATCTTCTCGGGTATCGAGTCCAGTGCGTGTAGTACGTGTACCGCGAGTGTGCCCGCGACGTCGTCATCCAGCACGGAATACGTCAAGATCGTGTCCTGAACGAGTTTCAGGCGCTTTTCGTAAGGCGTGAGCAGTGTTGTTGCGGGAATCATGGTGTTCTTTCCTTGTCTGTCGAGTGCGTTCATTTGACGAACGGCCCGATACCCCAACGCCACGCCGTTTCCAGGCTGCCGCCCCATCGGTGCACCTGCGGGTATCCCGGCGGCCGGTGGTGAAAACGACGCGGTTTCCCGTCTGGACTCGGGGCGGTAGACCCCCAGGTCGCAGTTATGCGGGCCGTTTCGGTCGCTGGCCGGCTTTCTCGAGGGAGCCGGCTTCGACGGGAGCGAATTGCGTTGTGGCCGTGGACTTCGTGGCGCGCGCCGGTGGTCTGGTGCGGGCCAAACCAAGGGTCCGGCCGGTCTCTTCTTGGGCAGCCTTTTTCAGCTCGCCCACCACAGCTTCGATGCCGCGCGGGATTGATGAGACGTCGTCGACGTTGTCGGGGCAGGCGACGGTGCCCACGGTGAAGGTACCGCCGTCGGACACGGCGGTGAAGTTGAGGTTGGCGCCCTCAAATAGCGGGGCGATGGCGTGGATTCCGAGGACATGGGCTCCGGCGCAGTAGATTTCACCGGGGTGGGCCCGGAACGTTCGAGGTGATCATGTGTGCCACGGGTGGATGGAATCGCGAGAGTCTCAGGCCGGTGTACAGTCCCGCCACTAGCCCGATGAGCGCCGGTGGGACCAGGTCGATGACGTCGGCGAGGTTGACGGTCGGCTCTGTCCGCCGTTCCTTCTTGATCCGGGATGTCGCGGCGTGAATGCTGGCTGGGGGTCAAGTGGTCGCAGGTTCAATCCTGTCAGCCCGACAACGACGCGTTTTACCTGGTCAGCACTTATTTTCGAGGATGGACCAGCGGTTTGGCGGAAGTCCAGAGGTTTGGGACGGAGGGGGATAGCAGCCGTGCTGTGGTCGGTGAAACATGTTGCGGTGCAACTGGTCCACAACGAGTCCACAAATGTCAATTTGTGTGACGGTCGGCGCGAACGCCTTCATGCGGTCGACCCGGTTCGAACACCTCGATCGCGCCACCCACCGTGGCGACGTGTCCGGTCTGCAGCGTTGACCGCACATTGGGCGACGGCTCATGCCGAGCTCAGCAGGAGGGAGGGTCGAAGCGTTCGCGGGCGAAGCCGATGATGCAGCACAACCAAACGACAACTGGACGATGCCGTCCGGGGTCGACCTCGCCGAGGTCGAGGCGAAGTCTGGAGCGCCGGTGTCGAGTGCAGTGTGGTAGTCGGCCGACGGAATGAGGCCGCCAACGATCGGTGGCGGCCCCTCCTCGTCGTGTGGACCGGGCCCGGAGGCTCAGCCCTCGAGGTACTCGCAGAAATACGCGGTTGGCACCTCGACCTCGAGGTCGAACCCGCTCGAACCCGGCACCTCGAAGCTGGTGCCGGCGGGGAACTGCTGCCACTCGGCGCTGGGGAGCTTCACGCGGAGTTCCCCAGCGACGACGGTCATGCGTTCCGGAGCGTCCGTGCCGAAGTGGTACTGCCCGATGTCCATGACGCCGACCGAAGCGCGGCCCGCGGAACGCTGGAACGCGACGCTCTGCACGGCGTCGTCGAAGTAGGTGTTGTGCTGGAGACTCATTTGGCAATCATGTCAGAGGACAAACAGGTCTCCGACCTGCGGGCCGACCCCGTTCGGGCTGCTCAGAGGGCGGCCGTCGTCGGAGCCCGAAGTCGCGGGGCTCTGGCCGGCGGCGATCGCGCCCCCGGGAACTTGACCTGCCCGGCAGTCCATCCGTCTCACGGCGCTGGAATCCGGGGCGTGGTGGTGGTTGCCATTTTGGCGTGACGACGACAAGGGGTAGGCGCGGGTTCCTGCTGGGGGCAGATCCGTGCGCTCGCGCGACTTTCGCAAGCGTGCTCGACGCGGGTGATGGCCGCTGCCGAGCGCTACCGGTGACCGGCACGCGGGGAGGTGGATGGGCTCCGTCCGGCTGCTCCGTGTCGTCGTGACCGGGCGGTCGTGCGCCGCAGCCGAAAAGGGAAGTCGTGGACCCGTTGTGGACCACACGTTATGCGCGTGTGTGCACGACCTGCGCGTTCGGGGGGCGGGTGACGCGATGTAGAACGTGCACAACGTGTTTGACGAGGTCGCCCTGGCGCGCTCGACCTGTGGTTCGTTTGCGGGAGGGGTGTTCCGGATCCGATGATTCGGGATGATCTTGGTTTGCACGTGGTCGGATGTGCAGCGGGAGTTGTTGGTTGCGGGGTCGGTGGCCGGTCATCTGGTGAAACGGGGCAGCGTGTACGCGTTTCCGTCCGGGTATCGGCGAGAGTTGTTCCCGGATGCGATGTTTCGCTGCTACCTTCCGTCCGGTCGGGTCGGCCGAGTGTGCCGGTGGATGTGAAACAGGGCGGTCGGCATCTCGAGTTCGCCGCGACCTGATGCACCGGATGCCGCAATCCTGGGGTTGCTGGCATCTTCTGCTGGAGTTTCTGGGCCGGGCATTCAGCGGGCGCAGACCAACCTCGCAAGTTCCGGCTTTCCCTGTGCTTCGCATCCGGCGCGTAGTGTCCAAGGCACGGTGAATGGCCGGCAACCGTGATTCGGACGGAGGCGCGTGCGATGACCAAGGAGCAGGCGGCGAGCGATCGGCTGTTCGATTTCGTCGACGAGGTCCTGCAACGATACTTCGGTCCGGAGTACACCTCCGCTGCGCCGATGGGTAGGGCGGACGTCGAACGATTACTTACCGACGACACCCGAAGGCGGGTGGAGCAGGCCCGTAGCGCCGCGGTCATATGGGGGAGAACCGAGATCACCGGCGAGGTCGTGATCGCTTCGGACCGCTTGGTGATCACATCCCACGGACTGCTGTACGCCGCCGGGATGAGCGCACCGGGTGCGCACCGACCCCTGTACTACCTCGCTACGCCGCCCGCGCTGTTCGACTCGATCGTCGAGCGCATCGATGCCACGTCCCTGCGGCATGGTTCGGTGGCGGCGGTCGACGACCGGTTCGGTCACGAACTCACCTATCCGTGGCCACTGGACACGGCGCTGCGCCAGATGCTTGATGCGCACCAGGCGCTGCACCTGGACCTGTCCGACCACGCCACTGCCCCGCAATCGCCCGATCGGTAGGTGGGGGCTCCGGGGCTTCGTGAGTGCGAGCCCGCCGATACACCGTTGACCGTGTCCTGTGCCGAAGCTCGTCTTCGGTCCAGTTCGTCCATTTCTTCCGCGCTGTCGCGCGATGCGCGAGCGGATTTTGCGGTGCCGGCGATCTCGGGTGCGCGGGTCTCGCGATGGTGATGTCGCGGCCGGCTGGGTGGTTGGCTGAAATCGTGAGTGAACGGTGCTTCGGGGACGATCGCCTGGGCCGCGTAGTTCGGGGCACCCGATGACGTCCGTCGGGTTCCACGCGGTCGCCGCCGACGCAGCCGGTTGGCGCAATCCGTCCGAACTTCGCACACCAGGACTGGATCGTCTCGTAGGTGACCACCACATCGCGGGCGACCAGTAATTCCTCGACGTCGCGCAGGCGCAGCGCGAAACGGTGATACAGCCAAACGCAATGGTTGACGACGTCGATCGGTTCCGGCAGCCGGTGCCTTCAGGGAAGGCATCCACTGCTGAGTTTGTGTCGCGGCGATGACGTCATTCCCGGGCGCCGCTGAGGGCACGCTGCAGTGTGAAGCGTGCGAATTTGGGGGGCTTTTGTGACCGTCGTTACGAAACTGTAAAGTTCCTGGCGTCCGACGATGTTGGTCAGTTGACCAATTCAGCGTTCCTCTCCTGACGAAAGACCGTGATGATTCGACCATCTCTGCGCGGCATTATGGCGTCCACCGGCGCCGTCGCCGTCGTTGCGGGGCTTGCCCTGACCGGCAGCCCTGCCTCCGCCGGCACTGTGAGCTTCACGAACTTCTGTATCGCCACCGCTCCCATCGTGGGCAACCAGGATCAGCCCACGGCGGCGTCGGTCACTGTCGACGCTCCGGCGGCAGTCGACGCCGGCGACACCTTCACCTACCGGATCCAGATGGCGCCGTCCTCCTACCCGGATTCCCAGCAGGGCGCCAGCACGACGAATATGTCGCGACTCAAGTTCGACTTCGAGATCCCGGCGAATACGACCTTCGTAAGCGCCACCCCTGTCGGCGCCGGCATCAATCTGAGCGGCATCGCCCCCAACGTGCTGCGCATCAACGACTCCGGCAACGTCGATGCGGCCGGTACGATCCTGCGCCTGTCCGGAAACAACCAGGTGATCGCGAACAGCCCGACCTCGAGCCTGAATTCCGAGGGCGGCATCGTCGCGCCGAAGCTCAAGAAGAACATCGATGGCAGCAGCAACGCGAACGGTGACAGCTTCTTCCAGCTGCCCGCCGTCGACGTGACGGTCGTGGCCGGATCCGTCGGCACCATCACCCCGAAGGTGCGGATCGGTGGTGACGCTGCCACCACGAACAACGACAAGAACTACTACTCCCTGCTCGCCAAGGCCAGCCTCCTCGGCACCCAGTGGGCACCCACCCGCTGCGTCCCGAAGAACGCAAAGGGCGATGCCACGCTGAACGCCGGCGGCGGGCCCCTGGCCACTGTCACCGTGAACGCCCCCGCCCCCGCCACGACCGGCACCACGCTCACAGCGCCGGCGACGGCCACCGCCGGTACTCCAGTGAACCTGACCGCGACGGTGTCACCGACACCCGTCGGCGGCACCGTGCAGTTCAAGGACGGTGCAACGAATCTCGGCGCGCCCGTCGCCGTCACCGGCGGCACCGCGACGCTGAGCCAGACGTTCGCCACCGCAGGTACGCGTACCGTCACCGCGGTCTACAGCGGGGCTACCGGCTTCTCCGGTTCGACTTCGGCGGCGCAGACCATCGACGTGGAGCCCGCACCGATCGTCGCAGTTCCGACCGCCACGACCGTTACGTTGCCCGCCACCGCGACCACCGGATCGGCGGTCGCACTGTCCGCGACGATCACGCCTTCCGGGGCCGGCGGCACAGTGCAGTTCAGCGACGACAACACCCCCATCGGCGGACCGGTCGAGGTCGTCGGAGGGGTGGCCACTCTGTCTCATGCGTTCACCTCGGCGGGCCACCACAACATTTCCGCGTCCTATTCCGGCGCGACCGGATTCGCTCCCTCGCAGTCGGCCTCGGCCACCCTCACCGTCAACGCCGCGGATCCGGCCGACGCCGCGACCGTCACCACGGTGACCTCGCTGTCGACCGCAACGCTGAACAGCCAGGTCAATCTGTCGGCTACCGTCTCGCCGAGCACCGCCACCGGCACCGTCCAGTTCAAGGACGGCACCACCGCGATCGGCGCTCCCGTCGCGCTCGTGAACGGCGTGGCCGTCCTGCCGCACACGTTCACCACGGAAGGCGATCACTCGATCACCGCCGAATACAGCGGGGCTCCCGGATTCGTCGCCTCGGCCTCGCCGGCGTTCACAGTGACCGTCAGCACCGCCCCGACCACCGGCGGCACCGGTTCGGCCGGCTTGTAACCGCTTGCCCACAACACCACAGATTCAGTAGCTCCCATGTCCCATTTGAAGCCGGTTTGTTTCGAACAAGCGTGCGCTTCTGATCGATGCGTTCCAGATGAGAGGTTCGAGAGAGTGCAGAACAAGAAACTGCGTCGGCTGCTAGCAGGCGCGAGCACGGCGGCGATCGCGGCGGGTTTCGCCGCATCGCTGGGCATGGGGGCGGCGTCGGCCGCGCCCGTGAGCCAGTCCACAGAGTGGGGCCAGTGGACGTTCAACCGAACGATCAGCAACGGCACGCCGGCTCCGGGCGACACGATCACCGTCACCAACAACCTTCGTTTCAACGGCGGCTTGGCGCCGACCATCAGCGAATTCAGGGACTTCCACCCGGCCTGCCTGACCTACGTCGCGGGTTCGTCGCGAGTCGAGGGAAATAACGTCACCACCAACGCCACTGACCCCGCCTTCGTGAAGATGACGGGATCGTGGATCCGTAGCGCCGTCGACCGCAACATCTCGTACACCCTCAACTACACCGTCGGTGCGAACTGTGGTCGTGACATCGCCCTGACCACGGGTACCGGCGTCTCCGCAAACCAGGGCCTCGGCAGCGAAAACCAGACTGCGGGTCCGTCGCTCACGGTTCCGAAGTCCGCCTCAACCGCCAGTGTCGCGGTGTCCCCGGCCCCTAAGGCCGGTGTCGCCTCGACCCTGACGGCCACCGTGCCGGCCGGCGCCACCGGCACCGTCGAGTTCGCCGACAACGGCACCGTCCTGGGCACCGGCACCGTCAGCAACGGCACCGCCACCTACTCGTGGACCCCCGCCGCTGCTGCCTCGTACTCGATCACCGCCAAGTACCTCGGCGACGCCGCCTACCTACAGTCCACCTCGGCTCCGCAGACCGGCACCGTCTCTGCGGCCGATGTCGTGACGAGCACCACGCTCACGGTCCCGGCAACCGCGAACAACAGTGTGCCGGTGGACCTGGTGGCCACGGTCAGCCCCGCCCCGAGCGGTGGCACCGTGCAGTTCAAGGACGGCAATACCAACATCGGTGCCCCGGTCGCGGTGACCGGCGGCACGGCGACCCTGTCGCAGGCATTCAGCAGCGACGGCGCGCATGAGGTGACCGCGGTCTACAGCGGTACCGGCGGATTCGCCGGCTCCACCTCCGCCGCGAGTACGGTCACGGTCACCTCCGCCACCACGACCACGGTCACGGCGCCGAACCACGCGAAGACTGGGGTCGCGGTGAACATCGCGGCCACCGTCAACCCGGCACCGGCCAGCGGCACGGTGCAGTTCTTTGATGGCGGCACACCGATCGGTGCACCGGTCACCGTCGCCGGTTCGGTGGCCGTGCTGGCCCACACCTTCGACACCGCAGGTATCCACGCGATCACCGCGAGCTTCAGTGGTGCGCCCGGATTCGCCGCCTCGGCTGCACCGGCAACAAGTGTCGAGGTGTCCAATCCGGCACCAAATGAGGTAGCCACCACCACCGTGCTGACCGCACCGGCGACCGCGTCCACGGACCAGTCCGTGACGTTGTCCGCCAACGTGGATCCCGCACAAGCCGGCGGTACTGTTCAGTTCTTCGACGGTACGACCGCCATCGGTGGCGCGGTGCCGGTGACCGCGGGGGGTGCGACCCTCGCGTATACGTTCACCGCAGCGGGCGCACACGGTGTCACCGCGGTGTACAGCGGCGCCCCTGGATTCCTCGGCTCGTCCTCGGACGCTCGCGTGATCAACGTGTCGGATTCGGAGGGCCCGGGCACCGGGGGGACACCGTCCTTCGGTTCTTCTAACTGACCGGCCCGGTCTCGAGAAATAGCTAGTCCCGGCAGCGGGTGCCTTCATTCGAAGGCACCCGCTGCTGCGTTCTCTCCCGCCACAGGCGGCAACAGTGGGTTCGGCTCGTGGCCGCTCGGCCTCGTCGCGCCATCGAATCAGCGGTTTCCTGTCTCACCATGCGCCGCGTTCGTTACAGATTCGCGCGCTCGCGGTCACCTACACTCGAACCACGCTCGCTCGCATTCAAGAGGGTGGCAGGGCATCGTCAAGTTATTTGAGAATCTGTGTGGTGCAGTCGATGTGAACGGATAGTGGCGGAAGGTATTGGCTGACTATGTTGTTCATGCCGCGTCTTCGTCGTCCGGCGTCTCGCGGTTGTGGTGTATTCGCCCGACTGCGTGGTGGCTGAAACCGTGAGTGAGGGTGTGTCGAGGGCGATCTCCGAGTGTGGTTCTGTCCCTATGGATTGTGACGGGGGACAGTGCCGCTGCGGACAACTGGTCGCAGGCGCAGCTGCGGCACAGCCATCGGGTTGTCGCACGCAAGTCAGTAGCGACGGAGCCGCGGAATCTTGGGGACCATTTGTGGACCGCAGTGTCTGTTCCGGTCGAAAAGTGAGAGTTGTGCGGTCACGACGGCTGCGAATCCTCACCAGATTTCTTGGCAGCGGTCTGTGCGCACGCGACCGCCTGACGGACGGTCCGATGGATGGCGTCGGCACCGAACTGGTCCAGCGCGCTGGTCCTGCGCATCAGTTCGAGGTGGTTCTTCCCGACGTTCACCAGGAACACCCGAATGTTGCGGCCCCGAAGGTCGCCGGCGAGTTGCAATAGGGCTGCCATGCCGTCCACGTCCATCGTGACGACTGCCGTGAAGTCGACCACCACCGAATGTGGTTGCGTCGCTTTCACCAGTCGCGACACCGAACTACGGAAGCTGTCGGCGTCGGCAAAGAACAGCGGCCCGCAGATTGCCACGACCAGGATGCCCGGGACCAGTTCAGCCTCGGGATAGTGGTCAACGCGGACGTAGGCATTGTCTGCCCGGGCAAATGCCATCTGACGCGTCGGAGTCCTCGATGAGGAGACGATGAGCAGCAGTAGCGCGAGCGTGACGCCGGCGACCACACCCGCGAGCACACCGATGAAGAACACGGCGAGAGCGGTCGCCACGAACGCGGCGAAGTCCCGGTCGCTCAATCGGTAGAAGCGGAACTCCCTGAATTTGATCAGACTGATGCCTGCGTCGATCACGACCGCACCGAGGACTGCCTGTGGGAGCGTGGTGAAGAAGCCGGTGAGCAGAAGGATGGTTAGCAGGAGCAACCCGGCAGTGATGAGTGAGGCAAGTTGGGTCTTCTGACCTGCGGTGTCGGCGACGGTCGTCTTGGAGAGACTGCCTCCTACGGCGTATCCGCCGAGCAGTCCGGAGCCGACGTTCGCCATTCCCTGTCCGACCATTTCCTGGCTCGCGTCGATTTCATAGTCGTATTTCTTGCCTTCTTCCTTCGCGGCCGCCAGCGACTCGCTGTATCCGATGAAGATGATCGCCAGTGAGCCCAGGACGACTTCCGACAAAGGCACTGGCGGCAGGTCCGGCCCGAGGAATGTCGGGAGGCCGTCGGGGATCTCGCCGACGATCGCAACCCCGTGGTTCTCGAAGTTCAGCAAGTCCGACAACACGATCCCGACGATCACAATGACGATGGTGCGCGGCAACCTCGGTAGGAAGCGGCGGAAGGCGAGAAGCAGGAGGATGCTCACCGCCCCCACGGCGAGGGTCGGCATGCTCGTATCGCCGATGTCGGTGACCACTCCCACGAGGACGTCGAAGTAGCTCCCGTCCGCCTTCGAAATGCCGAGGATCTTCGGCATTTGATCGACGATGAGTCCGAAGCCGAACCCGAATACGAAGCCCCCCAGTACCGCGCCCGAGAGAAAATGGGAGATCCAGCCCATTTTGAGCACGCCGAGCACAACGTAGATCACCCCTGCCGACACCCCGAGCGTGGCGGTGTATGCGATCCATTCGCTCGATCCCGCCGACGCCCACAGGGTGACAACGGATGCGGAGACCGCGGCGATCGCAGCACTCGGACCCGTGACGACCTGCCCGGATGTTCCGAATAGTGCGTAGCCGATGAGAGATCCGAGCGCCGCGTACAGCCCGTATTGCGCCGGTACGCCGGCGATCGATGAGTAGGCGATGCCTTGCGGGACGAGCAATGCCCACACCGACAAGGCGGCGATGATGTCGAACCGCAGCCACCTCAACTTGTAGTGGGGAAGCCACTCGGCAATCGTGAAGGTCTTCTTCACTGCTGCGATGCTCGACTTCGAGTTCATGGTTGCCTCGGCTCGGCTCCATCTGCTCAGGTCGAAAGCGATCAGGCGTCGGGGACCGTGTTTGCTCGTGAACGCCTCGGCGATCGGTCAGCCGAGATCGAACACCCAATTGCTGATTCCGGGGTTGCTTGCTCGAAGAAGGGGTGGTGCGGTGCCCGAACGGCGTTGTCGATTCTCAGCCGCACCGCTGGATGGATCGGCAGAGCCGCGATTTCGGTGGTCGCGAACCAGGCTGCGGCGTTGGTCTCGATGCCGTCCGGCCGCGGTGGGCTTTCGTCGGCAGACGACTTGGGTGCAGCGTGAAAGCAGATGGCAAGTTGCTGGTGAGTGATGCCGCCCGGGTCGACCAGGACGTGGGTTGGATCGCTGTAGACGCCGGCGATTCCGGTGACCTCGATTGTGATGCCGGACTCCTCGGCGACTTCACGCACAACCGCATCGACGGCGGATTCACCAACCTCGATTCGGCCCCCGGGTAGCTCCCAGTTCCCGTCGTCGATCCGACGGACCAGCAACAGCTTTCCGGCACTGTCGCGGACCGCGGCGAAGGCCGCCGGCAGAACGTCCTGCGCCCTGGGCGTGTTGTCTTCGCGATAGTGCTCGCGGATCCGGACCATGGACATGCTCATTTCGACCGGTGTCGTCCCGACCGCCACCACTGCACATGCGGTCCACTAGCAACGTTGGCTCACCGAAAAACGCAGAGGCCAACAATACCGCGATATCCAAAGCCGCAACCAGGATCGATAGCGGATATCCGGTAGGAATATGACGTTCGCGATGACGCCGGATTCCGCACACCAATCCCCACGATCCATAGCCCTGCTGCAGAAGTTCTGGGCCCGGCGGGCGTAGTCCTGCAGCGGTGGGGCTCGATGGCGACCGTCTCGCCGTCGTGGGTCTTCGTGGGTCTTCGTGGTTGGCCGACTTTGGCGGTGAGCGTTGTGTCGAGGGCGATCGCCCGGCCAGTTTTGTCTCCCCACATCGTGCGCGAGGCGCGCCGACGGGCGTACCGAGGGTGATCGCCGAGATTCGTGCTGTCCCCGTGGATTATGGCGGGGAAATGGAGCGCATCGTGCTTGACGTGGGATACGTTGCGCCTCAACCGTACTGGGGATCAAGTGGTCGATCGGGCTCCGAATTTATCCGCGTCGGTAATTTTCCAGGTAGCGGTCCTTCTCAGCGGTGCTGTCCTCGGGCAGGAGTGGGCTCTGATGTAGTCGCCGGGCCATCACGGTGTATATCGTCGTGGCGCCGAGAATGGTTGCGGCCAGTGCGATCGCGGAAGCGGTGGCCGCCCCGGTATTACTCTCGGCGAGGTTGGTCACCGTCAACCCAAGGGCTGGGATGATCAGCAACACGAGCGTGAACGCGACCCAGCCCATCGGGTGCCGTGTCGCGTGGTCGGCTTCATGACCTGGGGTGGAGAGGGTGGCCATCGTAATTCTCCTTGTGGCGCCGGTGGTCTGACGGCTTTCAGCATTCGCCCTCAGGCCTGGCATGGGCGAGGGACTTTCGGCCCGTGACCGAGGGTCATCGGTCAGATTGTGGTCAATGTCGTGTCACCGGTCCCCCGCACCGTGTGGGATCGAGATGTGAGGACGCGCAGCCGAACTTGAATGAGCTACAGCGAGTCCCGTGCGCGGTATGCCGAGGTGCTGGTCTCGGTGGTTAATGACCGGGAGGAAATCGTGATCACCCGCTCGGGGCATGAGCCGGTGGTGATGGTCTCGTTGGCAGATTTCGAATCCCTGCGCGGGACGGCGGACCTGATCCGTTCGCGGCGTCTGCTCGAGGACAGCCAGGGGACAATGTTGTTAGCCATT
>NZ_LRRB01000308.1 GCF_001646865.1 Aldersonia kunmingensis | reverse complement strand
GCAGACGCATGTCGTCGACCACCCGCTCGCTGCTGCGTTGCTCACCACGATGCGTGACGAGCGGACCGACAACGCCAGGTTCCGTGCGGCACTCCGCGGGCTCACGCGGGTACTCCTTCACGAGGTCACCCGCGAAGCTCCGGTGGAGACCTTCGAAATCGCGACGCCGATCACCACGACCACCGGTTACCGCCTGGCGCAGCCCCCGCTGCTTGTGCCGGTGCTGCGCGCAGGGCTCGGCATGGTCGAAGAGGCCAACCGGCTGATCCCGCAGTCCCGCGTGGGTTTCGTCGGGATCGCGCGTGACGAGCAGACACACCAGCCGGTGCCGTACCTGGAATCGCTACCCGACGACCTGTCCGATCTGCCGGTGTACGTGCTCGATCCGATGCTGGCCACCGGCGGATCGATGCTGCACACGCTGGAACTGCTCGTCGCCCGCGGCGCACGCGATATCACCGCGGTGTGCGTCGTTGCGGCCCCCGAGGGTCTCGCGCTCCTGGAGAAGGCCGGCCTGCCGTGCAGGGTGTTCACCGCCGCGCTCGACGACGGGCTCAACGAAAACGCCTACATCGTGCCGGGACTCGGCGACGCCGGCGATCGGCAATTCGGTCCCCGTTAGGAATTCTGGAGAAGGTCGCACCAATCCCGTAATTCGCTGAGGCGCTGCACGGCCCGCGCGTGTGCGTCGGGCAGTTCGGCCTTCGCGGAGACCGATTCGACAACCTCGAGGTAACACTTGACCTTCGGCTCGGTTCCCGAGGGCCGCACCACAATTCGGCTTCGCTCGCCCGCGAGGATCACGGCATCCGTGCGTTGCGCGCCACGCCGATTGAGGAGATCGGTGATCTGGACTGCCTCACCGGCAATCTCGGCGGGCGCGCTCTCACGCAACGTCCGCATGGTCGCCGCGATCACATCGAGATCGTCGAACCGTCGCGAGACCTGATCGGTCGCATGTAACCCGAATTCCACTGCGAGGTCGTCGAGCATAGCGGGCAGCGTGGTGCCGCGAGCCTTCGCCGTGGCTGCCAGATCCGCGGCGAGCACGGCCGCGGAGATGCCGTCCTTGTCCCGTACCGCGTTCGGGTCGACGCAATGGCCGATCGCTTCCTCGTAGGCGTAGACCAGGCCGTCGCCCGCGCGCACCAGCCACTTGAATCCGGTGAGCGTCTCCGCGTGCCTGGCACCGCGCGCGGGCGCGAGCTTGGCGAGCAGCCGGGACGACACCACCGTGCTCGCGACGAGCGAATCCGGTGCGGCAGTGGCCAGCACATGATCGGCGAGCAGCACGCCGGTCTCATCGCCGCGCAGCATCCGCCAGTCGGATGCGTCGCGCACGCCGAGCGCGCACCGGTCGGCGTCCGGATCAAGCGCGATCGCGAGATCGGCGTCGACGCGCTCGGCGAGGGCGAGCAGGAGATCGGTCGCGCCCGGTTCCTCAGGATTCGGGAACGCCACGGTCGGGAAGTCCGGATTGGGCGTGAATTGCTCGTCCACCACGTGCACGTCGGTGAATCCCGCAGCGCTTAAGGCGGCGACCGCCGTCTCTCCGCCCACACCGTGCATCGGGGTGAGCGCGATCCGCGCCGTACGCTCGATCCCGTGCGGCAGTGCGGCGACCCGCGCCAAATACTTCCCGAGCAGTTCTGCGCCGACCTGCACGGCAGGTTCGACCGCCGTGCGCGGGACATCCGATGCGGCACCGACACTGGCGATGCATCCTTCGATTTCCTTGTCTGCGGGTGGAATCAGTTGTGCGCCACCGGAAACGAAGACTTTGTAGCCGTTGTCGGCGGCCGGGTTGTGGGAGGCGGTGATCTGCACACCGGCCACCGCGTCCAGTGCGCGCACCGCGAACGCCGTGACCGGGGTCGGGAGTGGCTGCGGGAACAGTCGCAC
The DNA here is from genome assembly GCF_001646865.1 of Aldersonia kunmingensis. Taxonomy (GTDB): domain Bacteria; phylum Actinomycetota; class Actinomycetes; order Mycobacteriales; family Mycobacteriaceae; genus Aldersonia; species Aldersonia kunmingensis. The sequence goes on along the minus strand of NZ_LRRB01000308.1, from coordinate 20,388 downwards.
CGTGAAGCCGGCCGCGGCGAACACCTCGGCAGTGTTGCGGGCGAAATCGCGCGAATGATGGCGGGCGTCGTACCCGACCACCACAACTCCGCCGCCGAGGCAGCGCTGCTGTAGCCACGCCGCCAGGCCCGCGGTCGCGCGGACGACGACGTCGTCATTCATCCCGTCCGGGCCTTCGCGCATCGGTGCGCGCAGGCCGGCGGTGCCGAACTGCAGGCTCACGACGAGGTGACCGGGTCGTCGAGGCGTTCGAGCACCCCGCGCAGCAGTCGGCCCAGTCGCGGCGCCGCCGCTGCCCCCTCGGCGAGCACCTCGGCGTGCGCGAGGTGGCCGCCGGTGATCCCGGCCGCGAGGTTCGTGACCAGCGAGATCCCGAGCACCCGCGCACCCAGTGCGCGGGCCGCGACCGTCTCGTTGACGGTGGACATCCCGACCAGGTCGGCGCCGACTGCCCGCAGCATCCGGATCTCAGCGGGGGTCTCGTACTGCGGTCCCAGCAGTCCGGCATAGACACCGGTCTCCAGGCTCGGGTCGACATCGAGCGCGAGCATCCTCAGGGCGGGGTCGTACGCGTCCACCATGTCGACGAAATGCGCCGCGCCGAACAGCGGGGAGCCCCCGGTCAGGTTCAGGTGGTCGCTTATCAGCACCGGCTCACCGACGGCGAAGGTGTGGTGAATACCGCCCGCCGCATTGGTCAGCACGATGGTGTGTGCACCCGCGGCGACCGCGGCATGCACGGGAAAAGCGACCTGTGCGGGCGAGTAGCCCTCGTACAGGTGATTGCGGCCCATCATCACGAGCACCGGCGTGCCCGCGACGTCGACGGAGTGGATGATGCCGTGATGACCTGCGGCCGTTGGGGTTTCGAATCCGGGGAGCTCGGCCATCGGAACACTCGACGTCGGTTCGCCGAGTTCGGCAACGGCCGCTTGCCAGCCCGAACCGAGAACCACCGCGGCGCGGTGCGTGGAAATTCCGGTGCGCTCCGCGATCACCGCGGCAGCGTGCGACGAATCCATAGCCGCCACCCTAGCTATCCTGCCGGTATGCCATTCCTCGATCGTGACGGCGATGTCTACGTGCTCTCCCTCGGCACCCGTGAGGTGACCGACAGCGAAAACCGCTTCCATCCGGACTGGATCGACGAATTCCACGCGCTCCTCGACGAGGTCGAGGCGCACGAGGGTCCGGCTGGGCTGGTGACCACCGCGACCGGCAAGTTCTACACGAACGGCCTCGATACCGACTGGCTGTTCGCGAACATGGGCGAAATGCACGGCTACCTCGACCGCGTGCACACGATATTCGCCCGCGTACTGGCCTTCCCGATGGCGACCGTCGCCGCGGTGAACGGGCACGCGTTCGGTGCCGGTGCGATGACTGCCAGCTCGCATGACTTTCGGGTGATGCGCGCCGACCGCGGCTTCTACTGCCTGCCCGAGGTGAATCTGGGCATGCCGTTCACCGTCGGTATGAACGCGCTCGTCCGTGCCCAGCTGGGCACTCGCGCGGCCGTTGCGACGATGACCACCGGAGGTCGCTTTCCTGCGCCCGACGCGCTCAAGTTGGGCATCGTGGACGAGACCGCGGAGGCCGACAAGCTGGTGGAAGTTGCAGTCGCCCGGGCCGCCGCGCTCGCGGCCAACCACGGCCCGGCACTGGCCCGGATCAAGCAGGATCTGCACGCGGAGACGCTCGCGGCGCTGGCCGTGGCGAACACCGCAGAGAACCTTGCCTTCGGCCGAGGCTGATTCGCTGCGGGTGAGAGACTGAGCGTTATGGCTTCGGACAACTCGGTGGTCGCCGACGACCTGGCGGCGGTCGCAGATCGCGCGGTCGCTGCCGCGGCGAGCGACCTGATCGAGTTGTCCCATTCGATCCATGCCGAGCCCGAGCTCGGTTTCGAGGAGTTCAAGAGCGCGTCGAAGGTCGTGACACTGCTCGCCGAACACGGTTTCGATATTGAGACGGGCGTCGCCGATCTGCCGACCGCATTCACCGCTAGCTTCGGGAGCGGCGAGTTGGTGCTCGGGTTGTGTGCGGAGTACGACGCGCTGCCGGAGATCGGGCATGCCTGCGGCCACAACATCATCGCCGCCTCGACGGTGGGTGCCGCGCTCGCGCTCGCCGAGGTAGCCGATCAGTGTGGGATCACCGTGCGGGTGTTCGGCACACCGGCCGAGGAGGACGGTGGCGGCAAGGTGCTCATGCTCGACCGCGGCGTCTTCGACGGCGTGGCGGCGGCGATGATGGTGCATGCCGGTCCGATCGACATTGTTGGCGCGACATCGCTCGCCCTCGCGGACCTCGGCGTCACGTTCACAGGCCGTGAGGCGCATGCGTCCGCGGCCCCGCAGTTCGGCCGCAACGCTGCCGATGCGGTGACGGTCGCACAGGTCGGGATCGGCCTGTTGCGGCAGCACCTCATGCCGGGGCAGCAGGTGCACGGCATCGTCACCGATGGCGGCACCGCGCCCAATGTGGTGCCCGCGCGCACGGAAATGCGGTTCAACTTGCGCGCGTACACCAACGAGGCGCTTGCCGAACTGAGCGAACGGGTGGGGGACTGCTTCACCGCGGGCGCGCTGGCCACCGGCTGTTCGCACCAGGTACGCACGCTGACACCGACCTATACGGCGCTCACTCCCGACCCCGATTTGGTGCGGGCATATCGTGAAGTAATCACCGACCTCGGGCGTACCCCGCTCGCACCCGAATTCGAAGGAGCGCAGCCGCTAGGCAGCACGGACATGGGCAACATCACCAACGTCATCCCCGGCATCCATCCGGTCATCGGAATCGACTCGGAGGGCTCGGTGCCGCATCAGCGCGACTTCGCCGCGGCGTGTGCGAAGCCGTCGGCGGACCGTGCGGTCCTCGACGGAGCCACGGCGTTGGCGCGCACCGCGATTCGGGTGGCCCGCGATCCGGGACAGCGTGACCGCTTACTGGCCGTGGCGGCGACGAGGGCCGGGGGTTCGCGATGACGGCGGACTTCCTCGAGCGGTGGCTCGACGAGAACCGGAATCGGCTCTCGCAGTGGCGTCGGCAGATCCACGCCAATCCTGAGCTGGCGCACAACGAGTACGCCACTACGGAGTTGGTCGCGTCGACGCTTGCCGTGGCCGGGATGTCGCCCAAGCTGTTGCCCGGCGGTACCGGCCTGATTTGTGATATCGGCCCGGACAGCCCGCGAATCGCCCTGCGCGCCGATATGGACGCGTTGCCCATGCAGGAGTTCACCGGCGCGACGTACGCCTCGACGGTGCCCGGTGTGGCGCATGCCTGCGGCCACGACGCGCACACCACGATCCTGCTCGGCGCGGCACTGGCTCTCGCGCAGGCGCCGGAGCTACCGGTCGGCGTGCGGTTCGTGTTCCAGCCGGCGGAAGAGATCATGCCGGGCGGCGCAATCGACGTCGTGGCCTCGGGGGCGATGAGCGGTGTAGACCAGATCTTCGCGCTGCATTGCGATCCACGACTCGAGGTCGGCCGGGTCGGTATCCGGGTGGGTCCGATCACCTCCGCTGCGGACACCGTCGAGCTCGTCCTGGATTCGCCCGGCGGGCACACCTCGCGCCCCCACCTGACCACCGACCTGGTCTACGCGCTGGGCACTGTCATCACCGGCCTGCCCGGGATGCTGAGCCGCCGCGTGGACCCGCGGACCTCGACCGTGATGGTCTGGGGTGCGGTCAACGCAGGTCAGGCGCCTAATGCGATCCCGCAGACCGGGATGCTGACCGGTACCGTGCGCACCGGCGATCACGAGACCTGGGCAATGCTCGAGCCGCTGGTGCGTGAGATCGTGCATGGCCTGCTCGCGCCCACCGGGGTGCGGTATCAGCTGAACTACCGGCGCGGTGTTCCGCCGGTCGTCAACGACGAGCACGCAACGCGGGTTTTCGAGGACGCGATCCGCACCCTCGGCCACGATGTCCTGGCGGACACGTTGCAATCCGGCGGCGGCGAGGACTTCTCCTGGTACCTCGAGGAGGCGCCGGGCGCGATGTGCCGCCTCGGTGTCTGGTCGGGCGAGGGGCCGCAGTTGGACCTCCACCAGCCCACGTTCGATATCGACGAGCGCGCGCTCGAGGTGGGCGTGCGCGTGATGACGAACGTCGTGCTCGCCGCGAACTGAGGGCTGCTCGAACCGCTCAGCCGAAGCCGAATGAGCCGGGCCCGACGTTGCGGCTGTTGCGAGTGCGCAGGTCGCGCACGTACTGCGCGGGTGCACCGGCCTTCTCGGCGGCATCGGCCATCACGCCGATGTAGCGCGCGGACGGTAGCCCGCCCTCGTAAGCGTCGAGTACGTAGAGCCAGGCCAGCAGGGGGCCGTCGGCACTCCCGGCCACGGGACCGGCGGTGTCCACCCGGACCCGGATCTTGCGGTGGATGCCGAAATCGGAGCCTTCCCAGCGGTCGAGGCGCTCCTCGTCCTCCGTGGATACGTCGTAGAGCACCACGAAAACCTTGGAATCGGGCTCCTCGACGACAGTCGCCAGAGCCCCTTCCCAACCGATGTCACCACCGGAAAAGGTGAGCCGCCAGCCGTCCAGCCAGCCGGTTCCCGCCATGGGCGAATGCGGACAGCGCTCCAGCATCTGCTCCGGATCCATGTTGGACCCGTAGGCGGCATAAATCGGCACGACGGCAAGCCTAGCCAATCGTCATCCCATACCGTTGCAGATGAGTCGGAGATTACGAGGGCAGCGAAGGGGAGCAGGCGAATGACTCGGATCGTCATTGTCGGTGGAGGCCCGGCGGGCTACGAGGCTGCGCTTGTCGCGGCTGCGCACGGCGGCCAGGTCACGCTGATCGACTCCGATGGCACCGGTGGTGCGTGTGTGTTGTGGGACTGTGTGCCGTCCAAGACGTTCATCGCTTCGACCGGCGTGCGCACGGATTTGCGCCGCGCCAACGACCTCGGTATCTCGGTGAATCCCGACGACGCGACCATCTCACTGCCGCAAGTGCATTCGCGCGTGAAGAGCCTGGCCACGGCGCAGTCGTCCGATATCCGCGCCAAGCTGCAGGCAGTCGGCGTGCGGGTGCTGTCCGGTCGTGGGCAACTCACCGACCGGATGCGCGGAATGGCCGCGCATCAGGTGCACTACGACCTGGCGGACGGCACCGATGGCGTCATCGATGCCGATGTCGTACTGCTCGCGACCGGTGCCAGCCCGCGGGTGATTCCGGGCGCCGAGCCGGATGGCGAGCGAATCCTGAATTGGCGTCAGATCTACGACCTCACCGAGCTGCCCGAGCATCTCGTGGTCGTCGGATCGGGTGTCACGGGCGCGGAATTCGTCTCGGCGTACACCGAGATGGGTGTGCCGGTGACCCTGGTGTCGAGCCGCGACCGGGTACTGCCGCACGAAGACGAGGATGCCGCGCTGGTGCTCGAGGATGCGTTCGCAGAGCGCGGCGTCACGCTGGTCAAGCATGCCCGGGCGGATTCGGCGAAGCGCACCGAGAACGGCGCGGTCGTGATGCTGTCGGATGGCCGCACCGTCGAGGGATCCCATGTGCTGATGACCGTCGGCTCGGTCCCGAACACCACCGATCTGGGCTTGGACAAGGTGGGCATCGAGACCGACCGCGGCGGTTATCTGCGGGTGGACCGGGTGTCGCGCACCGCGGTGTCGGGGATCTACGCGGCCGGTGACTGCACCGGCCTGCTGCCGCTCGCCTCGGTCGCGGCCATGCAGGGCCGAATCGCGATGTATCACGCCCTGGGCGAGGGCGTCAGCCCGATCCGGCTCAAGACGGTGGCGTCGGCGGTGTTCACGCGCCCCGAGATTGCGACCGTCGGTGTCAGCCAGCAGGCCATCGACGATGGTCAGGTCCCGGCCCGCACCGTGATGCTGCCGCTGAACACCAATCCGCGCGCGAAGATGTCGGGGCTGCGCCGCGGCTTCGTGAAGATCTTCTGCCGCCCGGCGACCGGTGTGATCATCGGCGGTGTTGTGGTTGCCCCGATCGCCTCGGAGCTGATCCTCCCGCTCGCGATGGCCGTGCAGAACAACCTCACGGTCAACGATCTGGCACAGACGTTTTCGGTGTACCCGTCGCTCACCGGGTCGGTCACCGAGGCCGCGCGCCAGCTCATGCGCCACGACGACCTGGACTGACAGCGCTCGGCCGGCGATAGGTCAGTAGGTGCGTTCGACTGCGGCGTTCCACTCGGCATAGCGGCGCTCGCGCTCAGTGTCGGCCATGTTGGGCTGCCAGGTCTTGTCCTCGGCCCAAATCTCGCGGATATCGTCCTGAGTCCAGCGATCCACGGCGATGCCGGCCGCGTAGGCGGCGCCGAGCGCGGTCGTCTCCGCGATTTTCGGGCGCACAACGGGAACGCCGAGAATGTCGGACTGGAACTGCATGAGCAGCTCGTTGACCACCATGCCCCCGTCGACCTTCAGCGTGGTTAGTTCGACACCGGAGTCGGCGCGCATCGCATCGCTGACCTCGCGGGTCTGAAACGCGGTGGATTCCAACGCCGCCCGAGCGAGATGTGCCTTGGTGACGAACCGGGTAAGGCCGCAGATGATGCCGCGCGCGTCCGGCCGCCAGCGCGGCGCGAAAAGACCGGAGAAGGCCGGCACGATGTAGGCGCCACCGGTGTCGGGAACCGACGCGGCGAGTGGCTCGATCTCGCTTGCGGACGAGATGATTTCGAGGTTGTCGCGCAGCCACTGCACTAGCGAGCCGGTCACTGCGATCGAGCCCTCGAGGGCGTACACCGCGGGCTCGTCGCCGATCCGGTAACACACCGTGGTGAGCAGGCCATGCGAACTCTTCACCGGCTCTGTTCCGGTGTTGAGTAGCATGAAATTGCCTGTGCCGTAAGTGTTCTTGGCCTCTCCGGGGGACAAGCAGGCCTGCCCGAACGTCGCCGCCTGCTGATCGCCGAGAATGCCGCCGATCGGGACCCCCGCGAGCGCGCCTTCCGCGACCTCGGCATAGATCTGCGACGAGCTGTGAATGGCCGGCAGCATCGACTCGGGAACGCCGAAATCGGCGCAGATCTGCGAATCCCATTGCAGGGTACGCAGATCCATCAGCATCGTGCGCGCGGCATTGGTCACGTCGGTGACATGAGTCTTGCCGCCGGTCAGTTTCCAGACCAGCCAGCTGTCGATGGTGCCGAAGCAGAGATCGCCGGATTCGGCTCGCGCGCGGGCATTTTCGACATTGTCGAGAATCCAGCGCAGCTTCGGCCCAGCGAAGTAGGTAGACAGCGGCAACCCGGTGCGCTCCTGGTAGCGGCCCGGCCCGGCATCGCCGGCGAGCTCGTCGCAGATCGCGTCGGTCCTGGTGTCCTGCCACACGATTGCGTTGCACACCGGCTCGCCCGTATGCCGGTCCCAGACCACGGTTGTCTCGCGCTGGTTCGTGACACCGACCGCGTCGATGTCGGAACGGCCGAGACCCGTGGTTGCGAGGGCCTCCTCGATCACCGTGAGGGTGTTGCGCCAGATCTCCTGCGCGTCGTGCTCCACCCAGCCCGGGCGCGGAAATATCTGTTCGTGCTCGCGTTGCCCGAGGCCGACGATCCGGCCGTGCTGGTCGAACACGATGCACCTCGTCGACGTGGTGCCCTGGTCGATCGCAGCGATGTAACGGCTCACCAACGGCCTCCTTCGGTGTCAGTGCCACCTCATTACCGGCAAAAAGCTACTAGCCTGACTCTGGATCCGTCGATCTACCACCAGGAGGAGTCGGTTTTGACCAATGAGACCGCGCCCCACCTGCTCGGTCCCGAGCAGCGTATGGATGCCTGGACGAGGCTCAACAAGGAGCAATTCGATGTCGTCGTGATCGGCGGCGGAATCGTCGGCACCGGAATCGCGCTCGACGCCGCAACTCGTGGGCTCACGGTGGCGTTGGTGGAGGCGCGCGACTACGCCTCCGGGACGTCCAGCCGGTCGTCGAAGATGTTCCACGGCGGGCTTCGATATCTGGAACAGCTGGAGTTCGGGCTGGTGCGGGAGGCATTGCGGGAGCGGGAGCTTTCGCTCACCACGCTGGCTCCGCATCTGGTCAAGCCGCTGCCGTTCCTGTTCCCGCTGACCAACCGTGGCTGGGAACGGCCGTATATCGCCGCCGGCATGCTGCTGTACGACAAGCTCGGCGGCGCGAAATCGGTGCCCGCGCAGAAGCACCTCACCCGCTCGGGTGCGCTGCGGCTCGCGCCGGGCCTGAAGGGCGATTCGCTGATCGGCGGAATCCGCTACTACGACACGGTTGTCGACGACGCGCGGCACACGATGACGGTGGCCCGCACCGCCGCCCACTACGGCGCGGTACTCCGCACGTCGACGCAGGTGGTCGGCTTTCTGCGGGAAGCGGACCGGGTTTCCGGCGTGCGGGTACGCGACTCCGAGGACGGACGCACCGGCGAGATCCGCAGCCACGTCGTCATCAATGCGGCGGGGGTGTGGACCGATGAGATCCAGGCGCTGTCCCGCCAGCGCGGGCGATTCCGGGTGCGCGCGTCGAAGGGCGTCCACATCGTCGTGCCACGGGACCGAATCGTCAGCGAAGCGGCCATCATCCTGCGGACGGTGAATTCGGTGCTGTTCGTGATCCCATGGGGCAGTCATTGGATCATCGGGACCACCGACACCGACTGGAATCTCGACCTGGCCCATCCGGCCGCGACCAAGGCCGATATCGATTACATCCTTGACCGGGTCAACCAGGTGCTGGTGACGCCGCTGACCGCCGACGACATCACCGGTGTGTACGCCGGGCTGCGGCCGCTGCTTGCCGGGGAGAGTGACGAGACGTCCAAGTTGTCGCGCGAGCACGCGGTCGCGCGGGTCGCCCCCGGGCTGGTGGCGATTGCCGGCGGGAAATACACCACGTACCGCGTGATGGCCGAGGATGCTGTCGATCTGGCCGCCGAGGACATTCCTGCACGGGTATCGCCGTCGATCACCGAGAAGGTGCCACTGGTAGGTGCGGAGGGCTATTTCGCGCTGGTGAACCAGATGATCCGGCTCGGCGAGGTGCACGGCCTGCATCCGTACCGGATCAAGCATCTGCTCGACCGCTACGGATCGCTTATCGAGGAAGTCCTCGACTTCGCCACGGGCAAGCCGGAACTGTTGCAGCCGTTGACCGATGCGCCCGCATATCTGCAGGTGGAGATGGTTTATGCCGCGGCGGCCGAAGGCGCCCTGCATCTCGAGGACGTGTTGGCCCGGCGCACCCGAATCGCGATCGAGTATTCGCACCGCGGGGTGAACTGTGCCGAGCAGGTGGCCAGGCTGATGGCGCCGGTGCTCGGCTGGGACGACGCCGAGATCGACCGCGAGGTGACCACTTACAAAGCGCGGGTGGAGGCGGAGGTGCTGTCGCAGCGGCAGCCGGACGACGAGTCCGCCGACGCGCTGCGCGCGGCGGCGCCGGAGGCTCGCGAGCAGATTCTCGAACCGGTGCCGATCGGCCAATAGCCGACCGGACACCAGTTTTCGAGGCTCACACAGTCGAGGCTCGCACAGTCGAAGCCTCAAACAGGCGAGGTTCAGCGGGAAGAAGCGGCCCGCCGCAGATCGGACCGGCTGATCTGCCGGTTCTTCGGCGGTTCTTGGTCCCGGTACGGGTTGTAATGCTTCGGGTCGTGCCACTGATCCGCCGGCGGCGCGAACTGGATCGGCGCCTCGAGCAGCTTGTGGTCGCGCGGGATCTTGCCGGCCTCGCGCGCATTGCCCTGCATCGCGCGCGGGTGCTCGCGCTGGCTGTCGGGCACGAACCGGTCGAGGGCATTTAGTGCCCGGCCGAAGCCCCACATCAGCGCGCGGTCGACTGGGGTCCAGCGGTAGCCGAGCGTCTTGCGCACGGGCTCGTCGAATAGGCCGACGGACAGCCAGGTGAAGGCGAAGGCGAAGCCGGGCCGGATGATCGGCCACAGCTCGTCGGGCAGCCACGGAATGATCGGCGGCTTCTCGATGCTGCTCAGGTCCAGCACGTCGCGGGCGGCGCGGTTGTCCTCGAGCACCTCGCTGCACATCCGGTCCCAGTACACCTGGAAGTCTTCCCACGTCTCGGGCATCGGGCGGTCGCTGACGCCGTAGAGCCGGTACCAGACCTTGTGCTCGTCGAAGAGCTGGCGCTTCTCTGCCTCGGTGAGGCCCCCGCCGAAGCGCTCCTGAGTCAGGATGATGCCCATGAAGAACGTCGCGTGCGCCCAGTAGAAGACGTCCGGATCGAGCGCGTGATAGCGACGGCCCTGGTCGTCGACTCCCTTGATGTCCCGGTGGTACTCGCGGATCTTCGCCGCGGTCTCCGCGGCCCGCTCGCCGTCGTAGACGACGCCGGCGATCGGATACACCGACCGGAACAGACGCTGCCAGCGCTCGCGGAAGAACTCGGAGTGCTCGTCGACGGCGGCACCCAGCTTCGGGTGCATGTTCTGCATCGTGCCTGCCCACGGACCCTGCAGGATGGCTCGCCAGTCGCCGAAATACTTCCAGGTCAGCGAATCGGGGCCGAGAGGTGCGGGGGCGACGTTGCCCTCGTTCTGACTACGCATGTTGTCAGACTACGATCGGCGGAATGTCAGGTCAAGGTACGCGGAGCTGGGCAGGTGTGGACCTGTCGGAGCGGCAGCGCATCCGCAGGTCCGAGCTACTCCATGCCGGGATCGAACTGCTCGGGGCGCCCGACGGCCCAGCGGTCGCTGTGCGGGCGGTCTGCCGTCGCTGTGGACTGACCGAGCGCTACTTCTACGAGAGCTTCGCCGACCGTGAGGTGTTCGTCGCCGAGGTGTACAAATACGTCGCCGACGAGGCCCGCAATGTGTTGATCGCGGCGGTGGCCAGCGCCGACAACCCGCCGGATCGAGCACAGGCAGCGGTCGAGGCCTTCGCGCAACTGATCATCGACCGCCCGGCGATGGGCCGCGTGCTGCTGATCGCGCCCATGACTGAGCCAAGTCTCGGTGGGCGCAGCCTGCAGTCTGCGCCCGCATTCGCGGTGCTTATCGGCGAGCAACTCGACACCGTGAGCGACCCCGAGGACCGGCAGCTGCTGTCGGTCGGCCTCGTCGGTGCGCTGGCGAGCCTGTTCATCGCGTATCTCGACGGCATCATCACGGTCGACCGGGACCGGTTCGTCGAGCACTGTGTTGACCTACTCGCGAACGCCTACTCCTGGCAGCGCGGACAGAAATAGATCGACCGCTCCCGCGTGGGCCCCTCGCCGAACATCTCTAGGCGAATCGTCGTGCGGCAACGCGGGCACGGCATCTTGGCCCGGCCGTACACCATCGGCTTGTGCACCCGGACCCGCGCCGAGTCGGACAGAATTCGCTGCGTCTCGTCGACGAGCTCGCCGAGATTCGCGATCTCCCCGACCGGTCGGCGAGGGTGTACCCGGGCCAGCCAGCAGCCCTCGTTGCGGAAGATGTTGCCGATCCCGGCCAGATTGCGTTGATCGAGCACGGCCAGCCCGATCGGGAGATCGGGGTCGGCAGTGAGCCTGCGGAGCGCTTCGGCGCGATCCCAGTCCGGACCGAGCAGGTCGGGACCGAGATGGGCGACAACATCGAAATCCCGGTCCCGGGCGAGCACTTCCACCTTGCCGAGCGAAAAGCCCACCGCGGTAACATCTTCGGTGCCGAGAATGAGGCGGGCAGTGAACCCGGGGCGCCGCCAGCGCTCGCCCGGCGCATACACGTGCCAGACGCCTTCCATTTTCAGGTGAGTGTGGAATGACGCCCTGCCCGCGCGCACGAACAGGTGCTTGCCACGGCATACCACCTCGTCGACGCGCTCACCGGACAGGTCGATGGTGGCGTAGCGCGGCACGCGAACATCGCAGCAGGTCAACGTCTTTCCGGCCAGCGCGGTGCGCAGCCGCGCGGCGGCGCGGAAGACGGTGTCACCCTCCGGCATACGTAGTCACAGTCGGCGAAGCCGCAGGCCGCGCGGCGTCGGGGAGAACCCGGCCGCGGTGAGCAGGTGCCCAATCGCGCTGCCATGGGCCTGTTCCCCGTCGATGCGCTCGACAAGAATCGACGAGACGCGGCGGTGTTTGACCAGCCCGGCGAGTGCCTCGGCGGACGCGGACAGCGCAGTCTCATCGGACGTGAACGACAGCAGGGACTTTCCGCCGCGCTCGATGAACAGCACCAGGTCGCCGTCATACAGCACAACCATTGCTCCGGCCTTGCGTCCCGGCCGATGCCCCGACTCGCCGGCGTTCGGCGGCCACGGCAGCGCGGCGCCGTAGGGGTTGGCAGGGTCGGATGCGGCGAGGGCGACCGCGATCCGGTCGCGGTGCTCGTCATCGTGTGCGCGGACCCGGTCGACGACATCGGAGGTGGCGAACTGCGCACCGCCGAGTTCGTTCACGAAATAGCCGCGGCGGCAGCGACCGTTGTCCTCGAACCCGGTCAACACGCGGTACATCAACGAGAACCCGCCCGGCACTTGCTCATTCACCACGGAGCCGCGCGTGACAATGCCATACCGGTCGAGCAGGATGTCGGCGGTGGCATGGGCACGCACGGTGTCGTCCGGCTCCGGGGTTGGCAAGAGCGACCAGCGCCCGGCCACCATCGGCGGGCCGGACCGCGTCGGCATGGCAGGCCGCGGCACCGGCCGATAGGCGCGAGTGCGCGGGGTGCGCCGCGGTGTGCGGTGGCTCGTGGTGGTCTTGCTCGTGCCCGACATGAGTGCGCGCAGCGGTGCGAGCGTGTCGCCGGACAGGAACCCGGCCCACACCAGATCCCATAGCGCCGCAGTGAGTTTCGTGTCTTCGACCGCGCCGATTGCGGTGCCGACCGCATCGGACAGCTGGCGGAAGAAGTAGGCCCCACCGCCGTCGAGTACCGCGAGGATCTGCTCGTGCACCTCGGTGAACTCGATCTCGGACGCGGGAGGCAGCGTCAACGGTGCCTGATCGGCAAGGTGCAGGCACACCCAGCCGTCCTTCGCGGTGATCGAACCGCGCCCGGACCAGATCACCTCGCCGGTCGCGGTGAGTTCGTCCAGCATTGTCGGCGCGTAATCGCTCACCCGGCTCGGCAGGATCAACGACTCGAGCGCCGAGGCGGGAATCGGTACGCCTGCCAACTGTTCGACCACCGTTGCCACGCCATCGATCCCACGTAGATGGCCGCCGAGGTGCTGCCACGACGGCAGGAACCGTCCGAGCGCGGCAGTGGACACCGGTTCGATCTCGGCGCGCGCAGCGGCGAGTGAACGGCGACGCAACCGGCGCAGCACCTCGGTGTCGCACCACTCGGTTCCCGTTGCCCCGGGCCGGAACTCGCCCGCGATTACCCGGCGCTCCGCGGCGAGCTTCTGCAGCGCAGCGGCGGCGATCGCTGTGCCCAGCGCGAAGCGAGCCGCCACCTGAGCGGTGGAGAACGGCCCGTGGGTGCGCGCGTAGCGGGCGATGAGGTCGCCGAGCGGGTCGGCCACCGCCTCCGCGAAGGCGGTCGGTGTGCCGACCGGGAGGGGAACGCCGAGCGCATCGCGCATGCGTGCCGCATCCTCGACAGCGATCCACCACGTGGCACCGGCGAATCCGACGGTGAGCGCACGCCGGGCTGCGGCAAGTTCGGCGAGGTACTGCTCGGCGGGTCCGTCGGTGCGGTCCGCTAGCTCGGCGAGCGTGGACGGCCCGAGCAGCCGCAGCAGGTCCGCGACTCCCTCCGCGTCGCGGGCGTGCCGCTCCGGGGTGAGCCGCTGCAGTTCTCGCTCGGTGCGTTCGATGACCTCGGCGTCGAGCAGTTCACGGAGTTCGACTCGGCCGAGCAGTTCGGCGAGCAGCGTGGAATCCAATGACAGGGCGGCGGCACGTCGTTCGGCGAGCGGGCTGTCGCCCTCGTACATGAACGCGCCCACGTAGTCGAAAAGCAGTGCGTTCGCGAACGGTGACGGTGACTGCGTCTCGACCTCGACGATGCGCAGCTGCCGCTGGGACAGTCGGCCGAGCAGCTCGCGCAGTGCGGGCAGGTCGTAGACGTCCTGCAGGCATTCGCGCACGGTCTCGAGCAGGATCGGGAACGTCGGGTATTTGCGAGCAACCTCGAGCAATTGCGCCGAGCGCTGCCGCTGCTGCCACAGCGGCGCGCGCTTGCCCGGGTCCCGGCGCGGCAACAGCAGTGCACGAGCGGCACATTCGCGGAACCGAGAGGCGAACAGCGCCGAGCCGCCAACCTGCTCGGTGACTAGGTCCTCGATCTCGTCGCGGGAGAACACGAACAGGTCGGCCGAGGGTGGGTCGTCCTCGGTGTCGGGCAGGCGGACGATGATGCCGTCGTCGGAGGCAGTGGGCGCGGCGTCCACGCCGAACCGTTCGCGCAGCCGCTCGCCGATCGCGAGTGCCCAGGGGGCGTGCACCGGCAGGCCGTACGGCGAGTGCAGCACGAGTCGCCAGTCGCCGAGTTCGTCGCGGAACCGCTCGACCACAAGGGTCTTGTCCGACGGTGTCTGCCCGGTCGCCGTGCGCTGCTCGTCGATCAATGCGAGCAGGTTGCCGATGGCATTGTCGTCCAGACCGGCTTCGCGGCAGCGCTTTTCGACTGCTGTGCGGTTTTTGCCGCTGGCCTCGCGCAGGAATGTCCCGAGTGCCTCGCCTAGTTCGGCGGGGCGGCCGAGTCCGTCACCGTGCCAGAAGGGGAGCCGTCCGGGTAGCCCGTAGGCGGGACTGACCAGTACCCGGTCGTGGGTAATTTCCTCGATCCGCCAACTCGTGGCGCCGAGTGCGAACACATCGCCCACCCGGGACTCGTAGACCATTTCCTCGTCGAGTTCTCCTACCCTGGACTGTTTTTCGCCGACCATGTACACGGCGAAGAGACCGCGGTCCGGGATGGTGCCGCCCGAGGTGACCGCGAGTCGCTGCGCGCCGGGACGCCCGGTGAGCGTGCCCGCGTCGCGGTCCCACACGAGTCGTGGCCGGAGTTCGGCGAATTCGTCCGACGGATAACGCCCGGACAGCAGGTCGAGCGTGGATTCGTACGCGGACCGGGGGAGGGTGGCGAAGCTGCCGGTGCGCCGGACCGAATCGAACCATTCGTCCACATCGATCGGTTCGAGCGCGCAGGCCGCAACCGTCTGCTGCGCAAGCACATCGAGCGGGTTGGCCGGGATACGCAGCGACTCGATCCGCCCGGCCGTCATGCGCATCGACGCGACCGCGCAATGGATGACATCGGTGCGGTGTTTCGGGAACAGCACCCCGCGCGAGATCTCGCCGACCTGATGGCCAGCGCGTCCGATGCGCTGCAGACCGCTCGCCACCGATGGCGGCGCCTCGACCTGAACCACGAGATCGACTGCACCCATGTCGATTCCGAGCTCCAGGCTGCTGGTGGCGACGACGCAACGCAACCGCCCGGACTTGAGATCATCCTCGATGAGCGCACGCTGGTCCTTGCTCACCGATCCGTGGTGAGCGCGGGCGAGCAATGGTTCGGCGCCGTGATTGACCTCGCTGGTACTGCCGATCAATGCGGGCGCGGCGTGCTCGGTCTCGACCGCCGATCCGGTGCGGCCCGCGTACACCTCGTTGAGCCGCGCGGTGAGCCGCTCGGCTAGCCGGCGCGAATTGGCGAACACGATCGACGAGTTGTGGGCGAGGACGAGATCGACGATGTCTTCCTCGACGTGTGGCCAGATCGAGCCCGCGTTCTGTTCGCCGTCCTCGTTGCTGACACCCAGCTCGGTCATGTCCTCGACCGGGACACGAACGGACAGGTCGAACGTCTTCGGCGCCGGCGGCGACACGATGGTGATGGGCGCGGCGCCGGTGAGGAAGCGGCCCACCTCCTCGGGCGGGCGGACGGTGGCGGACAAACCGATCCGTTGTGCCGGGCGAGCGAGCTGTTCGTCGAGGCGCTCCAGCGTGAGAGCGAGATGCGCACCGCGCTTCGACCCGGCAATGGCGTGCACCTCGTCCACGATGACCGTGGTGACCTCGGTGAGTGTTTCCCGCGTCGCCGAGGTCAGCATCAGGTACAGCGATTCGGGTGTCGTAATGAGGATGTCTGGCGGGGTGCGGGCGAGCAGCCGCCGGTCCGCTGGGCTGGTGTCGCCGGAGCGCACGCCAACGGTGATCTGAGGCAACGGCAGATCCAGCCGGGCTGCAGTCCGGGTGACGCCGACCAGAGGTGCACGCAGGTTGCGCTCCACGTCCACCGCGAGCGCCTTCAGCGGCGACACATAGACGACCGAGGTCTTCCCGGTAGGTTCTTCGCGATTCGCCAGCTGGTCGATCGACCATAGGAACGCCGACAAGGTCTTGCCGGAACCGGTAGGCGCGATCACCAGGGTGTGCTCGCCGCGCGAGATCGCGTCCCACGCGCCGAGCTGAGCGGCCGTCGGCGCTGGAAAGGCGCCGTCGAACCACTGCTGGGTCGCGGTGGAGAAGGTCACCTATCCATCTTGCGCCGCGGGTCCGACATGTTGGGGTGCGGCAGGAATACCGAAAGCGGGACGTCGCCGCATAGTTGCTGTGCAATAGTCGATAGCAGCCTGTCGGCTAATTGCTCGGGCGCACCTATTTGAAACACCACTGTCACAGCAGATGCTGAATCGATCCGCAACGCCGCCGCCGAAAGTGTCCACGACACTTTCAGTGTCCTTGTGTCATGTCCGGGTACCGCAGCCCTCGAATCAGCGGCCATGGGATCACCGTCGAAGGGAAGGAACATGCGCAAGTCATTGATTGCAGCGGGACTGATGTCGTTGTCGGCGCTACTCGGAGCAGGGGTCGCGCAGGCCGAAGATTTCTCCGTGCTGCCGGAACGCGTCGACGCGAGTACGACGCCGCCACCGGGACGTCCGCCGGCGATGCTGACTCCCGAGCAGCAGGAGCAGCTGCGCACCCAGGGCGGCATGGCCGTCCACGAGCAGGACCGGCCGACGAACAAACAGTTCCTCGACACCCTGCACGGGCCCGTCACCCTCTCGCAGAACGGTCGGACCGAGTATGTGGGCCAGAGCGGTCAGCAAGTCGTGTCGATGACCCGCGCGCAGACCAAGTCCTTCGCGCAGGCTCTCGCGGGCGCCAAGGGAACCAACCCCGTGTTGATTGGCGGTTTGTGGGTGAACCCCCTAACTCAGGCCCTGTTCGCGGAACAGGTCGCGGCCGGGAATGGTTGCCTCCAGCTTTTGTTGGATGAGCCGTCCCCCAACGCCAATACGCCCGGGAACCTCGCCGTCCGGACACTTGCCTACAGCCAGGAGCACTGCGACTGAACCTTTCGCCTGCACGACATGTCGCCGGTGATCTTGGGTCCTGACGCCAACGAGGGGTCATACCGAGTAACTTTCCAAGAGTGGCTACCGTGCTACGGCTGCTCCTCGTCAGCCACGCCAGCACCGAGGCGCTGCGCACGGCCCGCTTTCCGGCCGACGAACCGCTGAACGAAGCGGGGCGCCGTGCGGCAGGGCGCGCGGCGAGGCTTAACGCGCCCCATTCGGTGGTCGCCCCGGAATTGCGCGCCAGGGAAACCGCCACCGAACTCGGTGTCACGGGCCACGTTGAACCCGAACTGCGCGATATCGACTACGGCAAGTGGCGCGGGCTCTCGATGGACGACGTTCCCCCCGACGAGCTCACCGCCTGGTTGAGCGATCCCGCCGCCAGCCCGCACGGCGGGGAGTCGATCGTGGAGCTCATCGCCCGGGTTCGGGGCTGGCTCACGGCGGTAGCGGCGTCGGGGGAAGACACCTTGGCCGTGACCCACCCCGCGGTGGTACGTGCCACTGTGCTGGCCACGCTCAACTCACCGGCGGAATCGTTCTGGCGCATGGACGTTGCGCCACTCACCGTCACCCGGCTGCATTGCCGCGACGGTATGTGGACTCTGCGGGCCACGGGACACGATTCGCCGCGCCTGACTCCATAGTTTCTTGCAGGGATCACGAGCAAATGGCCGCTCGCATCGGCGTGTCGGCGGCCATTTGCTCGTGATCACTGCGGGAATGCGCGACTCACGCGCTGGTATCCACACCTTCGTGGGCGGCCATGAATCGCGCGGTGTCGAGGAAGTGCTGGTAGCTGGCGACCTTGCCGTCGGGCCCGAACTCCCACAGGTGCAGCTCACGGCCGGCCATGCGACCGCCGTTCGGCACCGAGTAGTCGAGGTCGATGACCGCCGCCACCGAGTTGCCGGCCGTGAGTAGTTCCTTGACCTCGAACTTGTGGAACGTCCAAGGCGCGATTTCTGCGAAGAATCCGGCAACCTCGTCCGGGCTGCGGCGGGGCTGGATGGCGGGGATCCCCGCTCGCGCAGCGTAATTGCCGGCATCGGTGTCCCATTCAACGGTCGGGGACAGCTGGGACAGAATGTACGGAATATCGCCGCGGCCGAAGGCGGCGTAGATCTCAGCGACGGTCGCGGCTGCAGTGGTGGGTGCGGCGGTTGTCATGGTAATTCCTTCGAAGATGTTGAACGACTTAATCTTTGGTGGTGTCGACGCCTTCGCAGGCGGCGATCATCCGTGCGGTGTCGTAGAACTCGGAGAACGAGGCCACCTTGTTGTCGGGTCCGAACTCCCAGAGATGGATCTCGCGCGCGGCCATGCGGCCACCGCCCGGGATGCCGGTGTCGACATAGACGACGGCCGCGACCGAGCGGCCACCGCTGAGCAGCTGCTGAACGTCGAATGTGTGGAAGGTCCACGCTTCGATCTCGGCGAAGAAGGCGGCGACCTCGTCGGGTCCGCGGCGGCTCTGAAGAACCGGGATTCCCGAACGTTCGCCGTAGTCGTCCGGTTCGCCCCACACCACGTCGGGCGACAGCTGCGAAAGGATGTACTGAATGTCGCCGCGGCCGAAGGCGGCGTAGATCTGTTCGACAATGCTTGCGATAGTGGGTGCGGCGGTCGTCATAGCGGGCTCCTTTCGAAGGTGATCCCAGTTTGAGTCCGCCGGGTGGGGTCACGGATGAGTCGAACGACTCAATCTGCGAAAGCCATCTCCTGGGGAAGTAGGCCGTTCTCCATGAGGAACAACGCAGTGCCCGCGCGTGAGCGGCGGTCGATCTTGTCGTAGATGCGGGCGAGGTGGTTCCCCACCGTGCGCGGCGACATGGTCAGTACGCCTGCGATGTCCTTGTTGGACAATCCCTGCGCCGCAAGCCGTGCGACCTCGACTTCGCGGCGGGTGAGCCCGCCCGGGTACGGCGCCGCTGTCTGTTTGGCGCCCGCGCCGGCGATCACCGCGGCTACCGATTCGGCATCGAGGCGTCCCGCGCGCGCCTCGGCGGATACCGCGCGTGCGGCATCATCCAGCGTGAAAGCCGCTCTGTTCGGACGACATTCGGTGAGTTCGGCGAACGCGTCGGCGGCCGCGAGCAAGCGCGATGCGCGGTCGAGCTCTCCTGCATGGGCGCCGCGCGGGAAGCCCGACCCATCGAGCCGCTCGTGGTGGTTGGCCGCGACTTCGGCGTAGCGGCACAGCGTCGGGCACCGCTGCAGAATCCGCGCGGTCCAGTACGGATGCAGGCGCGCGCGTTCCTCGTCGGATGCAGGCAGCGGGCCCGGTCGGTCCCATACCGACGCCGGCACGCCGACCCGGCCGAGGTCGTGGAGCAGCGCCGCGATCTCGAGCGACATCACGTCCTCGTCGGGCCAGCGCAGTTCGCGGGCTGCCGCGCGCGCGATTCGAGCGACGTGCTGTGAGTGGCCGAGCAGGTAGCGGCCCTTGAGGTCCACGATCATGGCCAGCGCCTCGGCGAGGGTGCGGATCCCGTCGGTGCCGACCAGCATCGCGGTACCCGGCTCGGCGGCAACCACCGCGCTGAACGCGTCCTCAGCGTCCAGCACCCCGAGCAATTCGTTGCCGATCGGTACGAATTCGTCGACCAGTGCCGGGTCGAGGTGGCCGCCAGCGCGGCGACGAACCTCCGCGCACGCCGCCGCGGTGCCCTCGCGGCCGTGCGTGAGGACCGCCTGCTCGGACACGTGGACGACCCGCGCAGGCAGGGGAAGCGCTTCGCCGGCGGTCGTCCCGGGGAAGCCCCTGCCGTCCCAGCGTTCGTAGACGAAATCGAGTGCATCGGCGGTCCGCGGCGCGAGCTGCAGCCGGTCCGCGAGCCCGTGTCCCACCTCGCAGGCGGCACGCGTCGCGACCGGCCCCTGGGTGGGAGCGACATCCAGAAAGCGCTGCGCCAGTTCGGGTTGCCGCTCGGGACCGGCCCAGTTGCCGAACGCGCCGATCTGCTTGCCGAAGACCTCGGGGTCGCCCGGGTCGAGTTCCTTCAGCACGGCTTGGAACGCCACATCGTCGTCGAAATACGCGGCGCTCTCGGTGGAGTATGCGGTGCAGCCGATCGAGCGCAGCAAGGCTGCCTGAAACACCACGGTGTGGTCGTCGGGGGGAAGACCGAGGCGCCGGGAGAACTCGGTGGCGACC
>NZ_LRRB01000041.1 GCF_001646865.1 Aldersonia kunmingensis | reverse complement strand
GAAGTTGCCCAAGCCGATACCGCGCTCATGCAGCTCGGGACGCAGCTGGTTGCCGAGGGGCTGCGGCCCGGCGCCGTGTCCGCGCCCGGCAATACCGACCCATACGCGGCGCCGTCCGGCGTCTATCCCTGCGCGGGTGACGATGAGTGGTGCGTGGTCACGGTCCGCGCCGACGACGAGTGGGCGGCGCTGTGTGGCGTACTCGAGCGTCCAGGCCTGTTGGGGGACGGACGGTTCGCAACTGCACGGGAACGCATCGCGAACCGCGCAGCGTGTGATGCCCTCGTCGCGGATTGGCTCCGCGAGCGCGATCCTCAGGCGGCAACGGCCGCATTGCAAGCCGCCGGGGTTCCGGCCGGTGCGATGCTTCGACTGCCGCAGTTGCTCACCGACCCGCATCTGAGCGAGCGGCGGACGTACACGTCCGTCGCGCACGAATTGCTTTCAACAGACCTCCCCGGCAGCGCCCGGGTCGCCGTCTTCGACGAGATCCCCGACCCGCCGGCGCGTCAGGCGCCGCTGGCAGGGGAGCAGACCCGGCAGATTTGCGCCGAGTTGCTCGGTATGGACGAGGCGGAGATCGATGTGCTGGTGCGCGCGGGCGTGCTGCAGCCGGCTGCCTCTGACCCGGACCTGGTGCGCGAAGCGGCGCCGTCCTCCGTCCGGTGATTCGTCCGTTCTGACGCAGTTGGCCGGCCACGCCACGCGTTTTTCGAACTCCGGCGGACGTCTGACAAAAAATGTGGGTTGTAACGCCGTCGACCTCTTGCGTGGTGCGGGTCACATGTCGTATAACGGTAAGACATAGTTTGTAATTTGTAAAACAGCTTGAACCGGATGACGCTTGCCGGTCGGCGGCGCCGCCACGCGAGGATCGCTCGAGCTCTCGAATGCGACTGCCCCGCCATCGAATTCGATTCAGCCGTGGAACAGCACGCGCGAGGTATGCACGAGATCCGAGGCGATCCGACGAGAAGGGCCCCGACGGTTGAGATCTCCGAAACGTACGAGAAGACCGCAGGGAGGGGAGGAGGTGGCGCGATGAGTACGCAACTCGCATCACGCGAAGTCGAAACCGCTCAGAATGAGCCGCAGCAGCGGGGTGCGCTGTGGGGCGCGTCGGTGCTCGCATGGCTGAGTGCCTACATCCGGGTCAAACCCGCGCAGAGTCTCGCCACGATCGGCCGGTCCGCCAGGCTCGCGGGCAACGTGCTCCGGTACTGCGCCACCGACACGATATCGGGGCGCCTGCCGGTTGGCGAGGTCGTCGAGCAGATGTGGAAACTGCTCAAGGTCACCGCACTTCCGGCGCTACTGATGGCCATCCCGATCGGTGCCGAGGTATCGGTGCAGGTCGGCGGCATCATGAATCAAGTTGGTGCGAATTCACTCGCGGGTGCGGCGAGTGGACTCGGGGTCGTGGGGCAGGGCGCACCGATGGCGGCAGGGCTGCTGATGAGTGGTGCCGCGGCGTCGGCCATCGCGTCGGACCTCGGTGCACGGTCCATCCGCGAGGAGATCGAGGCGATTCGCGTTATGGGTATCGACCCGGTTCAGCGGCTCGTCGTGCCGCGGTTCATCGCGATGATCGCTATCGCGCCGATGCTGTGCATCATCATCATCGCCGCGGGCGTCGGTGCGGGTCTGCTGATCTCGGCCAACATCAACGACGTGGTGCCGGGCAGCTTCTGGCAGTCGTTCGGCGCGTTCGCAACCCCCACCGATCTTGCGTTCTCCGTTCTGAAGTCGGTGCTGTTCGCCACCACGGTAGTGGTGATCGCGAGTCTGCGAGGTCTGGAGGCCAAGGGCGGCCCGAAGGGTGTGGCCAACGCGGTCAACGCCTCCGTCGTGCTCAGCGTCTTCTGCATCTTCGCGACAAACCTGCTCGTGAGCCAGTTGCAGATGATGTTCTTCCCGGCGCAGTTGGCGTGATGGCGACCCGGACACCCGCGCGCGGCGGGACACACGTAGCGACGCTGCTCGGCCGGCTGGTCACTTCGGTGACCGGTTCGCTTCGGGGCGCGGCCGCGGAACTCGGCCAGATCACGCTGTTCGTCGGCAAAACGATCGGCCTGCTTCCCAAAACCGTTCGGCAGTACCGAAAGCAGACCCTCACCACCATGAACAACATGGCCTGGGGCAATGGGTCCCTCGTTGTCGACGGCGGCGTGATCAGCCTGATGTTCTTCCTGGGCATAGCGGTCGGTGCTGTTGTCGCGATCCAGGCGTTCATGGCGTTCGACCTGCTCGGCTTCGGAGCGCTGACCGGAATCATCGGATCCTTCGGCAACATTCGTGTCATTGCACCGATCATTACCGGGATCGGATTCGCCGCCCAGGCAGGCTGCCGGATGACGGCGGAGATCGGCGCAATGCGGATCTCGGAAGAGATCGACGCGACCGAGTCGATCGGGCTGCAGGCCATTCCGTTCGTCGTCGGGACCCGGCTGATCGGCAGCATGATCGTGGTCCTGCCCGGATACCTGATGGCCCTCGTGGTGAGTTTCGTGACCGGTGGGATCGTCGTGAAAACATTCCACGGCCAGAACTCCGGCACCTACGACCACTACTTCGGCCAGTTCCTGACGATCCCGGACCTCGTGGCATCGGTCGCAAAGGTGCTGATCTTCTGCGCAGTGGTCACGCTGATCCATTGCTACTACGGGTACTTCGCCTCCGGCGGGCCGGCCGGCGTCGGTTCTGCGTCGGGACGCGCGATCCGCGCAAGTCTCGTCGCGATCGTCGTAATGAATTTCCTGATGACGGTAGCCATCTGGGGGCTGAGCCCCGAACTGGTGTTCAAGGGATGAGGCGATGAGCATTTCGAGCAGCCAAGACTTTATCCGTGGGTCCGCCGAGCATCAGTCACGACTGCTGACCGGAACGGGCATGGGAGTGGTCGCGCTTGCCTGTGCAGTGCTGGTTGGGGCGGCGACGCTGTACCCCCGGCTGACGGCGCCCGACGGCGTCGAGCTGGGTATTGAGGTTCCCTTCGTGGGGCCGGGCGTTGCGCCCGGAACGAACGTCGTACTACACGGTCAGACGGTGGGGCGCGTCACCGAACTCGACCGCACCGCGTCGGACACCGTCCGAATGCAACTCGTACTGGACGAAGGACAGATCGAGGGACTGACCGACGAATTCGAGGTCGACTACCGGCCCGAGAACTACTTCGGCACATCGGCGGTGAATCTCGTCGCGGCGGCAAGCGGCAACAAGCTCGAATCGGGTATGGAATTGCAGCGGACACCGCTCGGTGACTACACGATGTCGACGATGATCGAGCAGGGTTCCTCGACGATCGACGGCACGCTCACCGGCGACATCATTTCCTCGCTCGACAAGTCGGTGCACTATCTCGACGGGGCCACGCCGTGGGTCGAGACCGGTGTGCTCGTCGCCGATCGAGTCGCTCGGACCCAGCACGAACTGCCGACCGACCTGCTCGCCCGGTTCAACGACATACTCGAAGCCGCACCGGAATTCAGTGACCAGGCGATCGCGGCACTGATGAACATCTACGACAGCCCGTCCTACAATCGTCTCCCCGACGGGTCCGTCGGCGTCGACGATGACGTCCTCGACGAGTCGGACGCCGGCCTCGCGCTCGCAGGCAACCAGCTGTTCGGCCAGGCCGGCAAGCTGCTGGCCTCGCACGATGACGAGCTGACCCCGCTCATTGCGTCGATCACGGCGGTCTCGGATGTCTTTCCGCATCTGAGTAGCGGCGGGATGAGTCCCGAATCAGCCCGGGACGTCGTCCGCAGGCTCAACTCGGCCTTCGTCGATACTCCGGACGGAAAGCGCCTGCGCTTGCGGATCGTGCTGGACGCCTTCCCCTCGGTCGCCGCTGCCCTCGGCCTCGGGCCGACAGCCGCTCCGGATGGAGGTGTGCGATGACCACACGGGCGGATCTGGTCAAAACACTCGCGAAACTGGCTGTGGCCGTCACGATCTCGGTTCTACTCTTCATTTTGGTCATCGCCGCGATGCGCAGTCCGGTTACCGGCGACACGCGAAGCTACACAGCGGAGTTCGCCGATGTTTCGGGCCTCGGGTCCAACGGCGACATTCGCACCCATGGTGTTCGGATCGGAAAGGTCGAGTCGATCGACCTCGTGCGCAGCGACACCGGGACGATCGCGAAGGTCCGGTTCACGCTCGAACGCCCCTACGAACTGACCGAGGACACGGTTCTGTCGGTCAAGTATCAGAACCTCACCGGAGTCCGATATGTCGATGCCGACTTCGGAGACCGGTCCGGGGCGCCGGTCGAGCGGCTGGGCCTGACGAGCACGCGACCCTCATTCGACATCACCGAGCTCTTCAACGGACTGCAGCCGGTGCTCGCGACCATGAGTACCGAAGACATCAACCAGTTCTCGCAGAACGCGATCGCAGTCCTCCAGGGCGATGGCGGGGGACTCGCGCCGATGCTCGACGACGCCCAGAAGCTCGCCGACCTCGCCTCCAGCCGAGAGCAGGTGATCTCGACGCTCACCGACAATCTGGCCCGCATCTCGGACACGATGGGCGGTCGGTCCGGCACGGTAGTCGAGTTCATTCGATCGGTGAATTACCCCATCTCCAGCGCGTTGTCCGTAATCGACGAGTTCGCGAAGACCGCCTCCTACGGTCCGTACTTCCTGAAGCCGATCAAACGACTCCTCGACGCATTCCATATTCAGCCGGGCGTGAATGTGGAGGAAGAGGTCGCGAAGGTGTTCGGTTCGATCGACGAGGCCGCCCAGGCGTTCCGGTTGCTCCCAGCGTCGATCGCGGGCATGGAGATGCCGGCGAGCGAGGGCGCGCACGGGTGCCCGAATGGTGTCGCCAAGCTCCCCACCGATGTCGAGGTCCTACTCAGTGGCAGTGAGGTCGTCGTATGCAGCGCGCGGTGAACGCCCGCACTCGCCATGGGCGGTTCGGTCGCATGTTGTCCTGGTTCGACAACGACTTCCGGATCGGTGCTGCCGTCACCGGGTTCGTCGTCATGGTGCTCGTCGCCACAGCGGTCCTGTACCTGCACCCGCCCGGACGTACGAAGGTGTCGTTCGAGGCCACCGACGTCTCCGCGATATCCGTCGGACAGGACGTTCGGGTCGCGGGCATCTCGGTCGGCTCGGTGTCGGACATGACGATCGGCACCGACACGGTGCGCGTGACGATGGACATCGACAAGAACATTGTCATCGGACCTGATTCCCGCGTCGACGTGCGCATGCTCACTCCGGTTGGGGGATATGCGATCACGATCGTCCCGGTCGGCGATGTGTCGGTCGGTGACGAACCATTGCCGGTGGGTCAGGTGACGGTGCCGTACTCGATCGGCGACGTCCTGCAAGCCGCTCCGACAGTCACCGACCACGTCGATGCGGGCACGATCGATGCCGATCTCACACAGGTCGCGCAAGCCCTGCAGTCCAATCCGGACTCGGTCGGCTCGGTGATCTCGGGTATGTCTTCCATCGCACAGGTGATGGACCAGCAGCGCGAACAGGTTCGCACCATCACGGCACTCGCCTCGGAGTACCTGAATAAGTTTGATGCCAATCGGGACATGGTCTTCGAGGTGATCCGGAAGATGGATGTCGTGTTGTCCACGTACAACACCAATCACGCCGGCTTCAACGAGGCGTACCGACTGCTCGGGTACGTGCTGATGACCGTGGCCCCGTACGCGGAGTACTACCTCGCACACGGCGAGGACCTCGCGGGAGGCATCGAACGGGTTCGGTCGACGATCGAGGAGTTCAACGCGACGATGGGCCCGTCGATCGACGCGCTGTCGGCGGCGCGGGACAAACTGGCCAATTGGCTGACTCCCCAGGGGCTGGCCACGATCGGCGGGGAAACGCTGATGGCATCGGACATCTGCATGCCCGTCCCCGGACGGAGTTGCTCATGACGAAGGCGAAGAAGTGGGCGGTCGTCGCGGTGGTGACGGTCGCCGCTCTGGGCATCGGCACCGGCGTTGCCGTGGCTGTGCTCAACAACCCCGCAAGAACTGCGTCGTATTGCGCGCAAATGCCCGATGCCGTCGGCCTGTATGCCGGTAACCCGGTGACCCAGATGGGATTCGAGGTCGGGACCATCGACTCGATCACCGAGAAGGGCGACCGAGTAGAGGTCACCTTCTCCACGAGCGTCGGCCGGATGTTCCCCGCGGACGTGAAGGCGGTGACACGCTCGAAATCGATTCTGGCGGACCGGACTTTGGAACTGGTCGGAAACCACACCAGTGGGCCCGTCCTCCAACCGGGGTCATGCATTCCGCTCGAGCAGAGCTTTACACCGAAGACCATCTCCGAGGTGGTCGGATCCGCGGCGGACTTTTTGAAGGCGCTCTCACCCGATGGCAGCGACACGGTCGCCGGCGCGATCGCGGGAGTCGCGGCGGCACTTCAGGGGCAGGGTGAGCCTGCTCGCGCCGTGATGCTGAGCGCGACCGGCGCGATGGAGAATCCCGACACGTTGGTCGCGGACATCGGAACCGCGATCGGCGCCATGGCCCCACTGAACGAGCAGGCGCTCGCGGACTGGGGCGCCATCACCTCGATCGCGCAGCAACTGCCGGAGATCGCCACTGCGGGTATCGATCTGTTCCCCGGAACGATCGACGTCTGCGTCGGCATCGGCTGGCTGGTCGCAGTGCTCTACGACATCCAGACCCGATACGGCGCTGACATCTGGCCATTCGTGCACGGCCAGGTGGCCCAGGCGATCTCACTCGCCGCTGGACGGGCCGGCGACCTGTCCGGCCTGGTTGGCTCCCTCCCGTCGTTCACCGCAGCCCTCGGCGAACAGTCGCGACAGCCGAGCGGCCTGACGATGCACTACACGCCACCGACGGTCACCCTCGGCGACGGTTCGGGGATCGACCCCGCGAACCTGCTGGGTGAGGTCCTCGGAAAGGCCGCGGGACAGTGAGCGGGGGACGTGGAGGGGCCCGCAGAGTGCGGGTGGCGGCGGCGGCGCTGCTGCTGATCCTTGCCGCTTCGGCGTGCTCGTTGCGACCCGAGGACCTCCCCTCGGTCCGTGCCGGAATCGGTAACGGCTACGAGATCTCACTCGAGTTCGAGAGCGCGATGAACCTGCCGTCCGGAGCGGACGTGATCATGGATGGGCTCCGGGTCGGAGAGGTTCGCGACGTCAAGGTCGACGAGCACGGCGTCGCCGTCACGGCAGGTATCCGTGCCGACACACGGATTCCCGCGAGTGTGCACGCGATCGTCAGGCAGAACACGCTCCTGGGTGACACCTACGTCGCGCTGGTTCGTGATCCCGGCTCCCGCGTGAACGCCTATCTGGCGGAAGGTGATTCGGTACCGATCGAACGGACCGTTTCGCCCCCGCAGCTCGAGGACACCATGGCGGTGCTCGCGACGTTCGTGAACGGCGGCAGCATCGCGCGCATCGAGGACGTCATGGCAAAAGTCAACACCGTGATGCCGGCGGTGCCCGAGATCCGGAGCCTCGCAACCGTGGTCTCGACGGACCTGCGCGATCTGGGTGGCCGGACCGCCGAGATCAATCGAATGCTCGACGGAATGAACGCCACGGCGGTCGTGCTGGACGAGAATTCCCAGGCGCTGGCGACGATCTTCGACGCCTCGACCGTCCACTACTGGCGTCGGCTCGCCGTCTCCGTGGTGTCCCACATCGGAACGATCCTGCCATCCGTCGGCAGCCTCTATGCCGGTGGACTGTGGCTCGTCCCGATGTTCGAGTCCCTCGCCGACAGTGTCGAAATCGGAACGGGCGGTCCGTCGGCGGCCGCGGAACTGTCCGAGTTCCTCCGTACGACGGTGGTGCCGTTCGCGTCCCATCCGTCCGTCGACGTCGTCTCGGTGCAGACGTCGGATGGCAGTCAGGCACTCGTCGACGCGGAGAACATCCTGCGCATGCTGGGAGCTGTGCGATGAGGAAGAAGACGATTCTGTCGATCGTCGGCATGATCGGCATCGGTGCGCTGTCCTTCGCGTTCATGCTCGGTTCGGGTCTGCGCACGGGGATTGCGGAGGACGTGAAAACCGCCACGGTCGAGATCCCGGATACGAATGGTCTCGTCGTCGGGGCGCGGGTTCTGTTGCGAGGGGTGGCCATCGGGGAGATCACGGGAATCACCGCATCGGCGGGGACCGTCGACGTGACGTGGAAGTACGACCGCAGCCATCCCATCCCGGAAAACAGCACATTCCGGGTGGACAACCTGTCCGCACTTGTCGAGCCCGTCCTCGGCGTGTGGCCGAAGACGCCGGGTGCCCCGTACCTTCCGGACGCAGCGGTGATTGCACCCGACCGGGTGATCGTGCCGACGACCTTCGAGGAACTGTCGGAACGTTTGACGAACCTGCTCACCCAAGTGGAACCGGAGGCGGTCGAACAGATCTTCCACACCCTCGACGTCGCCCTCCCCGACGATCCGGGGGTGTACACCAACATCAGCCGGACCGGGGAACTGATGGCGGCCACTCTCACCCAGCGTGCCGACAGCCTCACCACGATCCTGCGGACCTTGCAGCCGCTGCTGCTGCAGAGTGGTCCGATCCCACAGGGCATGCGAGAGGCAGTCCCGCATCTCGCCGCTTTCGGGTCGGGATTCCAAGACCTGCTCACCGGGATCAGGTTCGCCGCGGACCGTGGCCCGCTCAATGCGGGCATCGCCAACGGCGCCAGCCCGTTCATCGGTGAACTCCAGAAGTTCCTCGACGAAACCGCGGCAGATCTCAACATCATTGGCGTGAACCTGCTTCCAGCGGTGTCCGAGGCGGCGAACTCCATGCGCTCGGTCGACATCGGGCGGTTGCTCCAGAACGTGATGGCCTCGACGGAAACGGGTGATGCGCTGACCATTCACGTCACGGCCCCCGACAACTAACACACACGACCGCACGAACTCCGTGCGCCCGGACGATACGAATCCAAGAAACGAGAACACCATGTCGAACTCCTCCGTCCTCCAGGACCAAGACCAGGACCGGCACGACCCGACCGACGAAGACAGCGCCGACCCGGGACCCTCGACCGACGAGCGCACTGCCAACAGTCGATACCCGATGCGGGCGATGGCGACAGGCGTCCTCGGCGCCGTCGCAGTGGCCGCGATCGGCCTCGGTGCCTGGAAGTTCTACGACACCTCCAATGACCTCGACGCGATGCGTGCCGACGCGGACGCACGTGCCCATGCCGAACAGGTGGCGCTCGACTACGCAACCGGGGCCGCCGAGATGGACTTCAAGGATCTCGCGGCCTGGAAGCAGCGGCTCACCGCGGGAACGGCCCCCGAGCTGGAACAGCGGCTAACCCAGGCCTCGACATCGATGGAGCAGATCATCGTTCCGCTGCAGTGGACCTCGACCGCGCAGCCGATCACGGCGAAGGCCGAGGATGCCGGGAACGGTGTGTACACCGTCGATTGCTTCGTTGGTGTGTTCACCTCGAATGCGCAGGCGCCCGAGGGAATCCAGTCCACCGCGACCTACAAGCTGAGCATCGACAGCTCGAACGACTGGAAGATCACCGAGATCAGTGGAGTTGGGCCTGATCTGGATGCCTCCGGCACGCCGCCGAAATAGGGAAGGGCTGCCCCACCCCGGTCCCGTCGGTCACGGTGGCTGGGCCGGTTAAGGCTGCGAGGGCGCGCCGTGGCAGTCCGGAGCGGTTGCCGTCGTGGGGTCCAGGGCGTTACTGACCAGTCGGAGGGCCGTGTCGTCGTAGGTCATCGAGCCGTGAAAGGCCCGGTTCTGTGGGCACGCGTCCTGTAGGACCACGTTCGTCACGTTCGGAGCGTCCGCCAGGAGAGCTTCGCCGGGCGCGACAACGAGGTCGGTGCGCGAGCTCACGGTCACGTAGCGCACCCCCGTCCGGGTTTGACCGCCTCTCGCTATCTCGGTGACAAAGTCGGACCCTGCGGTGCCGTCCACCGCCGCTGGCAGCATCCGGTCGAGGTTCGCCGTACCGCCCGGCAGGCTCGCGATCCCGTCCAGCAGCCGATAGCCGCTCATTCCGCGCACGGGGGAGGCGAGACTGACGAGGGTGCCGACACGATCGGCGCCGCCGAGGACGTTGAGAAAGTAGAAGGGAACCAGGCCCCCTTCCGAATAGCCGACCAGATCCACCTGCTTCGCCCCCGTCTTCCGCAGGACCTCGTCGACGAATTCGCCTATCTCGCGGGCGGAGTCACGCAAATCGCCCATCTGATGGAACGGTCCGTCGACCGGCCCGCCGTAGTCCAGCCCGAACACGCAGAAGCCCATGACCGTCAATTCGGGGGAGTACTTCGACCAGGTCGCGTACTTGTTGAGGAACGCCCCGTTGAGCAGGACGACTGGGCGCGGATGCGCTGAACCGGGACGACAGCCAGGGTCGTTCATTCCGATGGGCAGCGACCCGGGGTGCTGCATCGAATACGCCACCGCGGGCGCCCAGTCCGGCTGGCGTGGCCCATACTCGTCCGCCACCGCAGCGGGCGGCCCGACCAAACCGGCGCCGAGGACTGCCGCGACAATCGTGCCAACTACCGCGATGGACCTTCTCGGTCGAGATGCATAGCTAAACCAATTACCCATAGGTTTAGAGCGTAGGCGGTCGTGTGTCGCGGCGCAGGCGTTTACGATTTCGTTTGGGTGTGCGAACGGTGGGGGATCCGGCGATCCACCCCACCGTTCGCAGGCCTTGGGGGTCAGGCGTTCATCAGGTCCCGGTGGATGATTTCCTTCATGATCTCGTTGGTGCCGCCGTAGATCCGCTGGATGCGGTGGTCCAAGTAGGCCTTGGCGACCGGGTATTCCATCATGTAGCCGTAGCCGCCGTGGTACTGGACGCCGGCGTCGATGACCTGGCCCTGCAGTTCGGTCGCCCACAGCTTTGCCTTGGACGCGTCCACCGCGGTCAGGGTGCCCTGGTTGTATTCGCGGACGCACCTGTCGATGTAGGCGCGCGAAACCTCGATCGCGGTACGCAGTTTCGCGAGATCGAAGCCCATGCCCTGGAATTCGCCGATCCGCTTGCCGAACGCGGTGCGCTCGCGGACATAGTCCATCGTCCAGGAGAACACCGCTTCGGCGGAGACCTGCCCAGCGATGCCGATCCCGAGCCGCTCGAGGGGAAGTGACTGCATCAGATAGGCGAATCCGGATCCCCGCTCACCGAGCAGGTTCGCCTTCGGTACCCGGACGTTGTCGAAGAAGAGTTCGGCGGTGTCCTGCGCGTGCAATCCCACCTTATCCAGCTTGCGACCCCGGGTGAAACCCTCGGTGCCATCCTCGACCACCAGGAGGCTGAATCCCTTCGAACCGGCATCCGGGTCGGTCTTCGCGAAGACGATCACCAGGTCGGCGAGGATGCCGCTGGTAATAAAAGTCTTGGCGCCGTTGATGATCCAATCGTCACCGTCGGCGACGGCAGTGGTGGCGACTGCCCGCAGGTCGCTTCCCGCGGCCGGCTCGGTCATCGCGATCGCACCGATCGTTTCGCCGGTGACGAAACCGGGAAGCCAACGGCTGCGCTGCTCGTCACTAGCGTGCCGGAGCAGGTAATTGAGCACTATGTCATCGTTGGTGGAGAATCCCGACTGCAACGCCGACGCCCCGACGCGGGCGATCTCCTCCTGAATCACGACCCGGTACCGGTAATCCGGTTCGCCGGGGCCGCCGTACTGCTCGGGCACGCTCAGCCCGAGCAGTCCCTGCCGTCCCGCGGCGAGCCAGGTTTCGCGGTCGATCAGTCGATTCGCGTCCCACTTCTCCAGGTTCGGTACGACATGTTTGTCGACGAACCCACGGACCGAGTCGCGGAACAGTTCGTGGTCTTTTTCGAAGAGATCGCTCTCCACGTAAGCCTCCCTGGGGCGGGGCGCCGGCAGGCACCCGATGTCGGGTTCTGGGTCAGTTCTCGCTGACGAGTTTCTGGATTTCGCGGCGGAAGACCTGGTTGGCGACCTCGTTGCGGCCGAGGAGCATGTTGCCGGCATTGGCGCTGGCCATCGCCCGTTGCGAGTCGCGCAGGATGGGGAAGTCCTCGTTGTGCAGGACCGCGACGAGGATCTCGATGTTCTTGTCCCAGATTCGGTTCCAGCGCTCCTCCGTCATTCCGCTGTCCTCGAGGGTCGGGCAGATGAGTCGGATCTCCATGTGGCACTGCTGCGGGTCGCTGGGATGCGGACGGAAGGTGAGCAGCTGGAAGTGATCGGGCTGGCGGAGCAGGGTGCTGTTGGGCCCGATGAAGTAGGTCTCGGTGGTGTGCTCGGCCAGGCTGCGGTCGCCGGGGTCTTCGTCGATCCACCGGTCGATGGTCTTGCGCAGATTCATGAACCTGCAGTGGTGCCCGAAGTCCTCGAATGTCATCACGTTGGTGTGGATGTGCTTCGCGGCGGTGTTCGGATGCGCGTACTGGATGTGGTAGCCGTCGAGAAACGCGTCCTGCATCAACTTCCAGTTGACGGGCTCATCGAAAACCTTGACGCGAGTGGTGACCTTCGAGCCGAGTTCTTGCGAGGCGAGGATGGCGTCCATATCCGGGCCGAGCCAGTCGGCAACGTCGATTTTCGCATCCGCGTCGTCGACGACCCAGATGAATCCGTGCCGTTCCTCGGTGGGCAGCTGCACGAGGTTCCGCTCCGAGCGGTCGGCCTCACCGAATGTGTTGTCGCGGGTGATCGTGCGCAGCGTTCCGTCGGTGTCGTACGACCAGCGGTGGTAAGGGCACGAGAACAGGCGGCAACGGCCCTTCTCCTCCTTCTCGACCATGGCGCCGCGGTGGCGGCACTGATTCACGAGGGTCTTGACGCTGCCGTCGCGCTGACGGACGACGATGACACTGTTCCGCGGCAGCTGGAGGGTGACGAAGTCCCCTGGGCGGGGGATCTCGGAGCCGTGGGCGACGATCGACGGAACCCGGCCGAAGACCCGATCGCGTTCGCGCTTGGCGACCTCCGGATCAGTGAACTCCACCGGCTCGAACCAGGTGATGTGCTCGAACTTGTCGGTGGTGTCGTTGCGCAGGTGATCAAGTGCCCGCCGAATGCGTTCCTCGCGGGGCGCTCCAACTTCGGTCATCGGGTTGGCTCCAATCTCGTCTGGGACGTCGGACGAGTCCGCCGACGCGCTCGCGCCGGACCTCCGATCTCTCGACTAAAACTAACTGATTTAGGTTTATCTGTAAAGCGTCGGCGGCAGGCGTGCCCTTGCGCAGTAAACCGATTGTCGTTAGATTTAGGAGCGACTACCGGCTCGGTGAGGAGTAGGGATGATCGCTTACGGATGGTGCGGGGAGCTGGCCGCGGACGACCGCGACGAAGTGCTCACGCTGATCCGCCGGGCCGCCGACTACGACGCCGAGGCAGGCTTCTCGGCCATCGACCCGAGCGCGGTGGACGCCCACTCGTCCGCAGAGAAACGGGTGTGGCATCTGCCTATCAGGGCCCGGCGCGATCTGAGCGCCCAGTCCGACACCCCGTGGATCGTGGTCGCGTACCTGCATCTGGAAGTCGACGCCGACGGATTCGGTTCCGTGCAGTTCGTGGTGGACCCGGACTATCGATCCCGGGGGATCGCCACTCTGCTCGTTGAGGAACTCGGTCTCGACACCACCGCGGATGGCGGCTGGGCCGGGACGGGGGCGCGGGTGCTGCGGGAGTGGGCCTACGGAACGCATCCCGCCGCCGAACGGCTGACCGCGCGATTCGCCGTGCCGGCCGTCCGGAGGCAGTGGACGTTGCTACGCCATTTGTCGGGGCCGTGGGCGGCCCCGCTCGAACCGTTAACGACCGAGTTCGCGATCGCCGAACCGGCGCCGTTCGCTGATGTCGAAACAGCGCTGGGTGCGGTGCTCTCGGCGACCGCGATTCCTGCCCGCCACCGCGAAACACTTTCCTCTGCAGTCAGTTCCGGATCTGTGGTGGTCGCCTCCGAGGGTGGGGAGCCGGTCGGTTTCGTGCGTTTCGACCCCGCGCTGCACGAGCATGAAGGATTGAGCGCCGCCCGGCTCGGCGCTCTCGTGGTTGCGGACCGCGCTTCGGGCAAGGGGCTCGGTTCGGCCCTCCTGACCCAGGCGCTCACCGCGTTGCGTGACTGCGGTGCGCAACTCGCTCTGATGCGCATCGATCCCGAAGACGAACGGGCAGTGCGGATGTGCCGACTGCTCTCGTTCGAGCAGGAGGAGGCGCACACCTGCTATCAGATTGGCGAAATAGGACATAAGACGAATGACGATATGTGTCATTTGTTGACAACGACGCATGCGGCGGGTAGCGTACTGTGACGTCACTCACAGCGGTCGCGCGAACTCCGTCCGCATCCGATCCCCGGCACGCCGGGTGGTCTACTCCCTGGGCCAGATTGGTCTCGGTTCCGGCTGTCCGGGTTGAACATTCTGCGAGAGAAGGACATTCATGAACAGGCTTGAAGGCAAGGTTGCGTTCATCACCGGCATTGCGCGCGGGCAGGGTCGCGCGCACGCGGTCCGGCTCGCGGAGGAAGGCGCGGCGATCATCGGAATGGACATCTGCGCGCAGATTCCGACCGTGTTCTACCCGATGGCTACCGAGGAAGACCTTGCCGAAACCGAGCGGCTGGTCAAGGACGTCGGCGGCCGGATCGTCACGACGATCGGCGACGTACGCAATCGCGAGGATGTCCAGCGTGCCTATGACGCCGGCATCGAGCAGTTCGGGTTCGTCGACACCGTCGTCCCCAACGCCGGCATCATGCCCGTCATCGATCAGGGTGTCGAGCCGCAGGCCTGGCACGATGCCGTCGACACCATGCTCACCGGTGTCTGGCACGTTCTCGAGGTCACCGTGCCCGGCATGATCGAGCGCGGCGAGGGTGGATCGATTGCGATCACCAGTTCCGCTGCCGGCATCACCAGCATCGGACTCAACACCTTCCCGGGCCAGGCCGGCTACTCGGCGGCGAAGCACGGCGTCGTCGGTTTGATGCGTCTGTATTCGAAGCAGCTGGCCAAGCACTTCATCCGCGTCAACACCATCCACCCGACCGGCGTCAACACCCCGATGGTCGCCAACGCCGAATACGGCGCGTTCGTCAACGCCCATCCCGAGGTTGCCAACGACGACGCCTACAAGAACCCGATGCCGGTCGAGCTGATCGAGGCGGTCGACATCAGCAACGCGATCGTGTTCCTCGCCTCCGACGAGGCCCGGTACATCACCGGCGTGACGCTGCCCGTCGACGCCGGCTACAACAACCGCTGAGAGAAAAGGCCACAGCAGATGACCATCACAGACACCACCGCCGCGGCGCCCACGGTCGCCGACCGTGAGCAGGTCTTCATCGGAGGTCGCTGGACCCCGTCGACCGGCAACGAGTGGATCGACCTGATCGACCCGTGGACCGAGCAGCGCGCTGCCCGGATCCGCAGTGCGACAACCGAAGACGTCGCGCTCGCGGTCGCCGCGGCTCGCAAATCCTTTGACGGTGGCGAGTGGGCGGGCAAGTCCCTGGCAGAGCGCGCCGACGTGATCGACGAGATCGCGAACCGGCTCGAGAGCCGCATCGAGGAGCTGACCACGATCGGTGTGCTCGAGGTGGGTATCCCGATCGCCGTGAGCGCGGGCACGCAGGCGATGACCGCCGGGCTGTTCCGGGCGGTGGCTGCCGAGGCACGCAAGTTCGAGGTCCGGGAGGACCGAACCCGCGCCGACGGCGGAATCTCGCGGATCCTCAAGGAGCCGACCGGCGTTGTCGCCGCGATCATTCCGTGGAACGGACCGATCGGCACCATCGCGTTCAAGGTCGCGCCGGCACTCGCAGCGGGCTGCTCGGTCGTCCTGAAAGGTGCGCCGGATGCCCCGCTGTCGCCGGCGGTGTTCGCCGACGTCATCGCGGAACTCGTCGCCGAGGGCCGCATCCCCGAGGGTGTGGTCAGCGTGCTGATCGCCGACCGCGAGGTGTCCGAGACCCTGGTCACCAATCCCGACGTCGACCACATCACGTTCACCGGTTCCACCCTCGCCGGCCGCCGCATCGCGGCACTGGCGAGTGAGCGGATCGCTCGCGTCTCACTGGAACTGGGCGGCAAGTCGGCCGCGATCATCCTCGACGACGCCGATCTGAACCACGTACTGCAGTCGCTGCCGATGGGCGGCTGCATGCAGTCCGGCCAGGCGTGCATCGCGTTGACCCGTGTGCTCGTCTCCCGTACCAGGCACGACGAGGTGGTCGAGGTACTCAAGGCCGCGTACGGCTCGCTGCCGATCGGCAACCCGTGGGAGCCCACGAACTTCCTCGGCCCGCTGGCCGGTGCACGCCACCGCGACCGCGTCGAGGGCTATATCGCCGCGGCGGTGGAGGACGGCGCGACGGTCGTCCTGGGCGGCGGTCGCCCCGACGGCGTCGAGCAGGGCTACTTCGTCGCTCCCACACTGATCGATGGCGTGCGCAACGACATGCGGATCGCCCAGGAGGAGGTGTTCGGCCCCGTCATCTCGCTGATCACCTACGAGAACGAAGATGAGGCGGTCGCGATCGCGAACGACTCGATCTACGGACTTTCCGGCGCGGTCTACACCGAGGACCTGGACCGCGGCTACGCGCTGGCGCAACGCATCCGGACCGGCACGATCAGCGTCAACGGTGCCGTCATCGACTTCACCGTGCCGTTCGGCGGATACAAGCAGTCCGGCGTCGGCCGCGAAGGCGGCGCTGAGGGGCTCGAGGAGTTCTTCGAGACCAAGACCGTGCACATGCCGGCGCCGGTGCAGTAGCACCGAAACGTCGAACGCCGTCGGCCCCTGGAGGTTTCCAGGGGTCGACGGCGTTCTCACGGGACCATGCTTGCGGTTGATCAGGCAGAGCGCTTCTTGGCGGGGCGCGCGGATTTCGCCTCGTCGCGCATCACACCGTGCAGGAAGCTGCGGATCATTTCCTCGAAAAGCTGCTTGGAGGTGTACTCGTTCGCCGCCAGTGCTTCGGTGAGCAGTGGCTGCGACTCCGGGTCGACGTTGGGGAAGATGGTCGCCCGGGTGCTGGGCTTGCGCATCGCCTCGGTGAGCACGGCACCGATCGACAACGTTTCCATGCCATCGAGAATCTGCACGTGCAGGTGAGTCGGCACACCGGAATCCGCCAAGAACTGCGCAGTCTCCTCGTAGGTCCCGATCAGCAGCTCACGCGGCAAGTGCTGCAGCAGAATCGGCGCCGCGTTGCGGTGCCGCAGGATTGCCTGCCGGAAGTTCAGGCTCAGCGCTACGAAGAACTCCGGCCAGTCCGGGCCGGGCCTGCGACGCGGACGGACCACCGTGGCCCCGGCGATGTGCCGGGCGACCGCAGCGAGGATCTCCGACTTGTCCGAGAAATGGTGGTAGAGCGATGGAGCACGCACACCGAGCTGCTTGGCCAGACGCGGCAGGCTGAACGCTTCGAGACCCTCGGAGTCGATGATCTCGATGGACGCCTGTACCGCAGCCGCGCGGCTGATGAGGGGCTTGGACGGTCGAGGCATGTCATACCTTCGGCTCGCGGGGAAACCCCGACTGGACAAATTGCACTGCAAAAAGATGGTAACCGCCCGGCAGTCTCATCCGGCTGAGACGGCGCCGTGCAGAAACTCGAGCAAACCTTCGCTCAATAGGTCGTTGTCGTCGCCACCGACCATGTGACCCGAGCCGGCGACATCGATATGGCGTGCGCCGGGAATGAGTTCGAGGAGTTCACGGGCACCTTCGGTGCTGAGAACGTCGGATTGCGCGCCGCGGATCAGCAACGTCGGTACGGTCACGGCCTGTGCCGCAGCGCGGGCTCGGCGCTCGCGGGCCGCCGCACGGTCCATACCGTTTTCACGGTGGCGGACCACCATTGGATCCCAGTGCCAATGCCAACGGCCATCACGATGCCGAAGGTTCTTGCGTAGCCCTTCGATTCGCGGCGGGCGCCGGCGATGCGGGTTGTATGCCACGACGGCGGACAGCGCGTCTTCGAGAGTATCGAAACCCGCCAGGCCGCTTTCCATGAAGGCGCTGATCTTCGCGAGGCCGTCCGGCTCCGCTCGGGGGGCGATGTCGACCAGAATCAGCGCCCGGCCGACCCCGTGTTCGCCCTGCGCGAGCAGCGATGCCATTCCCCCCATCGAGGCGCCGACCAGCACCGGAGGCTCATCAAGCGACGCGGCGACGGCCCGTAGATCGCGGGTGTGCGCGTCCGGACTGTAGTCGCCGTCGGCGGCCCAATCACTGTCGCCGTGCCCGCGGGCGTCGATCGCGTACGCCACCCATCCGGCTTGCGACAGTCTTTGTCCGGTCCGTTGCCAGGAGTGCCGGGTCTGTCCGCCACCGTGCAAGAGCAGCACCGCCCCGTGCGCGGGACACCGCGCCGGCTCCCAACGATCGGCGGCGAGGGTAAGACCGTCTCCCGCTAGTCGGATCAAGGTCTGGGTGGTCGTCATTGGCAACCTTTCGTGTGGTCGGTGGTCGGTGGCGGTGCGGTCAGTGACCGGAGGTTCCGCCGTCGACCGCCATGGTCGATCCGGTGATGTAGCTCGACGCCCGGCTGGCCAGAAAGATCACCGCCGCATCCAGTTCCTGCTGCGTGCCGGTCCGCCCGAGCGGGCAGTTGCGCAACGACTCCGCGAGCGCCTCGGCAGGCATGTCGCCGATCATGTCGGTCTCGAAGAACCCAGGTGCAATGGCGTTGACCCGGATGCCTTTCCGGCCCGACCACTGTTGCGACAGGTCGCGGGTCAAGCCGATCAGGCCGGCCTTGCTCGAGGCGTACGCGGCCTGCGGAAGCACCGGCTTGACCAGACCCAGCATGCTGGCGATGTTGACGATGCTCGAGCCCGGTTCCATCACCCGCGCGCATGCCTGGGCGGCCCAGTAGGCGCCGAAGAGGTTGACCTCGAGCACAGCTCGGTAATCCTCGGGCCGCTCCCGTGTTGCCGGTGCCGCGTGGCTCACACCTGCGTTGTTGACTAGCACGTCGATGCGACCGAAACGGTCGATAGCGTTGTCGACAAGCGCCGCGCACTGCGCGGGATCGGTGACATCGGTCGGCACGGCGAGGCACTGTCGGCCCAGTGCCGTCACCGATTTCGCGACGGAATAGAGCCGGTCCCGGCGTCTCCCTGCGAGCACGACGTCGGCGCCGGCGTCCGCGAGCGCACGCGCGAACCCGGCGCCGAGGCCGCTGCCGGCGCCGGTGACCACGGCGACGCAGCCGTCGAGAGTGAACAGGTCGAGTATCGACGCCGTATCGCGTTGTGCCATTGGTCGCCCGAAATCCTTTCCAGCGGTTCGTGCCCGGCCGTCTGCGAGCTGCGGGGGAGGGGCACGCTTGCACCACATTATCTAATGCCATAAGATTTAATCACAAGGGTAAGCCGAGGAATGAGATGGGCGAATGACAGGCAACGAGGAACGGAAGATGCGGGTAGTCGGCAAGACCTCGCCCGCCGACGGCGTCGTGTGCCTGACGCTCGCCGATCCCGATGGCCTCCCGGCCCCATCCTGGCAGCCCGGTGCGCATATCGATCTCGCCCTGGACAGTGACCTCGTGCGGCAATACTCGCTGTGCGGTGATGTCGCCGACACGTCCTCGCTGACGGTCGCGGTGCTGCGCGAGGCCGAGGGACGTGGTGGATCGGCGTTCGTGCACGACACGCTCGAGGAAGGCGATCTCGTGGGGGTGGGCGGACCCCGAAACCATTTCGCCCTCGTCGATGCCGAGTCCTACCTGTTCGTTGCGGGCGGAATCGGCATTACCCCGCTGTTGCCCATGCTGCGACAGGTCGACGCGGCGGGTCGGACCTGGCGGCTGCTGTACGGCGGCCGGACGCGCGCGAGTATGGCCTTCGCGAACCAACTGGCCGAGGCGTATCCCGATCGGGTGCAACTACACCCGCAGGACGAGTTCGGCCTCCTCGATCTCGCCGCGGCGCTCGACGACACCGCCGCGGGCACGGCTGTGTACAGCTGTGGCCCCGAGCCGCTGCTGCGGGCGATCGAAGCGGAGTGCGCGGCCCGCGGGCAGCTGAGGCTGCATGTCGAGCGCTTCGCGCCGAAGGAACTGCATTCCAGCACAATCGATTCTGAGTTCGAGGTCGAGCTGAATCGGTCCGGGCGCAGCGTGCTCGTTGCGGCGACCGAATCGTTGCTCGACGCCGTCTTACGGTCGGGCGTCGACGCGGACTTCTCGTGCCGAGAGGGCACCTGCGGTACCTGCGAGGTAACAGTGCTTTCCGGAGCCCCCGACCACCGCGACTCCGTCCTGACCGAGGACGAACAGGCTGCCAACGACGCCATGATGATCTGTGTCTCGCGCAGTTGCGGCCCTCGACTCGTCCTGGACCTTTAATTGGCGGTATGTGTTTGTGGCACAACGAATCTCTATGTGCAAAGGCGGCAAAGTGACGACTAGAGTTGCGAGTGTTGTGACAGTCGAGCGGCGCGGTGAAATCGCGGTGGTTTGGCTCAACCGGCCCGATCGGTTGAATGCCTTCACGCTGGAGGTCCGGGACCGGCTGCTCGAAGTGTTCGACGAATGCGATGCCGACGATACGGTGCGGGCCGTGGTGCTCACCGGAACCGGCCGGGCATTCTGCGCGGGAGCCGATCTCGCCGCCGGCGGCGAGACATTCGTCCTGACGGAGGATCCCGCGACCGGGGGCGCGCCACCGGACTCGGGCGGTCAGGTGTCGCTGCGCATCTATGCTTCGAAAAAGCCGGTCATTGCCGCGATCAACGGGCCGGCCGCCGGTGTCGGTGTGACCATGACACTGCCCGCCGACGTGCGGATCGCTTCGGACACCGCCAAGTTCGGTTTCGTCTTCGCACGCAGGGGACTGGTGCCCGAGGCATGTTCCACCTGGTTCCTGCCGCGGATCGTCGGAATCTCGACCGCGATCGAATGGTCGGTCGGCGCGAAGATGGTCTCCGCGGCAGAGGCCCTTGAACGGGGTCTCGTGCGTGAGGTCCTCGCTGCTGACCGTGTGGTGGATCGAGCGGTGGAGGTGGCGCGCGAGATGGTCGACGGCACAGCTCCCGTGTCGGCCGCGTTGACCAGGCAGTTGATGTGGCAGATGCTCGGCGCCGCAGAGCCCGAAGTGGCGCACCGCGCCGAGTCGATCGCGATATACCGACGCGGCACCTCGGACGACGTCCGCGAAGGTGTCGCAGCATTTCTGGACAAGCGGACACCGGTATTCCCGCAGCGGGTGTCGGCGGGGCTTCCAGATCTGTTCGACTAAGAGTCGTCACCCGGTCCAGATGGCACAGTCGCCGCGGCCACGGTGGCTCTTTAGGATCCCTGGTCGAATCCCGGCGGACCGACCGGCCCGTAATTCTGCCGCCCGCGCGTCTCACGGTCGTGGTGTCACTTAGGACGGCGTGGTTGGCTGAAATCGTGGGTGAACGGTGCGTCGAGGACGATGGCCCGGCCCTCTCTCTCCATGGATCGTGGCGCAGACGTGCTGCAGCGGAACCAGTTGCAGGCGCTAGGGGCATATCCATCGGTCCCGCACGTACGTCGGGTGACGGCGGAGCGGCGTTTGCGGGGACCACGTGGGGACCACACGTCGTGCACCTCGGCGCACAACCTGGGGATTCAATCCCGTCGTACGTGGAGGAGGGGTGACGCATATCGCGTGTGACGTGGGATAACGTGCGGCGCTACCGTACTGGGGGTCAAGTGGTCGCAGGTTCAAATC
Organism: Aldersonia kunmingensis; assembly: GCF_001646865.1. Taxonomy (GTDB): domain Bacteria; phylum Actinomycetota; class Actinomycetes; order Mycobacteriales; family Mycobacteriaceae; genus Aldersonia; species Aldersonia kunmingensis. Next base: position 844 of record NZ_LRRB01000041.1, on the reverse strand, counting down.
CTGTCAGCCCGACAACGTAATTTCGCAGGTCAACGGCACTTTTCGGGCCTTTCCAAATCTCGCCGTGCAACTATTCGTGCAACTAATGCGAGCACACGGCGCATCCATGGCGTACCCGTAGCCTGATCGCAGCGAGTAGTAGAGAACAGGGCCTGCGCGCCCAACTCACTTCAATCGGAAGGTGCAACAGGTGTCACTGCCCAAAGGCGTAATCATCATGGTGTGGTCGTCCCTCGTGTTGGCCGAGCTCGATGAGAAGGACAACATCACGCGGCCCATCGAGTACACCATCGTTCCCGACAACGAGGCCGACACCGCGAACGGCCGATTCGGTGAGAGCCTGCCTGCGAGCCAGGCGCTTTTGGGCCACCTCACCGGCGACACGGTTGAAACCACGATCGATGACAGGCCGGTGCGGCTGCGCGTCGTCAGCATCGCCCACGGCTGACGACGGGCAAGGTCTCACAGCGCTACAAGCGGCGCACCGGTCGCGCAGAGCCGAAGTACTGCAGCATCGCCGCGAACGCCGTCATTCCGAATTCTGGACTTCCGCTTGCTCGGGCCAGTACGAGCGACAGAGCCGATGCTGCCAGCACGGTAGTCAGGCAGTCGCCCGACGGCGCGCCTGTCGGTTCGTTCGATTCGTTCTCGGTGCGGCCTAGACTTGCCACTGAGCACTCCTTACGGGATAGGGACACTGCTCGAACTGGACCCCCATGCCGTTGCACCGGCGTGGGGGTTTCCCTTTTGGGAACACAGTCATTCTCCGGCTTCCGCAGCGAAATCCGGAGAAGGGGATAGGCGGAAGATATTTGTCACCTGCGGATTTCGCCGCTCTGTCCGC
>NZ_LRRB01000092.1 GCF_001646865.1 Aldersonia kunmingensis | reverse complement strand
TCTGACCAGTGCGATGGTGGGCTACAACCGCGAGTTCCTCTCGGCCTACATCTCGGTGAAGTCCGATCCGGACGAGTACGGCAAATTCACGGTCCTGCAGCTACCGACGGACTCGCAGACCCAGGGTCCGCAGCAGACACAGAACTCGATGACATCGGATACCCGTGTGGCATCCGAACGAACTCTGTTGCAGAACGCGAACCGTATTCAGTACGGCAATCTGCTCACCCTGCCGATTGCGGACGGCGGCATCCTGTACGTCGAGCCGCTGTATACCGAGCGAAATTCGCAGGCGGGCAACAACTCTACGTTCCCGCAGCTGTCCCGGGTCCTCGTGAGTTATCGCGAACCGGGCGCGCTCGGCGGCGTGAAGGTGGGCTATGCCCCGACGCTCGCCGAGGCACTCGATCAGGTCTTCGGGACGGGTACCGGTAGCGCGGCAACCGCGCCCGGTGGCGACGCCACGACGACAGCCCCGCCGCAGGCGAACGTGCCGCCACCGGTCGAAGGAGCGGTGCCGGCACCGTCGCCGGCTCCCGCGCCAGGGCCCGCCCCGGCACCGAACCGGGACGCGGCAATCGTGGAACTCGATGCGGCAATGGCCAACGTGCGCGCCGCGCAGACGAGTGGCGACCTGAGCCAACTCGGAGCCGCGTTCGACCGGCTCCAGAGGGCGATCGACGGGTACCAGGCCGCCGGGGGATGACCGTGACGCGCGGTAACGTGTGCTGCTAGTCTCACCCACACTCGTGATGTGGCGGTAAACACTCCGCCCACACGCTCGGGGTGGAAGGGTGGCGACGATGCCGGCTCGCGCGATGCGGCGTAGTGGCGGTTTGGCTGTGGCGGCGGCGCTTTCGCTGGCCATGGGGTTGTGCAGTCCGGCCTCGGCCTCAGCAGGCACGGTCTATATCGGCGATGTCGGCAATGTGTCGGCGGCTCGGGCCGAGTGCGGACCGGGCTCACTGCCCGAGACCGGTCTGCAGGGCGACGTGCCGGCAGAGGACCGCAACAGCGGCCGCAGCATGCAGGGTTATTCCTGCAACGTCACCCGGCTCGGTCAGTTCCAGGACAAGGGCTCGGGAATCGTCTCGGCGGCCTACGACCACTGCTCCTACACCGGCACCCTGTTCCCCGGCTCGGCGCTGAACCAGCCGCAGGGCGTGCAGGTCCTCGATATCAGTGACCCGAAGAACCCGGTGTTGACGGGGTCGTTGCGCGAGCCCGCGATGGTCGGCGGCACATGGGAAACCTTGAAGGTCAACAAGGAGCGCAAGCTGCTCGCGGCGACGGCCGTGCCGCTCGTCTTCGGTGCGGGGTACTTCTCGGTCTACGACATCTCCGACTGCGCGCATCCGAAGCTGCTCAATGCCCGTGCGGGCACCGACCTGACCATGCCGATGCCGTTCCTGTCCCACGAGGGCGGATTTTCACCGGACGGAAAGACCTACTGGGCCTCGGGCATCGGCCCGGGCCTGCTCAGCGCGATCGACATCTCCGATCCGGCCAACCCGCACATCATCTGGCAGAGCGTGCAGGCGCTGTCCGAGCACGGGTTCGGGATCACGCCGGACGGCAACACCATGTACCTGTCGGTGACCGCCGGGATCAACATTCTCGACATCAGCGCGATTCAGCGCCGCGACCCGTATCCCGTCGTGCCGCAATTGGGTACGTACCTGTGGCAGGACGGGCAGTTCAATCAGCACAGCGTGCCGGTCACGTATGGCGGTAAGCCGTTCATCTTCACCCCGGACGAGGCCGGTTCGGGCGGCGTGAAGGTGTTCGACGTGTCCAACCCATCCGATGCGAAGCTCGTCAATCGGATCAAGCTCGAGATCAATCTGCCCGACAACATCGACTCGAACGTGCGCAGCTCCGGCGGCGGCGGTGTCTTTGCCTACGACTCGCATTACTGCACGGCGGACCGGCCTGCGGATCCGACCGCGCTCGCGTGCTCGTGGTTTTCCTCCGGTATCCGGGTCTTCGATGTGCGGGACCCGAAGAATGTTCGGGAGATCGCGTACTACAACCCGCCCGCACAAAAGAACCGGTGGTTCGACCTGACGAACTCGCCGCACGCGATCTCTTCGTTCCTCGGCCTTCCCATCCTCGAGTTCGCCCCGATCGCCCGCGCGATCGCAGACGGCAAGATGGATCCGGCGGTCGCGCTCGGTCCGCGCACCGGCAACCTGATTGGCGACATGTCCTCGGACTGGTGCTCGTCGCCGCCGTTCTTCCGCGGTAACCAGATCTGGGTCACGTGCGCCGACAACGGCTTCATGGCCTTGCAGCTCGACAACAATGCCTATCTGGCCCCGGCGAATCAGGACACCGTTGTCGGCTCCTGAGACAAAGCAGTTTCCCGCCATCGACGCGGCGGCCCCCGCCGCACCGCGTCGGGGGTGGACCCGCATACTCGGCCTCTGGGCCGGAGGTCTCGCGGTCCTGCTGGTCGGTGTTTTGATCGGATCCTGGTGGCAGCAGGGCTCCGACGATGTCGAGGTGACGTTGTCGAAGGCGGACATCGCCTTCGCCCAGGACATGTCGACCCATCATGCGCAGGCGCTATTGATAGCGCAGACGCTGCCACGTGACGTCGATCCCCAGGTCCGGATGATGGCCGACCAGATCATCACCGCGCAGAACGCCGAGATCGCAACTTTGCAGGGCTGGTTGACGTTGGCCGACCAGCCGATGACGCCACCGCCCGCGACGGCGACTGGCCATCACGCTCATGGCGGTGAGGCCGACGGCCACGACCACGCCGCGGAGTCCGGTGCGCCTATGCCGGGCATGGCGAGTATCGACGAGATCACTCGCCTCGGGGAGGCGCGCGGTGTCGCGGCCGAGACGTTGTTTCTGCAGCTGATGATTCGCCACCACACCGGCGGCACTGCGATGGCGCAGGACGCGATCGCCTCTGGGCTGTCCGGTCCGGTCGATCGCACCGCGCTCGCGATGATCCGCGACCAAGGCAGCGAGGTCGGCGTGCTGTCGGCCCTGCTGAAGGCCCGGAATGCGCAGCAGTTGCCGTATCCGTGAGCGATGACGCAACAGGGCGCCGTCACCGATAACGGTGACGGCGCCCTCTTACGTGCATAGCGCGGTTCGCGGCTACCGATTTACAGGTAGGCACCGCAGTGCGGCCAGGCGCCGGCGCCCTGGCTGGCGAGGACATTCTCGGCCACGCGGATCTGCTCCTCGCGGCTGGCGCCCGCGGGGCTGCCGGTGCCGCCGTTCGCGGCCCAGGTGCTGGGGCTGAACTGCAGGCCACCGTAGTAGCCGTTGCCGGTGTTGATGCTCCAGTCGCCGCCGCTCTCGCAGGCAGCAACGGCGTCCCAGTCGTTGGCCGCGGCAGTGCCGGCGCCGAAGCCGAGCGGCAGCGCGACGAGCACGCCGGCTGCGGCAGTCATTCCAAGGGTTCGGCTGAGTGTGCGACGCATGTTCGTTCCTCTCTGCGCGTCGGGTGGCCTCGCGGTTATCGGGCCGATGCACAGAACGGTAAACATAAATCGCGGCGAGGTCACATACCGGTAACGAGCGTGGCTTAAACGTCGACCAAGATCATTCTGAGGAAATTCCCAGGTAAATGCACAAATATCGTCGTGCAAATTCCCTTGAAAATTAATTTGCAAATTGTGCGTTATGTCACAGAAATTCCCGGTATTTTCGCAGTGTGCTCGCAACGAAAAGGCGCCGTCATCTCGGTGAGATGACGGCGCCTTCGGTACTAGCGCGTGGAGCGGCTATCAGCGAGCGGGCAGGGCCGCCTCGATGACCGCGCCGTTCTGGGCCACGAAGCCGTCGATGGCCGGGCCGTTATCGGCCAGGAACTGCTTGACCTGGCCCTCGACGCCGTTCTGGCGACCGAGATCGGTGGCGGTAGCCTTCAGCACGTCGACGAACGTCGCGGCGCTGGTCGGGACGGGTGCCGGTGCCGGCGCGGGGGCCGGAGCCGGAGCAGGAGCGGGCTCTTCCTTGGCGGTGGTCAGGTACTGGCCACACACGGGCCAGGCGCCTGCGCCCTGGGTGTTGAGAACGTTCTCCGCGACGCGGATCTGCTCGTCCTTGCTGGCGTTGTGCGCGCTGCCCTGGCCACCGTTGGCGGCCCAGGTGCTCTGGCTGAACTGCAGGCCACCGTAGTAGCCGTTACCGGTGTTGATGCCCCAGTTGCCGCCGCTCTCGCACTTCGCGACGCCGTCCCAGTTGTGCTTGGCGGCCGAGGCGGTGCCGGTCGCGAGACCGAACGGAACTGCAACGAGCGCACCGGTGATGACGGTAAAGCCGAGCGCACGCGTGACGAACTTGTGATTCGAAGCCATATTGTCGAGTCCTCCGGCGCCGCCCGACACAATTCGTGTCCCTGCCCCGCACAATTGGGGTTCCGGTCCGCGGGCAGGAGTTGGCGGCGGCGTACCGGCTTGGCCCATTGAGGTTGGGCCGACCGTTCGACCGTAGCCGGGAATCGACGAAAGATCACGTTGCAATAACGATGCAATCACATACAGATACCTGCGGATTCGATTTGTGTTATTGCAGTTCACATAGTATTTCTCGCGGCTATTTCCGGCGCTCCCCAAGGTGCGAAAGAGTGACGCTCCTCACCGCCTATCTGTGGCCCAGGTCACTCGGGTGGGCGGATCGCGGTCGCAGCGCCGCTACCAGGGAAAACGGTGCGCAGAAGGGCTCCGACGTGCCGATTTGCACCTGTCTCTTCCGTCGCTGTAATGTTCTGTTCACACCGACGCGGGGTGGAGCAGCTCGGTAGCTCGCTGGGCTCATAACCCAGAGGTCGCAGGTTCAAATCCTGTCCCCGCTACTACAGAAGGGCCCGGAGGCACACAGCCTCCGGGCCCTTCTACTTTTCCAGGACTCACGGCGGCGTGACGCCAAGGGCACAGCCCGATCAACCTTCGCCCGAATCGAGCGTGTTGCCGCTCGACGGGCTGCAGACTCGATGCCATGAGTGATCACGTGTACCGCGTTATCGAGGTGGTCGGCTCGTCGAGTGAGGGTGTCGACAAAGCGATCGCCAATGCCATAACCCGGGCGAGTGAGACGGTGCACAACCTCGACTGGTTCGAGGTGGTGAACGCCCGCGGGCACATCGTCGACGGTGCCGTCGGGCATATCCAGGTGACGGTGAAGATCGGGTTCCGGATCGACCCCACCTGACGGACTGTTCGACCGCTGCGACGTTCCATGTGCGGCGACGCGAGCCATTCCTGTCGGTGTCGGTGGGTAGGCATGTTTCGACGAACAGGAGTCGGACATGTCGATCAACTCGGTCAACGTTGAGTACGACGCGCTGGTGCTCGGTCCCGTGCGCGTGAATTTTCAGCGCACGCTCCGGATCCCGGAGAGCGGAATCCATGACCTGCCGCCGGGGCTGGGGCGGTTTCCGCTCCGCCGCGTGGAGGACTACCCGGATACCGTCCCTGCTGAGTGGCTGGCGCGCGGTGGTGTGATGCTGCCGGTCTACCAGCGCGAGGCGATGTGGCTGTCGTTCGCTGCTGACGAGCCCGCTGCCCTTCAGGTGGGCATCGGGAAGGTGTCGGCCGTTTCCGGCGAATCCTGGACCGAAGAGCTGTCTTCATCGCCGCAGAATTACGTCCCACTCCCGGATCAGCCGTGGCTCGATGGGATCAACGCCGGTGACGGATTCATCCGCCAGTTCGTCGCGGTTCCGCTCGGCTCCGGAGCGACGGTCGAGGGGCAGGTCACCGGACGTGAGGAGCATGGCGGGGTGCAGTTGCGCGCAGTCGGGCTGACTGCCGAGGCCCTCGCGGATTGGGAGAACCGGCGCTACCTCATCGTCGACGAGGAAGTCGCAGGGACGGTGTGTTGCTCCGTGCCGGACATGGGTCTTGGCGCCGGCGGGCGGATGCACCAGGAGATCTATGGCGACGATCGCGAACTCTCCGACTACGACGAGTCACGCTCGTGGCGCGTCTTTGTCCACCTGTGCTCCGCAGCGCAATGGACCGCCATCACCGGCGAGGTAGCGCCCTCGACACCGGTCGACCGGGACACTTACGTGCAACACGGCCTGCCCTGGTTCGACTACTACGACGCCGACCGCGATGACATCGCGCCCAGCGAGACGCTTGCCAAGGTGAAGACCGTCGGCACTTTGCTCGGCAAGCACGAGCAGCCGTTCACTCCCGTCGACCCAGGTTCAGTCGTCACATTGAAGGACTCGAAGGGCAAAACTGTTGCCCCCGGTCATTGGTGATTGCCGCACCACCCGATCCAGGCGGACGATGACCACATGCGCGACGTCCTCGCCGTGCGGGCCTATGCCGAGTTGAACGACTTCCTGCCCGCGGAACACCGCGGGCGGGCGGTTACCCGTCCCGTGCGGTCGCATCAGACCGTCAAGGACGTCATCGAGGCGATGGGGATTCCGCATACCGAGATCGAGGTGGTGCTCGTCGACGGGGTATCGGTGGATTTCGCGCACCGCCCGCGGGTGGGGGCGAGGGTGGCGGTGTATCCGGTCTTCGAGGCGTTCGATGTCTCCGGGTTGATCCGCGTGCGTCCGGCGCCGTTGCGCGAACCACGTTTCGTGGTGGATGTGAATGTCGGCCGGCTTGCCAAGGTGCTGCGCCTGCTCGGATTCGATGTGTCCTACGAGCCCGAGGTGGACGACCCGGCGCTGGCGCAGATCAGTCGCGACGAGAACCGCATCCTGCTGACCCGCGATCGCGGGCTACTGGCACGTCGCGCTGTTACACACGGGCTGTACGTGCGTGGGGAGCGCGCGCACGAACAGGCCGTGGAAGTGATCCGCCGACTCGACCTTGCCGACAGGATCCAACCGTTCACCCGCTGCCTGCGCTGCAACGGCACGCTCGAACCGGTCGACAAGCGTGAGATAGTCGACCGGCTCGAGCCGCTGACCCGGCAGCACTACGACGAGTTCAGGCGCTGCCGCGACTGCCAGCGGGTGTACTGGCGCGGGTCACATCAGCAACGGCTTGCCGCGCAGGTGGATGCGATCCGAGCCGAGCTGCCGAACGCGGACCGCCCGGATTCCCGGTGACGGCAAGTGCGCCCGTCTTCCTGCGCAACTCGGCAGCCTTCTGGCGGTCCCGCTGATCATGGACCAGCGCAGCATTTCGGTTTCGTGCTGCCTGCTGCACCTGCAATCCATAGAAGTCCAGCGAGCCCAGGCCGAACCAGGCAAGCAAGACGGTGGCGGCGAGTGCGATCAGTATCAGTGTCATTTCGATCACCGACTCTCGTTGGTTCGAGCGGTCTCGCCGCGTTGGGCGAGTGGACACCTTCGACGTTATGAAGGAAGAGGGCCGGTGCCACGCGTAGTCCACTACCCGAACTGCGGGCGCCCGACTTCCTAGTTGCCGGGCCGGGCGCCCCTCGTGTGAGTAACTTCCACCCACAACAAAGCGCGCCCGCACGGCCGAAGCCGTACGGGCGCGCTTGTGACGCGAAGTGCTTACCGGCTCATCGCCGGCTCGTCGTGTGCGGATCTGGAGAAGTGCAGGTGCCGATAGTCCGCCGCATCCCGGCGCAACAGCTTCACATCGGTGCGGTACTCCATCGACGTCGACCATGGCGCCTCGGTGCCCTGGCGGGGGAGTTGGTCGATCGAGCGCTGGACGTAACCCGCGCCGAAGTCCAGCAGAGGACGGGTCTCCATAGCCAGGTCGGGCAGCTCGGCACGGCACGTGTCGTAGCCGTGCGCGTCCATGTGGGACAGGAGCCGGCAGAAGTGCTCGGACACCAGGCCAACCTTGAGCGTCCACGACGAGTTGGTATAGCCGATCGCGAATGCGAAATTCGGTATGCCCGTGAGCATCATGCCCTTGTAGGCCACCGTGTCGGGCAGGCTGACGTCCTTGCCGTCGACGGTCAGCGTCACGCCTCCGAAAGCCTGCAGGTTCAAACCTGTTGCCGTGATGATGATGTCGGCGTCGAGACGTTGCCCGGACTCCAGCTCGATACCCGTCTCGGTGAAGGTCGCGATGCGGTCGGTGACGACGGAGGCGGATCCGGCGCGGATCGCGGCGAACAGGTCACCGTTGGGCACGGTGCACAGGCGCTGATCCCACGGGTTGTAAGCCGGGTTGAAGTGGACATCCACCGGGAAGCCCTCGGGCAATTGCTTTGCATTGAAGTTACGGACGACCTTGCGCGCGACCTTCGGGTACCGCTGGCAGAACCGCCAGATAAACCGTTGCTGCGCAATGTTCTTGCGGCGGGTCACCGCATAGCCACGCTCCGGGCCGAGCAACTTCTGCATCTTGTTGGCGAAAGCGTCCTTGGCCGGTACGGGCAGGATGTAGGACGGCGAGCGCTGCAGCATCGTGACGTGAGCGGCGGCCTTCGCCATTGCTGGAACCAGTGTCACGGCGGTGGCACCGCTGCCGATCACCACGACCTTCTTGCCGGTGTAGTCGAGGTCCTCTGGCCACTGCTGCGGATGGACGATCCGGCCACCGAAACGCTCGCGTCCCTCGAAATGCGGTGTGTAGCCCTCGTCGTAGCGGTAGTAGCCACCCGCGCAGAAGATCCAATTGGCGGTGAGCTGGATCAGTTCGTCGGTGTCGGTGCGCTGCACGTCGATCAGCCAGTGCGCATGCTCGCTGGACCATGCCGCACCAATGACCTTGTGGTGCAGCCGAATTGCGTCGTCGACGCCGTTCTCCGTGGCCGCCTCGCGCAGGTAGGCCAGGATCTTGTCGGCACTGGCGATCGCGTTTTCGTCGCGCCACGGCTTGAACTCGTAGCCGAATGTGTGCAGATCGGAGTCCGATCGAATACCGGGGTACCGGAACAGATCCCATGTGCCACCGGTCGCGCCGCGCGCTTCCAGAATCGCGAAGGACTTGCCCGGAGTTTCGCGCTGCAGGTAGCAGGCGGCGCCGATTCCGGAGATCCCGGCGCCGACGATCGCGACGTCGACGTGTTCGCGGCGAGGTGTTGGCGTCATCGGTGGTGCTCCTCAGGGAAGGCGTGGATGCGATGCACTTCCATGGTTGACGAGCCAAGTCCTCGGACATAGGGCGGGAACGCCCAATATGGGCGCTGAATGGTGCACTTTGCACACTAGTGGCCTACCGTAATCTGCATGGACTGGTCGCCGCCGTCTCCGCGCGTGCGCGAACTAATTCGTGCGGGCGCGGAGGTTGCCCTCGACGCCAAACTCGAATGGCTCGAGGAACTCGATCGCGCCTCGCTCGCCGCGAATCCTGCGATTGCAGACGATCCCGAACTGGCTGCCGCGGCCAGCCGAACGAATCGTTCCAATTTGCTGCACTGGGCCTACGCCAATGTCCGTGACCCCGGTGCGCCGGTGTCGGCGAACGTCGGCGCGGAGCCGCTGGGCATTGCGCGGGATCTCGTGCGACGTGGTCTCGATGAGCGGGCGCTCGATGCGTACCGCGCCGGCCAGAACGCGGCGTGGCGTAGATGGATGGAGATTGCCTTCGAACTCACCGCCGATCCCGACGAACTGCGCGAGATGCTCGCGGTCTCCTCGGCGTCGATCAGCGCGTTCATCGACGCCACGCTGGCAGGCATCGAAGCGCAGATCCGTCGGGAGCGTGACGAGCTGACCGGAGGCGCACATGCGCGCCACCGCGAAGTCGTGGCACTCATCCTCGACGGCGCCCCGATCACCCGTCAGCGGGCGCAGGAGCGGCTCGGATACCGCCTCGATCAGCGACACACCGCCGCAGTGGTGTGGACCGAGGATCCCGCCACGGATGCCCGTCGCCTCGATCGTGTCGCCGATGCGCTTGGGCGCGCCGCGAACACCCGGCCGCTGAGCATTCTGGCCAGCACCGCGACTCGCTGGGTGTGGGTCGCCACGTCCAGTCCGCTGGACTACGACCCGCTCCACGACGCGGTGGCGCCGCACCCGGATATTCGCGTCGCCGTCGGTCGCGCGATCGGCGGTATGGACGGGTTCCGGCAAAGCCATGTCGACGCGGTCACGACTCAGCGCATGCTGTCCCGGCTGCGATCCACCCAGCAGGTCGTGCACTTCCGGGATGTCGAACTGGTGGCGCTACTGACCGCCGACCAGGAACGGGCGGACAGTTTCGTGCGCGACACCCTCGGGGAACTCGCCACAGCGGAACCCGAGCTGCGCCGGACCGTGCATACGTACATCGTCGAGGGCTGCAACGCGACCAAGGCCGCGGAGCGACTCTTCACCCATCGAAATACTTTGCTACGCCGTATTTCTCGCGCACAACAGCTGCTGCCGGCGCCGCTGGAGGGTTCGAGTGTCCACGTTGCGGTCGCCCTGGAAGTGCTCGACTGGACGAGCCCGGCAATCGGCGCCTGAGACACCAGCGCGCCCGCACGGTCGAAGCCGTGCGGGCGCGCTGGGTGAGTCGCGGTCTAGGTCGGTGGAGTGGACACGCACTGGGCGAGATAGAGCGCTTCGCCGAGCTTGTCCATCAGCGCGAGCTGCGTCTCGAGGTAGTCGATGTGACCTTCCTCGTCGGCGAGGATGCCCTCGAGCAGGTTTGCGCTTGTGGAGTCCTGCTTCTCGCGGCACAAAATGATGCCGGGCTTGAGCCGGTCCACTACCTCCTTCTCGATCTCCAAATCGGCCTCGAACTGTTCGCGCACGGTCTGGCCTACGCGCAGCGAGAACAACCGCTGGTAGTTGGGCAGTCCGTCGAGAATCAGAATGCGGTCGGTGATCGCCTCCGCATGGTTCATTTCGTCGAAGGATTCCTTGCGGGTATAGCCGGCAAGTTCCGTGTAGCCCCAGTTGTCCTGCAGCTTCGAATGCAGGAAGTACTGGTTGATGGCCGTCAATTCACTGGTTAGCTGTTCATTGAGCAGCTTGAGCACATCTGGATCTCCACGCATGACCGCTCCTTGGATTCAGGTGCATTCCGGCTGAGGGAGGGCTGGTCCCATTACGCCGTGTCGTCACCGTCGGGGCTGCGACGGTTGATAATCAACCTAGATCAAATTTCAGCCGATGGAGGGCCCTATGCCTAACAATCCGGAAGCTGCGGAGGCCGAGCATTCGTTCGGCCCACCCGGCACCGGGCTGCCCTATGTGCTCGCCGCGGACTACCGGATCACCGATATGGATGCGCTGCTGCGCACCGTGACGGAGAGCCGCGAGCTGGTTTCCCGGCTCGGTGTGCGTCATCTGGCCGTCTACCAGGGCATCCGTGACACCGGTCGGGTACTGGTGACGATGGGCATCGAGGATCGCGAACCCTTGGACTCGCTGCTGCGCTCGTCCGCGGTGTTCGCGTGGTTCGACAGCGTCGGCGTCGAGGAGATTCCGCCGCTGTTCGCGGGAGAACTGCTCGAGCAGATCGACCTGGTCGACCCCCAGGTCTTCACCGATCCTCCGGGTCGAATTCTCGTCGCCGCGACGGCGCCGATTCAGGACCTGGACTCGCTGCTGGTGAATGTGCACGACCGGCACGAGCGGCTCACGGCCGCCGGGGTCCGCAAGGTGTGGGTCTACCGGGCCATCGATGACGGGCACGAGGCGATGGTGCTGCAGGAACTCGACACGATGGCCCACGCGAGGCGCTGGATCGACCATCCCGACTCCGTCGCCGAGTGGATGCGGGGGACGGGTGTGGGCGTTTATCCACCGATATTCGTGGGTAAAGCTCGACACGTATTGAGCTTTGGCAAACCTAAGTGATGACGAATGTGGTGTTGATGTATTAAGCTTTGGCAACCCTAAGAAGTATTGCCAACCTCAGTGAGCCGCAATGTACGTATGCCTTTGCCACGGCGTAACCAGCCACACGGTGGCTGACGTCGTTGCGTGCGGGGCAAAGACATCGCGCGAGGTGGCCACGGCCTGCGGTGCCGGATTGGACTGCGGTCGGTGTAAGCGAACCGTCCGCGCGATCATCGCGGCCTCGCAGGAACCGCGCGCCTGCGCGGGCTGACGCAGCCGCCTCACCTGCCAAGAACCCACTCTCGTAGTGCCCTCTGTGCTTCCAGGTACCGTCACATGCCACCGGCCGTCGCGCGCCGGGTGACGAGAGGAGAGTCGGGTGCCGCAGGGCAAGGTCGCACTGGTGACCGGGGCAAGTCGCAGCGTGGGTAAAGGCATTGCGCTCGGCCTCGGATCGGACGACTGGACCGTGTACTGCACGGCCCGTGGCCCGGTCGGATCCGATGGCCCGCTCGACGCGACCGCCGCGGCCGTCACCGAGCGCGGCGGCACCGGAATCGCAGTGCAGTGCGACCACCGCGAGGACGACCAGATCGAGGCGCTCTTCGATCGGATTGCCGCCGAGCAGGATGGCCGCCTCGATCTCCTGGTCAACAACGTGTGGGCGGCGCCACGCGGATTCCACGGCTTTACCGAGAAGTTCTGGCAGCGTCCAATCACCGACTGGAATTCGCTCGTCGATGTTGGCCTGCGCGCGCACTACGTCGCCAGCGTGCACGCTGCCAAGCTCATGGTCGCGCAAGGCTCGGGACTGATCGCCAACACGTCCTCTTTCGGTAGCCGCGGTTACCTGCACTCGGTGCTCTATGGCATGGCCAAGGCGGGTCTGGACAAGATGGCCGCCGACATGGCAGTCGAACTCGCCGGCACCGGGGTAAGCACGTTGTCGCTGTGGCCGGGCCTGCTACGAAACGAGATGATCGTGGCGAGCGGGCTGAAGGAGTACGCCGGCTTCTCCTTCGAGAAGGCCGAGAGCCCGGAATTCCTCGGCCGGGTCATGGTTGCGCTGGCAAACGACACCCGCATCGGAGAGCTCAGCGGGTCCACCATCGTCACTGCCGAAGCCGGTGTGCACTACGGCATCACGGACGAGAACGGCAACGTGCCGGAGTCGCATCGGTCGGCGTTCGGCGGCGGCCCGGTGTTCGGCGCGGACGATCCGTTCGGCGCGCTGTTGCCGCCTACCGAATAGGCGACGGTCGCCAGGCGGGTCAACTACTGTCGTTCGAGGGGAGGCCCAGCAGCGCGGCGGAAGGGCACGCGATGTATCGGACGCGGCGAAAGCTTGCCGACGGTAGGGAAATTCTCTACTTCGATGCGGAGCCCAATCCGCGCGAGGCCATCGATCGACGCGATCTGCCGATCACCACCACGCACTCCCAGGCCCGGTACGACACCCTGCTGGGCGAGTGGGTCGTCATCGCCTCGCATCGGCAGACCCGCACCTTTCTGCCGCCGGCCGACCAGTGTCCGCTGTGCCCGTCCACCGACGACCGGCTCACCGAGATTCCCGAGCGCGACTACGAGGTGGTGTGCTTCGAGAATCGCTTTCCGTCGCTGTCCACCGCGGCCGTCGAGTTCGCCGAGCACGTCACGGGTGCACCGTTGGCATTGCTGCGCAACGGTTTCGGGCGTTGCGAAGTGCTGTGCTTCACCAGCGACCACAATGCGTCCTTTGCCGAACTGGAACCGGCCCGGGCGCGTTTGGTGGTGGACGCGTGGGCCGACCGCAGTGCCGAATTACGTGCGATCGACGGTGTCGAGCAGGTCTTCTGTTTCGAGAATCACGGCGAGGAAATCGGTGTCACGCTCTCGCACCCGCACGGCCAGATCTACGCGTATCCGTTCATCACGCCGCGTGTGCAGAAGATCCTCGCGAGCGTGGCGCGATACCGAGATCAGCGCGGCAGCAACCTGTTCGGCGATTTCCTCGCCGCCGAGCGGGAGTCCGGTGTCCGGGTCGTGCAGACCAACGAGCACTGGACCGCGTTCGTGCCGCCGGCCGCCCGCTGGCCTTACGAGGTGCAGCTGTTCCCGCATCGACAGGTAGCCGACATCGATGATCTCGACGACGTCGAGCGCGACGCCTTCGCATCGATCTACCTCGACGTGCAAAGGCGTTTCGCGCGCCGGTTCCCGGATCCGATGCCCTATATCGCGGCCTGGAATCAGTCTCCGCTCGCACATCGCGACGAGTGGTGGCTGCATATGCAGCTGTTCTCTATAAGGCGGGCGCCCGGGAAGCTGAAGTACCTCGCCGGGTCGGAGTCGGGGATGAACGTCTTCATCAACGACACCACGCCCGAGGATGTTGCCGCGGAATTGCGGGAGGTCACGTGACCCCCACGAGCGCCGCAGAAGACAGCTATCGCGAGGTGTATGGCGCCGCGCCGGACGGGGTGTGGGCCGCGCCAGGCCGGGTGAACATCATCGGCGAGCACACCGACTACAACAACGGCTTCGTGCTGCCGATCGCGCTGCCGCATGCGGCAACGTGCGCCGCGGGGATCAACGGCACCGATGAGGTGCGGGTCGCCTCACTGCAACGCCCCGGCGAAGTCGTTGCCGAGCCGCTGACGAGCCTCGCCGACAACGAGGTGGCGGGCTGGTCCCGCTACCCACTCGGGGTGGTGCACGAGTACGGGCGCCGTGGGCATGCGGCGCGTGGTGTGAACCTGGTGCTCGACGGTGCGGTTCCGGTCGGTGCCGGGTTGTCGTCGTCCGCGGCGATCGAATGTGCGGTCGCCGTGGCGCTGCGAGATCTGTTCTCGCTCAAGGTTTCCGACGACGACCTCATCGCACTCACCAGTGCCGCCGAGAACGACTACGTGGGCGCGCCGACGGGCACTCTCGACCAATCGGCGTCGATCCTGTGCACCGACGGGCACGCCCTGTTCCTCGATGTCGGCACCGGCGAACGGTCGCAGGTGCCGTTCGATCTGGCGTCTGCGGGGCTCGATCTGCTCGTCATCGACACCAACACGCCGCATCGTCTGGTTGCGGGGGAGTACGCGCAGCGGCGCAGGCAGTGCGAGGACGCCGCTGCGGCCCTCGGGGTCGCGTCACTGCGCGATATCAACGACGTGGCGGCGCTTTCGTCACTGCAGGGGGTGCTGCTGCAGCGGGCCCGCCACGTGGTGAGCGAGAACGCAAGAGTGCTCGAGGTAGTGGATTTATTGCGTTCGGACCAAGATCCGAGAACTATCGGCCCGAATCTGACCGCGAGCCACACCTCGCTGCGGGATGATTTCGCAGTGTCGACAGTTCAGTTGGACACCGCGGTGGCGACGGCCCTCGATGCGGGCGCGTTCGGTGCCCGCATGGTCGGCGGCGGATTCGGTGGTAGCGCCATTGCGCTGGTCGATACCGATCGCACTGCAGCCACCGTGGATGCGGTGGTCAAACGTTTCGCCGCCGAAGATTTCACCGCTCCGCGAACCTTTGTCGCGACCCCATCGGCAGGGGCCCGGCGCCTGAGTTGACCGACCTGGGATCGGCGCGAAGGAGAACCGATGACGATTCTTGCCGCAGAGAACCTGCGTCTCGACGCAGTGTTCGTGGATTACGCGCTCATAGCAGTCTATTTCGTGTTCGTCATGGGCATCGGCTTCATCGCCCGATCCAATGTGTCGTCGAGTATCGACTTCTTCCTCTCCGGTAGGTCGCTGCCGGCGTGGGTGACCGGTCTGGCCTTCATTTCGGCCAATCTGGGCGCGGTCGAGATCATGGGCATGTCCGCGAACGGCGCCCAGTACGGCATGCCGACCATGCACTACTTCTGGATCGGCGCGGTACCCGCGATGCTGTTCCTCGGCGTCGTGATGATGCCGTTCTACTACGGCTCCAAGGTCCGCAGCGTTCCCGAGTTCATGCGCCGCCGCTTCGGCACCGGCGCGCACCTGGTGAACGCGCTCAGCTTCGCGATCGCGCAGGTCCTCATCGCCGGCGTGAACCTGTACCTGCTCGGCACGATCGTCAATGTTCTGCTCGGCTGGTCGTTGTGGGTATCGGTGATCGTCGCCGCGATCATCGTGCTCTCGTACATCACCCTGGGCGGCCTGTCCGCGGCTATCTACAACGAGGTGCTGCAGTTCTTCATCATTGTCGCCGCGCTGCTGCCGCTCACCCTGGTCGGCCTGCACAAGGTCGGCGGCTGGGAGGGACTCTCGGACAAGGTCAGCGCGGGACCTGGTGGCCCGGAACAGATGTCGTCCTGGCCCGGCAATGAGCTGAGCGGGTTCGAGAACGACTTCCTCTCCGTGGTCGGCATCGTGTTCGGCCTCGGCTTCGTGCTCTCCTTCGGATACTGGACGACGAACTTCGTCGAGGTGCAGCGCGCCATGGCCTCGGACTCGATGTCCGCCGCGCGGCGCACCCCGATCATCGGTTCGTTCCCGAAGATGTTCATTCCGTTCATCGTTGTCGTGCCCGGGATGATCTGCGCCGTGCTGGTGCCGGAGATGATCAACTACAAGGCGGATCCGGAGGCCAATCCGGATGTGCAATACAACGACGCGATGCTCTATCTGATGAAAGATGTGCTGCCGAACGGCATTCTCGGCGTCGCGATTGCCGGTCTACTCGCGGCGTTCATGGCCGGCATGGCGGCCAACATATCGGCGTTCAACACGGTGTTCAGCTACGACCTGTGGCAGCAGTACATCGTCAAGCACAAGCCCGACGGCTACTACCTGGGGATCGGCCGGTACGCGACGATCGGTGCGACGGTTGTCGCGATCGGCACCGCCTACATCGCGTCGAGCTACTCGAACCTGATGGACTACCTGCAACAGTTGTTCAGCTTCTTCAACGCACCGCTGTTCGCCACGTTCATCCTGGGTATGTTCTGGAAACGGATGACGGCCACCGCCGGTTGGGTGGGCCTGGTATCGGGTACCGCCTCGGCGATCACAGTCTTCGTTCTACATGAGAACGAGGTGTTCACCCTCTCCGGGCAGGGCTCGAGCTTCGTCGCCGCGGGCGTGGCGTTCGTGGTGGATATCGCGGTGAGTGTGGTGGTGACGTTTATGACCGAACCGAAGCCGGAGTCCGAACTGGTCGGCCTGGTGTACTCCGAGACACCGCGCGAGATGCTGCGCGACGAGCACGCCGACGAGGAGAAGTGGTGGCAGTCGCCGACCAAACTTGCGCTGATTTCGCTGATCATGGTCATCGCGCTGAACATTCTCTTCTGGTGATCGCGCCGAGCCGAATTGGAGGACGGACATGACGGAGCCGCTGGGCCCTCACGAACACGTCGAGGTTAGAAAGCATTCGGCGGGCATCTTCGACATCCGCAACATCATCGGATCGCTGATGCTGATCTACGGAGTCGTGCTGCTGATCATGGGGCTGGTCAACAATTCCGACGAGGATCTGGTCAAGTCGGACGGATTCAACATCAACGTCTGGGCAGGCATCGGGATGATCCTGCTCGGCGGGTTCTTCGTCGCGTGGTCGGTGCTGCGGCCGGTTGTTGTGCAATCGACGGAAGTGGTGTCGGATGACGACACGGCCGGTGACACTGCCGGCGGCCCGACCGAAGGATAAATCCGATGCTCTCCACGATGCAGGACGAACCCCTTTCGCTGGCAACGTTGTTGCGCTACGGCTCGACGGTGCACTCCGCTGCCGAGGTCTCCACCTGGACAGGATCGGGCAGCCGAACGATCACGTTCGGTGAACTCGGCGAGCAGTCCGCGCGGCTGGCCCACGGTTTGCGCGCGCTTGGGGTGGGCGAGAGCGATCGCGTCGGCACCTTCATGTGGAACAACAACGAGCACATGGCCGCCTACGGTGCGGTGCCGGCAATGGGTGCGGTGCTGCACACGCTGAACATCCGGCTGTTCCCGGGGCAGTTGGTGTACGTGGCCAACCACGCCGAGGACAAGGTCGTCATCGTCGATGCGTCGTTGATCCCCTTGTTCGGCAAGTATCTGCCGGAGCTGAAGACGGTGCGCCACGTGCTCGTCGCCAATGGTGACGCCTCCGCGCTGGAGGCACCGGCCGGCGTCGAGGTGCACTCCTACGAGGAGGTGCTGGCCGCGCAGCCCAGCGAATACGACTATCCGATCGTCGACGAACGTGCCGCGGCGGCAATGTGTTACACCTCGGGAACCACCGGCGACCCCAAGGGCGTCTCGTACTCGCACCGGTCCATGTGGCTGCACTCGATGCAGGTGTGCACCACCAACGGAATGGCGCTGTCGAACGAGGACAAGACGCTGGCTATCGTGCCGATGTTCCACGCCATGTCATGGGGGTTGCCACACGCCTCGCTGATGGTAGGTGCGTCGCTGGTGATGCCGGACCGCTTCCTTCAGCCGGAGCCGATTGCGCAGATCCTGGCGGTCGAGAAGCCGACCTTTGCCGCGGCGGTGCCGACGATCTGGTCGGGACTGCTGCATCACCTCGACGCCAACCCACAGGACATCTCGCACCTGCGTGAGGTCGTGGTCGGCGGATCGGCGGCGCCGCCGTCGATGATGCACGCCTTCGAGGAGCGCTTCGACGTGCCGGTGCTGCACGCCTGGGGCATGACGGAAACCTCGCCGCTCGGCTGCGTGGCGCGGCCGCCGTCGGGGCTGACGACGGAGAAGTCCTGGGAGTACCGCTACAGCCAGGGCCGATTCCCGGCCAGCGTGCAGGCGAGGCTCGTCGACGAGATCGAGGGCGTCATGCCGCATGACGGCGAAGCGGTCGGCGAGCTCGAGGTGCGCGGCCCCTGGATCACCGCGTCCTACTACTCACCGGACGGCGCGGAGATCGATCCGTCGAAGTTCAACGACGGCTGGTTGCGCACCGGTGACGTCGGAAAGATCACCCCGGACGGCTATCTCACGCTGGTCGACCGTTCGAAGGACATCATCAAGTCCGGCGGCGAGTGGATCTCCTCGGTCGACCTGGAGAACGCGGTGATGGCGCATGGCGGCGTGGCGGAGGCCGCGGTGATCGCGGTGCCCGACGAAAAGTGGGACGAACGGCCGCTTGTCGTCGCCGTTGTCGAGGAGGACCTCACCCCGGAGCAGTTGCGGGAGTTCCTCGGCGACAAGGTCGCCCGCTGGCAGTTGCCCGAGCGCTGGGCCTTCGTTAAGGAGGTACCGAAGACCAGCGTCGGCAAGTTCGACAAGAAGCGCATCCGCGAGCAGTTCGGCAACGGCGAACTCGATATCACGATGCTGGATTAGCGGGGAAACAACATCGGCCGGCGGATGCACCGGAGCGTAGCCTGCGGAGCGACCCGATGCCGCCGCCGGCGGCCGATGTTGTTTATCGATCCTGTGTTACTCGCTGACGTCCATCTCAACGAGCTTGTTGCGCAACAGCTTTCCGGTGGCGTTGCGGGGGAGCTCATCGAGGAAGATCACCTCGCGCGGCACCTTGTAGCGCGCCAGGTTCGCCTTGACGTAGCTCTTGATCTCTTCGGGGTCCTTCGTGGCGTCCGGACCCGGAACGACGAAGGCGCGCAGCCGCTTGCCGAAGTCGCGGTCCTCCACGCCGACGACAGCCGCATCGAACACGTCCGCCCGGTCGGCGAGCAGGTTCTCCACCTCGAGCGGGTACACGTTCTCACCGCCGGAGACGATCATGTCGTCGTCGCGGCCGTCGACGTACCAGAGGCCGTTCTCGTCGAAGTGTCCGACATCGCCGCTGGACAGCAGGCCGTCGATGATTTCCTTGTGGCGGCCGTCGGTGTAGCCGTTGAAGCTCAGGCCGCTCGAGACGAAGATCCGCCCGATCTTGCCCGGCTCGTGGATCTGCTGGCCCGCATCGTCGTACAGGCGGACGCGGCAGCCAACCGGCGCCTTTCCGACGGTGCCCGGCGAGAGTCGCTGATCCTCGGGGGTCGCGACGGTGGCCACGGCGCATTCGGTGGAGCCGTACAGGTTGTACAGGACTGGGCCGAACACCTCATCGGTGCGCTTGGACAGGTCGGGCGAGATCGACGAACCGGCGGCGAAGATGACGCGCAGCGCGGAGGTGTCGTACTTGCGGTGCACCTCCGGGCCGAGGTCGACGATGCGCTGCAGCATGGTCGGGACGACAACGAGCACGGTGGCGCGGTTCTCCGCGACATTGCGCAACGTGGCCTCGGGGTCGAACTTGCGCTGCTGGAAGACGATTCGGTTGCCGAGCGCAACCGCGATACCGAACTGCGACAGGCCGGTCCCGTGGAAGATCGGCGCGGCCATGACCACGGTCTTCTGCTTGGGGAACGGCACGCGGTCGATGAACTGAGCCGAGACGAAGACCGAAACCTTGTCGCGTGGAGCGCCCTTCGGAGTTCCGGTGGTACCGCTGGTGAGGATGATCAGGCCGCCCGGCTTGGCCGGCTTCTCGACGGGCTCGGTGGACTTGCCCTCGATCAGGCCCTCGATGGTGAGCGTGGCCGGGTCGACGTTGTCCTTGGCGTCCACCCAGGTGAGGATGCGCGGGATGTCGTGCGGGATGGCGTCGAGCAGGCCCATGAACTCGCTGTCGAGCAGCACTGCGCTGACCTGCTCGCGCTTGGCCACATCGGCGAACTGCGGCTTGGCGAAGCCGGTGTTCATCAGGACCAGGCGCGCACCGAGTTTGCCCGCGGCGGCGAGGCTCAGGACCAGGCCGCGGTGGTCACGTGCCAGCGCCGCGATGACATCGCCGGGCTTGACGCCCTGTTCACGCAGCCCGCGAACCAGCGCATTGGACAGCTTGTCGAGCTCGACGTAGGTCAGTTCGCCGTTCTCGTCCTTGATCGCGGGCGAGTCGCCGTACTCGAGCGCGCTGCGCATGATGCCGCCGGCGAAGACGCCGTAGTCGTTGACCAACCGGATTCCGCGAACCGCATGGTCGGGGCGGGCAGGGTTGAGAATGCCGCGCTCGCGCAAGACACCGACGGCCTTGATCAGGTCGCCGACCTTGCGCAGGCTCTCTTGCGGAGCGGACAAAATTCCAGACACGTTCTAACCTCCACCGGGGCCTGGGCACAGGCCGACCGCATAGTCGAATCGTCGGGCGTGCGGCCCAGACTAACAGTGGTCTGCGCCACCGCTGGAGACCACGTTCCTACAGCTGAACGTCCATTTCGGCCAAAACTCTGCGCAGTAATTTGCCGGTCGCATTACGGGGCAACTCGTCGAGGAAAACGACATCCCGAGGCACCTTGTAGCGCGCCAGACTTTCCCTCACGTACGCACGGATTTCGTCCGGATCGGGCGATGTGCCCGGTTCGGGAACGATGAAGGCGCGCAGGCGTTTTCCGAACTCTGGATCGTCCACGCCAATCACTGCGGCATCGAAAACGTCGTCTCGTTCGGCGAGGAGGTTCTCCACTTCGAGGGGAAATACGTTCTCTCCGCCGGACACGATCATGTCGTCGTCGCGCCCGTCCACAAACAGCAATCCGTCGTTGTCGAAGTGGCCGACGTCCCCGCTGGACATGTAGCCGTCAATGACCTGTTTGTTCCGGCCATCGGTGTATCCATCGAAGGGCGTGCCGTTGTGCACAAAGATCCGGCCGGTCTTGTTGTTGCCGTACACGCGCTGATCGTTGTCGTCGAAGAGCGCGATCGAACAGCTGAGCGGCGGACGGCCGACGGTGCCGGGCGCGATGCGCTGGTCTTCGGGGGTGCCCACGGCGGCAATGGCGACCTCGGTGGATCCGTAGAGGTTGTAGAGCACGTCGCCGAACATCTCGCGAGTGCGAATGGCGAGCTCCGGGGACAGCGCCGAGCCCGCGATCACGATCCCTTCCAGAGCCGAGGTGTCGTATTTGGCCCTGACCTCGTCGGGCAGTTCGACGATGCGGTGCAACATCGTTGGCACCGCCACGAGCATTTTCGCCCGGTGCTCGGCCACCGCGCGCAGCGTCGCTTCGGGATCGAAGCGACGGCGGACCACGACCTTGTTGCCGAGCCCGGCCGAGACGAGCCACGTGATCATGCCGGTGCTATGGAACAACGGGGAGACGATCACCACGGAGTCATTGCGCGGGAACGGGATTCGGTCGACGAGCTGCACGGTGGACAGCGGCGAACCTTTCCCGCGGCCTGCTCCCTTCGGCAGGCCCGTCGTGCCGCTGGTGAGGATCACGAAGCCACCGTGCTTCTCGGGCGCGGGCGGCGGGGTCGGCGGCTGCCCCTGGGCGATCGAGTCGATCGACGGTGTACCGCCCGGTGGTTGGCTATCGTCCTCGACCCAGGTCAGGACCTTCGGGACTGTTGCGGGAATAGCGTTGGCGAGCGCCGTGAATTCTTCGTCGTGCAGCAGGAAATCGACGTGTTCGCGTTCGACCACCTCGGCGAATTGGGACTTGCCGAACCCGGTGTTCATCAGGACGATCCGGGCACCGAGTTTTCCGCTCGACGTGAGGCCGAGCGTGAGCCCGCGATGGTCGCGGGCGAGCAGGCCGATGGTCGAATCCGCGGTCGCGCCGAGTTCGGCGAGCCCGCGGGCGATCGAGTTCGACTGTTCGTCGATCTCGCGGTAGGTCAATTCGCCCTTCTCGTCGGCAAGGGCGGGGGATTCTCCATAGCGCCGCGCTCCCGAGCGGGCCATGGCGGCCATCGGGCCGAACTTGTTCCCTTCGACCGCCATCGAGATCAGCTGGCCTGGGTGTTTTGGATCGATCAAGCCACGTTTGACCAGGACCCGAATGGCTTTGACCGCCTCGGTCACCGCACCGAACTGTTCTTGGACCCCCGCAAGCACCATCGGACCCGCCTCCGCGCTGTCGTGATGTCGTCGGTCGCAGAGTAACGCCGCTGGTGTCCGGTTTTGGGCGAGTTCGCGCAGTTATTTGCGGACCGACAATAAGCGGGCGCCGTGCGGTGAGTTCGCACGACGCCCGCCCAAGTCGAAAGGGACGCGACCGGCGCCTACTTGAGTTCGGCC
>NZ_LRRB01000168.1 GCF_001646865.1 Aldersonia kunmingensis | reverse complement strand
ACGAGCGCGACCGCGAAACTCGCGAAATCGACCCCGGCGAGCATGCGGTCAGCCTGCGGCGCTGGTGAACTCGCCGAACGCCTGCTCGATGGTCTCCCGATCGTCGGGGGTTTTGGCCAGCGCGCCGAGGCTCACGACTCCGGTGTCGCGCACCAGCTCTCCGACGCCGAGCACGGCGAGCGCCGCGACCCAATCAATCGTCTCCGCCACGCCGGGCGGCTTGTCCAGGTCGAGTTCGCGTGCGCGGCCAACGAATGCGGTCGCCGATTCGATGAGCGCTGCCGTTGCACCGGGGACGGTCCGGCGAACGATGGCGACCGCGCGCTGCGGTGACGGATAGTCGATCCAGTGGTACATGCAGCGGCGTCGCAGCGCGTCGTGCAGATCGCGACTGCGGTTCGAGGTCAGCACAACCACCGGCGGGCGCTGTGCGGTGAACGTGCCCAACTCCGGAACGGTGACCGATGCCTCGCCGAGAAACTCGAGCAGCAGCGCCTCGAATTCGTCTTCCGCACGGTCGATTTCGTCGATCAGCAACACCGGCGCGCGGTCGCCACGATGCCGCACACACTGCAGGATCGGACGCTCGATGAGGAATTCGTCGGTGAACAGATCCGATTCGGTGAGCCGATCACCGCGAGCCTCGGCGAGCCGGATCGCAAGCAATTGACGCTGATAGTTCCAGTCGTAGAGTGCCTCGCTCGCCGTGAGGCCTTCGTAGCACTGGATACGAACGAGCGGCGCGCCGATGACCGTGGCGAGCGTCTTGGCCGCAGTTGTCTTGCCAACGCCCGGTTCGCCTTCGAGTAGGAGCGGCCTTCCGAGCGCGGTCGCGAGATGGATTGCGGCCGAGGTTCCGACGTCGAGGAGGTGGTCGGCCGCGTCGAAACGCCGCGTCACGTCGTCGACGTCGGTGAACAGCGCGCCCGATGCCGCGGTGGTGAATTGGGCGTCAGGCGCGACGTCGGTCATGCCCCGCCCAACTGCGCGGCGTACGCGGTCCGGCAACCGGTGGAGCAGAACCAGTAGTCTTCGCCGCCGAGTTCGAGATGCGGTGTTTCCTCGCCGACGACGACGGTCATCCCGCACACCGGGTCGGTCACCTGGATGGGAGCCTCGGCCCTCGCGGAGTTTGTCACGAGAAGCCCTTCGAGGCGAAGCGCTTTGATCAGTTCCGCCGCGATCGACACCGCGATCTCCGATGCCGTCCGCGCGCCGATCCACAGTCCGACCGGGGTGTGGATCCGCGCGCGTTCCGCCTCGCCGAGGTCGAGCTCGGCGAGCACGGCGGCTCCGCGCGTGCGACTGGCGACGAGACCGATATAGCCAACCCCCGCATCGAGGGCGGCACGGATCGACTCGGACTCAGGTCCGCCGTGGCTCGCAAGTACCACGGCGGTCACGCCACGCAACGATTCGGGATCGAGGACATCGGTGGAATCGTTGCGCTGCACCGTAAATCCGAGCAGATCAATCACATCCGCGAGCGCGTCGGCGATCGGGGTTCCGCCGGAGAGCACCAACAGCGGTGCCGGGACCTGCGGTTCGAGGAAGATCTCCATCGCCCCGCCGGACAGGCACGGATTCACCACCACCGAGGCACCCGGAGCATCCGGGAAATCGACGCCGCCGTCGGGAAGGACGCGCAGCAACACACTTTCGTTGCTCTGCAAAGCGTCGAGCCCCACACTACGCACCGAGTTCTGCGCGCACTGCCCGCCGACGAATCCCTCGATTGTGCCGTCCTGCAACAGAATTGCCTCGTCGCCGGGATGTGCGGACGTCGGCGGCTGCGCGCGAACCACGCGGGCATGGACGAATGGCCGCCGCTGTTCGGCCAGCTGCGCAGCGCGCGCGGACATGTTCACAGGCACTCCTCATCTGTCAGATTGGCGGCACTGCCCTTCCCTGCATCGCTTCCCACACCCGCGACGGCGTCAGCGGCATATCCGCATGCCGGACGTTGTACGGTGCGAGCGCATCGATCACGGCGTTGACCACGGCGGGAGGCGACCCGACGGTCGCCGATTCACCGATTCCCTTGGCGCCGATCGGATGATGCGGCGACGGGGTGATGGTGAAGCCGGTCTCGAGGTGCGGCACCTCGAGCGCAGTCGGGATCAGGTAGTCCATGAACGATCCGCTGAGGCAGTTGCCCAGCTCGTCGAATTCGATGAACTGCATCAGCGCCATCCCGATGCCGTCCACGATGCCGCCGTGCACCTGCCCCTCGATGATCATCGGATTGATGCGGGTGCCGCAGTCGTCGACGGCCAGGAACCGCCGCACCTTCACTTGCGCGGTGCCCGGATCGATGTCGACAACGCAGAAATAGGCGCCGTAGGGGTAGGTGAGATTCTCGGGGTTGTAGCAGATCTGGGCCTCGAGCCCACCCTCGATTCCCTCGGGCAGATCACCCGCACCATGTGCACGCATCGCGATGTCCTGGATCGTCACCGATGCCGTGGGGTCGCCGGCGACGTGGAACGAGCCCTTCTCCCATTCCAAGTCGGCCACCGAGACCTCGAGCATGCCGGAGGCGATGATCTTGGCCTTGTCCCGGACCTTGCGCGCGACCAACGCGGCCGCCGCGCCGGATACCGGTGTGGACCGGCTGCCGTAGGTGCCGAGTCCGAACGGCGTCTGATCGGTGTCACCGTGCACGACGTCGATGTCGTCGGGCGGGATGCCGAGTTCCTCGGCGACGATCTGCGCGAACGTCGTCTCGTGACCCTGGCCCTGCGTCTGCACCGAAAGTCGCACCACCGCTTTGCCGGTGGGATGCACACGCAACTCGCAGCCGTCGGCCATGCCGAGGCCGAGGATGTCCATGTCCTTGCGCGGACCGGCGCCGACTGCCTCAGTGAAGAACGACATGCCGATGCCCATCAGCTCGCCGCGCTCGCGCTTCTCGGCCTGTTCGCGGCGGAGGTTCTCGTAGCCGATCATTTCCATGGCCTTGCGCATGGTCGTCTCGTAGTCTCCCGAGTCGTACACCCAGCCGGTCTTGCTCTTGTACGGGAACTGCTCCGGCTTCAACAGGTTTTGCAACCGCAGTTCGGCCGGATCCATCTTCATCTCGAAGGCGAGGCAGTCGACGAGGCGTTCGACGAAGTAGACCGCCTCGGTGATCCGGAACGAGCAGGCGTAGGCGACGCCGCCGGGCGCCTTGTTCGTGTAGACCGCGGTCATCGAGCAATACGCCGCCTCGATGTCGTAGCTACCGGTGAACACACCGAAGAAGCCGGCCGGGTACTTGATCGGGGCGGCGGTGCCGTTGAACGCACCGTGATCAGCGAGGACCTTCGACCGGATCGCGAGGATCTTTCCTTCCTTCGTCGCGGCGATCTCGCCGAGCATGACGTAGTCACGCGCGAACCCGGTGCTCATCAGGTTCTCGCTGCGGTCCTCCATCCATTTCACCGGAACGCCGAGCACGAGCGACGCCACGATCGCGCCCACATAGCCGGGATAGATCGGCACCTTGTTGCCGAAGCCGCCGCCGATATCGGGCGAAATAATGCGGATCTTGTGCTCCGGAAGTCCGGAGACGAGCGCATACACCGTGCGGTGAGCATGCGGCGCCTGGCTCGTCGTCCAGAGTGTGAGCTTGCCGGTGATGCGATCCAGATCGGCGACCGCGCCGCAGGTTTCCATCGGTGCAGGATGGGTTCGCGGATAGACGATTTCCTGCGTCACCACGACGTCGGCCTTGGCGAAGGCGGCGTCGGTCGCGGCGGCGTCGCCGGTTTCCCAGTCGAAGCAATGGTTGTCGTTCTTTCCTTCGAGATCCGTCCGGATCACCGGGACATTCGGCGCAAGCGCGTGACGCACGTCGATCACGGGGTCGAGTGGCTCGTACTCGACGTCGATGAGTTCGAGCCCGTCACGTGCCGAATAGCGGTCCTCGGCAATGACGAAGGCGACCTCCTGGCCCTGGAACCGGACCTTGTCGGTGGCGAGCACGGCCTGCACGTCATTGGACAGGGTCGGCATCCAGGCCAGGCCCTTCGCGGCCAGGTCCGCACCGGTGATGACCGCGATGACCTTCGGATGCGCCAGTGCGGCACTGGTATCGATCGAGACGAGCTTGGCGTGCGCGAGCGGTGAGCGCAGCACCGCCATGTGCACCATGCCCGGCAGGACCACGTCGTCGACATAGTTGCCGTGCCCGCGAATGAACCGGGGATCCTCCTTGCGGAGCATCTTGCCGTGGCCGCAGGGCTTGTGATCGTTGTCGACCTCGTCCATCTTCTGGCTACCGGACGTCGGCCGGTTGTCCATGGTCGTCATGACGAACTTCCGATCTCGGAGCCCTTGGGATGCGCCGCGGCCCATTGGACCGAGCGGACGATGGTGGTGTAACCGGTGCAGCGGCAGATCTGCCCGGAGATCGCCTCGCGGATGGTGTCCTCGTCCGGGTCGGGGTTGCGTTCGAGGAGGGCCTTCGCCGTCAGCATCATTCCGGGAGTGCAGAACCCGCACTGCAGTCCGTGGCACTGCATGAAACCTTCTTGGACCGGATCGAGCTGACCGTCGACTTCGAGTCCTTCGACGGTCCCGATCTCGTGCCCGGCAGCCATCGCGGCCAGCATCGTGCACGATTTCACCGGTTCGCCGTCGACCGTGACCACGCACGCACCGCAGTTGCTGGTGTCGCAACCCCAGTGCGTGCCGGTCATGTGCAATTCGTCGCGCAGAAAATGCACCAGCAGCATGCGCGGCTCGACATCGGCGCTGACTTCCTTGCCGTTCACCGTCATGGAGACCTGCATGTCGCTAGTCCTTTCCTTCGAGATGGCGCTGGGCTCGGTCGGCCGCTGTCGTCAACGTGCGAATGGTCAACTCGGATGCGAGATGCCGCTTGTAGTCGGCCGTGCCGCGGGTGTCGGTCACTGGCTCGCACGCCTCGGCAGCGCGTCGACCGGCTTCGGCGATGACGTCCGATGTCGGCGCGTTCCCCACGAGGTACTCGCCGATCGCTGCGACAGCCTCGGCGTTGGGGTTGACCGCGGTCAGCCCGACCCTGGCCGAGTCAATCGCGCCGCCGGATAGCGTCACCGCCGCGCCGGCTGCCGCAATGGCCCAATCTCCCGCGCGCCGTTCGACTTTGGCGTACGCATTCGACATGCCAAGCCGAAGCGGCACGCGTACCTCGGTGAGGATCTCGTTGTGCGCCAACGACGTCTCGAATGGTCCGGTGATCAGATCGTCGATGTGGACCTCGCGCTCACCCTGTGGCCCGCGCACGACGCATGTCGCGCCGAGCACCATGCACACCGTGGTCAGATCCTCGGCCGGGTCCGCCTGGCACAGCGAGCCGCCGATGGTGCCGCGATTGCGGACGACGGGATCGGCGATGACCCGTTCCGCATCACGGAATATCGGGCAATCGCGCGCGAGTTGGTCGGACTCGAGCAACTCGCGATGCCGAACCATTGCCCCGATCCGAACAATGGTCGGCTCGACGACCAGGTTGCCGATCTCGTCGACAAGGTCGTTGATGTCGATCAGGTGCTCGGGGTTGGCGAGGCGGAGTTTCATCATCGGCAGAAGACTGTGTCCACCGGCGACGAGCCTGGCCTCCTCCCCGAGTCGATCAAGTAGATCGATGGCGTGATCCACGCCCGTTGCGCGCTCGTATTCGAAAGGCCCAGGTACTTGCATGTGACACACCTCACACCTCGGGGATTCCAGCTTGCGCATTCAACTACTCGCGCGTCAAGGTCCGCGCGGAGAACAGCGCGTGATATCCGGGGTGTGGGCGGTTTATCAGGCTATTTCGACGCCCGAGTCCTCGTGGAGTTCGTGCCGGTGAATCCGGCCGTCGGCCCCGGTGAGCCGGGCTCCCGTGCCGCCCCAGCGCTGCGCAATGATCTCCGCCGCGATGGAGACGGCCGTTTCTTCCGGGGTCCGAGCGCCGAGATCCAGACCAATCGGACTCGAGAGCCGCTCGAGTTCACTGTCGAGCAGGCCTGCCTCGCGCAATCGAGCCAGCCGATCGAGATGCGTGCGCCGCGAGCCCATCGCGCCGACATAGGCGACCTGCGGGAGCCGCAGTGCAACCTCGAGCAGGGGCACGTCGAACTTCGGATCGTGCGTGAGCACGCAGATCACCGTGCGCCCATCGAGCGCGCCGGCCTCGACCTGGGCCGCCAAGTAGCGGTGCGGCCAGTCGACGATCACCTCGTCGGCCTTCGGGAAGCGTGCGGTGGTCGCGAACACCGGCCGCGCATCACACACCGTGACGCGATAGCCCATGAATGAACCCTGCTGCGCGACCGCGGCGGCGAAGTCGATCGCGCCGAACACCAGCATGCGCGGCCGCGGCGCGTAGCTGGCGACGAACACCGACATGCCCTCGCCGCGTCGCTGACCGTCAGGGCCATAAGTAAGGACGGCATTCCGACCGGCCGCAAGCAGACCGCGCGCGTCGTCGGCGATGGCATCGTCGGCACGCTCGGACCCGATCTCGCCGAATGTCTCGTCGGGGCGCAGCACCATCCGCCGCCCGATCCAGCTCTCGTCCGGATGCGCGACCACCGTCGCGACCGCGACCGGCCGGTGCTCGGCGATATCGGCGGCAACCTCTTCGAGGTTGGGGAAGTTCTGCTGATTGATGGGCTCGACGAACACGTCCAAGATGCCGCCGCAGGTCAGTCCGACGGAGAAGGCATCGTCATCGCTGACGCCGTAGCGCTGAAGCACCGACTTGTCGGAGGCGACCACGTCGGTCGCGAGTTCGTAGACCGCGCCCTCGACGCATCCCCCGGACACCGATCCGCTGACCGTGCCGTCCGGCGCCACCACCATCGACGCACCGGCCGGCCGCGGGGCCGACTGGAACGTCCGCACCACAGTGCCCACCCCAGCAGTCCCTCCGGACCGCCAGACGGCTAGCAGGTCATCGAGCACATCACGCATCAGTTGGGCCTTCCCGAACTCGTGACTCGATACTAGGTCGGTCGACGCGGGAAGTCCCGAACCTCCTGAGCGGGCACTCAGGAGGTTGCTTAGGCCCGTTGCGAGAGCGGCGGTGCGCGGTGCAGATAAGATGTCCGCGCGCCTCCGTAGCTCAGGTGGATAGAGCAAGAGCCTTCTAATCTCTAGGTCGCAGGTTCGAGTCCTGCCGGGGGCACCTCGCAGAATGAAAGATTCCCGAAGGAATCATCGGGAACGCCGTCCGGAGCTTCCACGAAGCTTTGGCGAGCATCATGTAACGCCGGGAATGCTCTCCGCCGATAGGGGAGGCACAGCACACCACTCCGCGTGATTGTGTGCTTCGAGTTCGACGCGACGTGCGGCCGGTTCCATTGCGACGGGGACTGACACCTCGCTCGACACTGGTCGGCGGACGCACTGCGCTCCGTCGGCAAACTCGGATCTCTCGGTCTGGGTAGACCGCATCACGAAATTGAAGAACACCGCCTCGAGCGCGCTGCGCCAGCGGTCGCGCCATACGCGGCAATCACCGTCGGCCCGTTCGGCGCTACCCAAGCGCGCCCATCGGCACCGGACGCATCAACATCCCGCGACATACAGCGGAGCCAATGCAACCGATCAATGAGATAGGAACACCCATGCGCAAGACCAGAACGATCGCCGGAATCGTCGCTGCCACAGCGTCCCTCGCCGGAGTCGCGGTTGGATTCGCCGCACCCGCCAACGCACACGGCTACGACGCCGACGTCCATACCTTCGTCATGTGGGGCGGAAGCCGCTGCCTCGACGTGGCATACCAGAACGGCGCACAAAAGACGTATTGCGGCAACGGGAATTCCAGCACCTATCGGTACGACTCGAATGGAATCGGTCATTCGGGCTCCCGGATTTACCTCGATCCGATTATGGGGAACGCCGATTGGATCAGTTGCACGATCGAGGTAAACGGGTACATCGTCGTCTCCGACTACGCTTCTGCGGGCGATGGCCACGACGCTTGGTGCGCGACGGACATCTGATCTTGTCGCCATCACGCCCCGGAGGCTTGCTCGCACCGCGTTGAGTGCGCCTCGCGCTCAGCGGCAGGAATCCCCTGCGCAGCCGACAAGTTGGCGCAGACGCGCGTCGAGTTCCGCGACAACCCCGGCATTCGCCGCCCGCCCCTCGGGGGTGCTGATCAGGTTCGTCAGCTGATACCGATCCGCGGCCAGGTCGTAGAGCTCGTACTCCCGCTGCTCCAATGGGCGTTCGCGCTCGTACCAGCGCACGTACAGGTATCGCTCGTTGCGGACCGCGCTGTAGGACGGCATATCGAACGCGAAGATCGCGGGTGTCTCGGTGCCGGGAACCATTTCCTGGAGAACTCCATTGCGGCCGGCCGCGCCCTCACCGCCGTACTCGGCCGCGAAATCGGTGCGCCAGCCGGTGTTGTCACCCGCCAACACTGGCGTCAAAGTTCGGCCGTCGACGCGGTCCGGGATCGGGATGCCGACCCAGTCGTAGATAGTGGGGGCGAGGTCGATGGACAAGGCCATAGCGTCGCTGCGGCCGGGCTGAATTCCGGGGCCGGTGATGACGAGCGGTACGCGGATCGACTCTTCGTATGGCGCCATCTTCTGCGTGAGCCGGTGGGCGCCGAGGCTGTAGCCGTTGTCAGAGGTGAAGATCAGATACGTGTTGTCCAGCTCGCCGGTGCGTGCGAGGGTGCCGACGATTCCGGCGACCATTTCGTCCAAGGCCTTCAGTGAGCCGAGCCGGTTGGTGTAGTCGATGTCGTTGGTCACCGTGATCGTCGCCGCCCGCACGCCGGCGGTGTCGACCAGCCAGGTCGGCTTGTCCGAGACGTCAACTTCCTGATAGTTCGGCGATCGCGGTGCGGCGGTCGGCCGGGTCTCGGCCATGTGTCGCGGCGCCGGCGGGAGCGGGAAATGCGGAGCGGTTGAGGTGGCGTACCAGAAGAATGGCTTCCCTGACGCCGAGGCGTCGGTGATGAACCGCTCGGACTTCGCGCGAATCACATCGGTCGCGTAATCCGTCGGCGCGACACCGTATTTCACGAGGTTGCCGTTTTCGTTGAGCGTGTAGTTGTAACCGGCGTAGAGGAAGTTGTCGACGCCGCCGTTCCACTCGTCCCAACCCGGCGGGATGTGTGTGGGATCATTCTCCAAGCCGTTGAGGTATTTGCCCGCCATACCGGTCCGGTACCCGGCGTTCTGCAAAGTGGTTGCGATGGTGTGGGATTCGTTGCCGTTCTTTCGGAAGGCCTCGAAGCCTCCGACCTCGCCGCCGTTCGTCAGCACCCCGGTGTTGTGTCCGTACTCGCCTGTCAGGATCGACGCGCGCGCCGCGCAGCAGATCGGCATCGGCGCGAATCCCTCGGTGAACTCCACACCACGATCGCGAATCAACGCCGCGGTGCGAGGCATCGCCTGCCACACCGGGGTGGCCGTTACGTCGAGGTCGTCGGTCAAGATCATCACGACGTTGGGCCGCCCCTCGCCGGGGTCCGGCGCCGCCGATGCCAACGACACACACCCGGTCACCGCCAGGAGCGCCGCCGCAGCAGCGATCAACGAACGGGGCACCGAACGACCGAGATACATGGAAGCTCCTCCGAGGCGAAACCCAAAGTCCGCACTATCCTTGCCGGACAGGGCAATACGCGGCAGAGATTAATTCAGCCGGAACCTGGGCCGGGAATCACGACGCGTTTTCTCACAGGACTCTCATGTATCCGCCGAGGGAAACGGTCGCTATCTCGCGCTCGCAGCCGAATCACCGGGACTCATCGCCTCCAATTTCGATTCATCGGTTCAGGTCTGTGCCCTTGCGGCCGACTTCGCCAAGTCCACGAGCACCGCATTCCAGTCCCACTCCCCCGGATCCCGGGCACTCTCCCACTGCGCGACTTCATCTTTAGCCCAACGCGCCCAGCGCAAGATCGCTTGCTCCTGCGCGAGATGCAACTGCATGCTCAATGCCGAGATATGTCCGCGTTCCGGAAACGTCAGGGGGCGCGCGGCCGCCATCTCGGCAAGATCGGCAAGCCGCTCCACCGCCTCGGCCTCGATCGCGTTCAACGTCTCGACCAACTGGTCGAGCGATCCCCCGTCGGCGAAGAACACCTTGACCATGCCCTCGAACTCCAGCGCGCGCGGCGCCGGCGGGGCACCCAGCCAATCCCGCAATGCGTCGCGGCCTTTGTCGGTGATCTCGTAGACCGTGCGCGGGCGCTTGCCCTGCTGCTCTTTCATCGCGGTGGCGAGACCCTCCTCGGCGAGGCGCTTCGGCTCGTCGTAGAGCTTGCGCTCGGCCCTCGGCCAAAACCAATTCAGGCTGCGCTGCACCTGCTTCGCTAGTTCATAGGTGGTCCAGGGCTGCACCGAGAGCAGGCCCAGCAGGGCATAGGAGGTGGTCGTCCGCTTAGCAGCCATATCTACACGTTGACATACTGCCCAGGGCAGTGTCTACTGATCTCGCCGATACTGCAAAGGGCAGTATTTTTCCATTCAGGAGCGCGGGTATGACCACTCAGACCGTTTCCGGAATCGCCTTCGACGACACGGGCACGGGCGCGCCCGCACTCCTCTGCCTGCCGGGCTGGTGTGGCGATCGGACCGCCTTCGACCCGGTTCGCCCACTGCTCGCCGTGCATCGCCGCACTCTGACCATCGACCTGCCTGACCAGGGTGAATCCCCGCGTCGCGACGTGGATTTCACCTCGGCGACCGTCGTCGACGAGGTGCTGGACGTGATCGCGCAATCCGGGGTCGACCAGGTGGTACCCGTAGCGACCGCGCACGCGGGCTGGGTAGCGATCGAAATGCGGCGGCGCCTCGGCGCCAAGCGTGTGCCGGCGATCGTGGTGGTCGACTGGATGGTTCTCGGCCCGCCGCCCGGTTTCACCGACGCGCTCGCCGGACTGCAGTCCGAAGCATCGTGGGAACAGGTCCGCGGAGCCTTGTTCGATATGTGGACTACCGGAGTCGACGACCCCACGGTCCCCGCGTACGTTGCGACCATGGGCCACTACGGCTACGAACACTGGAGTCGGGCCGGGCGTGAGATCGCGGCCTCGTTCGCGGCGGAGTCCACGCCGGTTGACGCTCTCGAAGCACTCGACGAGCCCTGCCCCACCCTGCATGTCTACGCCCAGCCTCGCGATGACGAGTTCCTTGCCGCACAGCAGGAGTACGCCGCCGCCCATCCGTGGTTCCATGTGCAGCGACTCGATGCCCGCAGTCACTTCCCGACCATCGAAGCCCCTGCCGCCGTCGCCACCGCCATCGAGGAGTTCCTGTGCAAGGTCAAGTAGCCGACACGCCGCGCCTGCTCGTCGCCGTGGCGCACCCCGACGACGAGACATTCGGTTGCGGTTCACTGCTACTTCACGCGAAGGCGGCAGGCGCCCGGACCGCGGTTGTCTGCGCGACCCGCGGCGAGGCCGGAGAAATAGCGCCAAGGAGCGGCGTCGCCCCCGCTGATCTCGGATCGGCTCGCGAGGCCGAATTACGAACGGCAGCAAGCATTCTTGGCGTATCCAAGGTTCACCTGCTCGGATACATCGACTCCGGGATGGACGGCGATGCCGATCCCGCCACGCTCGTTGGAGCCCCGTTCGACGATGTGGTCGCCCGAGTACGCGACCAGATCGAGAAGTTCCGGCCGACCATTGTTGTGACCCTCGATGCCGGCGACGGTCATCGTGATCACGTCACGATGCGCGACGCGACACTCGCCGCGGTCCGCGATGCCGACTGGCAGGTCGAACGGGCATACCTGCAGTGCCTGCCGAAATCGCTCATGCAGCGCTGGCTCGACTATGTGGGACAACACCATCCGGATTCAGCGGACCCGTATACCGAGGCGCCCGGTACGCCCGACGAGCTCATCACCACGATCATCGACACCACCGTCCATCTCGCCGGTCGGGGCGCGGCGATGGCTGCGCACGCCTCGCAGATATCGCCGTTCGAGCAGTTGCCGCCTGATATGCGCCGAGATTTCTTGGTCGCGGATCGGCTGCGGCGCATGATCCCACCGTGGACCGGCGGCGAGCGGGAGACGGACGTGTTCACCCGGCAGGCTGTGGGGCGGGCCTAGCTGGTTCGAGGGCAGAGCAGTCTGGCTAGTTCGATCATTCCGGCACTGGTCTTTTCCGGATCGGCCGCATTGGCAACGCACGCTTCACCTGCCGGCCCGACCGCTTCCTCGAGGGTCTCCCGGCTCGCCCGAGAAAGCGTCCAGCCCAGGGGCACCTCCACAGCCGGAGCAGCGGGAGGCGCGACAGTGAGGACGGGGTGCGGCTCTCTCTCGTCACCTTTCCGATCCCTCCCCCTCGGCCATGTCGCCTCCACAGCCTTCGCGCAAACGCCATAGGTTGGGCAAATCGCTTCGGTAGCAAAGGCATTGGTGATCCGCTGTATCCACGCATCGCGTTCCGTGAGTTGCGCTTTCGCGTCCTTACCGATTAGCGGCACGATCGCTTCGGGAGCTGCCTTCGCCTGGGTGGCCACAACGTCGACGCCCGGTTCGTCATTGAGGTATATCACGTAGGGGACGATGAACTGATCCGGCGACCCGGCATTATGGTCTCGGATCAGCACCGCAAGAGCCGGTGCGATATCGGCCAACGTCGCGAGCCCCTCGCCCTCGGAGTAGCCACCGTCGATCAACTGCAGGGAAGCCGCCTCGCACGCCTTCGATGGATCGCGCTCGGTTGGGACGATGCGCCCCGAGGGCGTGACAAGAGGAAAGCGCGCCGACAGCATCGCAGCTGTAGACCACCGCATATCCGGGAAGCAGCCCGCGAGAGTGTTCGCGAAATCAATTGCCGACGCAGGCTCGCCATCTGCATCCTGACAATTCGGCCCTTGCCCGGCACCCGGCGGGCCAAGTTCGAATTGACTGATCAGCACACGGCATTTCGCTGTGGCTGCGGTTGAATTGAATATGAGTAGCCCTGTCGGACCGGCAACGTCCCACGAATAGCCATCTTTCAGTTCCGGAATTTGACGCTCCCACGCCTCCTCCATCAGACCCGCGCGGTCGCGCCAGTTGCTCAATTCGTCTTCGGCCTGCGCCCTGATGCCCGTGGCGGCCGCGAACTGATCGCCAATCAGGGTGCCGGCCAACCCCTCCGCAAGAGCATCGGGCTCGGAGAGCCGACTCATGGCTTCACGCACCGCGACGCTCGATGACTGTTCCTTCGAGGTCGGTCCCGCCAGTTGACGCGCCACCGCTAATCCGACCGAGCCGCCGCTGACGCCGCTCGATGCGTAGACAGCCGTCTTCCCGCAAACGCCCATGTCGCTGATCTGAGCCATTGTGTCGGCCGTCCACACAGCCGCACGAATACCGCCCCCACTTGCTGCCACTAAAACCAGTGGCCGGACCCGCACCCCGCCCACCACTTGCTCGCAGTGCTCGCGACGATCGCGCCATTCGGCGAATTCGGTTGGCAGATCTTTCCGCTCGACCTCCTTTCTGTCGGTCGACGCAGTCCGAACGCGATGCAGATCGGGATCGCCGCCGCTCATGCTGACCGCAACCAACAGCGCCGCGGTCAGCGTGAGCACCGGCGCGGCTTCCATCGCGAACAACCGGAATACCTCGAGCGGGCGACGCTCCTGAAGGCGGACGATGAATACGCCGATCCCGACCGACCAGGCAGCCACGGCAACAATCGCCGTCGCCACGACACCGGACCAATCGGCGAATAGTCGCGGATACGAGACGAATGCGCCGAGCGCGGCCCCACTCACGATCAGGACCGCAATGTCGACGCCGCGGCGGTGTCGATCGACCACGTTCTCGAAGCGGTCCGAGCCCACACGCACCAGGCGGGACGCAAAGTATGGCAACACCAAAAGCAGCGCCCACCCGACGACCAGCACAGCCACGAGCCCAGCTTGCGCTCCCCGTCCGGTCGCGAAGCCCAGCACGACTGGCGCGGTGAATGCCCGCACGCTGCTCGCTGCCGCGGCCGTCAGCACCAGCAGCGCAAGAACATCGCCAGTTGTCCGGACACGTTGGACAAATTCAGGATTGGCGGCAGCCAGACTCTCGCGAGTAACGTCCAACTGCCCCCTGACGTTCATGATCAAAGCGACGATCGCCGTCAGCAAAATCAGGACGAGTGGCACGACCAGCAGCTTGTTTCGGCCGGGATCATCCCGGACGAGCCACCAAACCACGACAAACAGTCCGACCACCGCCGCGGCCCAGCCGATGTTCGAGCGGGAGTGCCGGCTATCAGGGTTTGCGATCCAGCGAACGATCAAAGTCGTCGCGGCAATGGTGGACGGAACCACAATGAAAAGTCCGGCCACAAACGGATCGAGGAGATTCCCCCGACGTGATAAATCGAGCCACAGCGCGATGACCGCCACCGCCGCCGGCAGGAGCACCCACGGCGCCAATGAGGCATCGCCACGAACGACAGGGGCGTCGCCGTACTTGTCCGCGATACGTTCGGATCTCCTGCGTCCCACCACAAACAACCCCAGAGCGGCAAGCAGATACGCGACCGTAGCGAGAAAGAGATGCCCCAAACCGGCACCCGGCGAGAACCAACCACGTGCCGCGTCGGGGATCTGGTCGAGGGGCCCCGCCAACGGCAATAGGGTCAGTGCAACGAGAACAAGTACCACAACTCCGGACAGTCGCTGAATCCACAACGCGTGCCACACCCTTCGCACCGTTCGTGCGGCAACAACGACGAATCGATGGTTGCGGCTCCGCACGAGGGTGACGACAAGAGCCAACACCCCGGCCCATTTAACCGTCGCGACGATCGCAACGAGAACCGCCGCAAACCCGACTCCGGAGTCGACGAGAAATGCGCAAATCAGGAGCAGCACGCCTTCGACTACCTCAGCAACGAGCAGAATCGACAGAAACACTTTGGCGACGGTTCCGCCATGCCGCCGGAGCACCGGCGAATCGTAGGCTGCGTCGATAGCGCGCCAGAGCAGGACGCCATAGCCGATGAAGAAGATGGCATCGAACGCGATATGCCATCCGATTAGCGGGCCCAACGCATCGGGATAACGTGATTCCGGCAGCGCGTCGGTCCAGTCATCCCAACTGTCGGTGGCGCCAACTGCACCGGGCCCGACAATTTCACCGATCGTAGAATTCGCTCCCGGAGTAACCGCATGGCTTATCAAGCGGTCCACCTCGGACAGGGCTATCGCAGCGGCGGTCGTCAGACCGACCCAGGTGAGGATCGCGACACCACCTTTTGGCATCTGTTTCGAGATCTGGTCGAAAAAGCTCCGACCGCTGTTGACGAGATTCATTGCTCGCCTCGCACATTCGAATCGGCGTTAGCTCGCAGATGCCCCCGAGTTCGTGGCAACAGTGTTGAACGACCGGCCCCCGACCAGCTGAAATCCTACGCCGCAGGCCTCTCTGCAACCGGCGGAATGCCGCAGATCGCCTAGACCGGTTGCGGTTTGGCGCGACGGCCGAGCAACATCGCCGACAGCGGCATCAACAACACCGTGACGGCTCCGGCGGTGACGAGGATCGACGCATTCGCATCCGTCATCTCGCCGGCGTCGACGGCTACCCCGGTGACCGCAACGATGATCGGCAGACCAGTGGTCGCGTACAGCGCGATCTGGCCTCGCTCGCGGGGCAGGAACAGTTGCCTGCCTTGCGCGTCCCGTTCGAAGCGCGTCGAGACGAACACCGTCCCGCCGCGAACGAGAACCAGCAGCAGGAAGAATGCGACGAGGATTCCCGGCTTGCTGGCGACCTCCTCGACATCGATGGCCATTCCCGAGGTGACGAAGAAGATCGGCACGAGGAATCCGTACGCCAGTCCATCGAGCTTGGCCTCGAGCAGTTCATTTCCGGCCGGCACAGTACGCCGCAGGATGAAGCCCGCCGCGAAGGCACCGAGGATGACGTCGAGATCGAACGCCGCGGCCAGCGCGATGAGCCCGACCAACAGCGCCATCGTCAGCCGGACCGTGGTCTGCGATGTCGTGTCCGCGCCGGTCCGGATGATGGCGAGCACACGCGATTCCTCTCGCAGCAGCACTCGCCGCGGAATCATCGCGACAACGACGGCGGCGATCGCGAACAGCAAAAGCACCACCAGCGAAGCGCCCGCACCACGCGCGCCGAGCAGCAGGGCCATGGCGATGACCGGCCCGAGCTCACCGAACGCGCCGTGGTTGAGCACTGTCTTCCCGAGCGGAGTGTCGAGCAGCCCGCGGTCCTTCAAGATCGGCAGCAGGGTGCCGAGCGCCGTCGAGGTCAGGGCGATCGCCACCGGGATCTCGGCGTTGATAGTGGTGACGAACCCGAGCCCGGTCAGCACAGCGAAGGCGAGCCCCAAACAGATGAGCCAGGTGATCAACGCACGGCGACCACCGCTGCCGCGCAACTCTTTGGGGTCGAGTTCGTAGCCGGCGAGCAGGAACAGCATGCCGAGGCCGAGTTCGCGCAGGACGTCGACCTCGGGACCGATCTGGGAAATATCGAGTGCGTTCGGGCCGATCACGATCCCGGCCGTCAGCAACAACACCACTTCCGGGACGAGCCGGCCGGGCACCGCGGCGGCAATGATCGGCGCGATAACCGCCACCAGCACGATCCAGAACAGTGACTCTGCGACGCTCGCGGTCATGGGCCGACAGTAAGTCAGGTGGCCCGTCGAGGTGGCGCATACAAGGTCTGCCTAATGCTCCTCCGGCAAGTCCCGGCGTAACGTGCTCGGTGCAATCGACGACATATGTCCTGGTGCCTACCTCAGGGGCAACCCGAAATCCAGCCTCCACCGTCGAAGAGAATCTGCACATGCCAGCGTTGTCACGTCTGTTCGCCTCCAAGTCCCGCACCTGGGCGGTGGCGGTGGCAATCCCGGTCGTAGCGCTCGGACTGACGGCATGCACAGGTGGTGATGACGAGTCCCTGTCGGTGACCGCCGCAACCCGCCCCGTGGTCGCGGCGGTCGAAACCAGTACGCCGCCAGCGTCCCCCGCGCCCGCACAGGCGGCACCCGTTCCCGCGCCCGTGGGCGACCCCGCTGTGGATGCCACTCTCGCCAAGCTCGCGACGCTCCCGATCAAGGGCCGCGCGCCCAAGACCGGATATGAGCGTGATCAGTTCGGCCAGATCTGGACCGACGATGTCACCGTTCCGGGCGGTCACAACGGCTGCGATACCCGCAACGACATCCTGCGCCGCGACCTCACGGCGACGACGCTGAAGCCCGGCACCAACGATTGCGTAGTGCTGTCCGGGACGCTGCCCGATCCGTACACCGGAGCGGCAATTCCGTTCCAGCGCGGCCAGGGCACCTCGGACGACGTCCAGATCGATCACATCGTGGCGCTCTCGAATGCGTGGCAGACCGGCGCACAGCAACTCGATTTCGCGACCCGCCAGAATCTTGCGAACGATCCGCTCAACCTGCAGGCCACCGACGGGCCGACCAACCAGCAGAAGAGCGACGGTGACGCGGCGACGTGGTTGCCGCCGAACAAGTCCTACCGCTGCAGCTACGTCACCCGTCAGGTGGATGTCAAAGCGGCTTATGGCCTGTGGGTCACCCAACCCGAGCACGACGCGATCGCACGTGTCCTGAGCGATTGCGGTGCAACACCTTCCGTGCCCGCGGCGGCCGCACCGGCACCTGCACCCACACCGCCGCCGGCGCCCGCCTCAACTCCTGCTCCCGCTCCGGCCCCGCTGGCGCCTGCACCGCCGCCACCCGCTCCGGCCGCGGTTCCCGCTCCGGGGCCCTCGAGCGGGGCCTCATTCGCGAGTTGCGCTGCCGCCCGCGCGGCCGGCGCTGCGCCGCTGTACGTCGGATCCCCGGGCTACAGCCCGAAACTCGACCGCGATGACGACGGTGTCGCCTGCGAATAGCTGCCGCATGCGAAGGTGAAGTGGTGAATCCGCAGCATCACCAACGCGATTACCGCGTGCGCTTCGATTGGGGATTGCCCGGAGCCGCTGCCGTCACCAGCGACGACTGCATCGCGGTTGTCGTCGACGTGCTGTCGTTCACCACCACTCTCTCGGTTGCCGCCGATCTCGGTGTCGAGGTACTGCCGTATCGGTGGCGCGACGACAACGCGGCCGAATTCGCTACCGCACACGACGCGGTCCTCGCAGTCGGCCGCCGCGAGGCCGGGCCGGGCGAGGTGAGTCTCTCGCCCGCAACGGTTC
Source organism: Aldersonia kunmingensis (assembly GCF_001646865.1). Classification (GTDB taxonomy): domain Bacteria; phylum Actinomycetota; class Actinomycetes; order Mycobacteriales; family Mycobacteriaceae; genus Aldersonia; species Aldersonia kunmingensis. Next base: position 4,504 of record NZ_LRRB01000168.1, on the reverse strand, counting down.
GCGCGGCCCGCGGTCTGCGACGACTTGTCCTGCCGTCGCCGAACGGATCGACGATCGCCCACTCGCTCGCTTCGGTCGCCGGTATCTGCGCCGGCGCATCCCTGCGCAACGCTCTGGCGGTCGCGGGCTGGATCGCCGAGCAGCACAACGGCGGAACCGCCATCTCGGTCATTGCCGCAGGCGAACGTTGGCCGGATGGGTCGCTGCGCCCAGCGGTCGAAGATCTGTGGGGCGCCGGTGCCGTCATCGCGGAACTGAACCGGCTGCTGCCGGACGTGCCGTTGTCACCCGAGGCCGAGATGGCCACGGCTGCATGGTATTCGGTGACCGACGGGCTGGAATCCGCGCTGCACGACTGCGCATCGGGACGAGAGCTCATCGTCGGCGGGTATGCACCCGATGTGGCGGTGGCCGCCGAGCTCGATTCGAGCCGGTCCGTTCCGGTCCTGGTCGGCGAGAGCTTCCTCGATCGAGGATCGAAAGCAGACCGCTGAACCAACGCACAACGCGCGGCCAGCGACGTAGTGAACGTCGCCAACCGCGCGCTGGTTGGGTCTGGGGCTAGTCCTCGGGCTCCGCGTCGTCCTTGGCCGCCTGCTTGGCTTCCCGCATCTCGATGCCATCGGAGATGAGGTCACCGATCTCCCGGGTGACGTCGCGAACGGCGCCGGTGATGATCGTGGCGATGGCGCCTACATGATGCGCCGCGGACTCGGTCAGCTCCTGCACGAGATCTTTGTTGCGTTCGAATTTGCCGACCATTTGGTCTCCTAAGCTGCGATTTCGCTGCGCCGGGCAACGATAACACCGGGCGCGGGGGTCGGCCCGGTGAAGCCGGGAGGCAGCGCGAGCTTGAAGATCTTCCCCCAGACCGAACCGATTTGGGAGAAGAATCCGCCCTTGTTGTAGGGCAGGTTGTAGCGCTCGCACAGCGCCTCGACCTCGGGCGCGATCTGCGGGTACCGGTGTGCCGGCATGTCCGGGAACAGGTGGTGCTCGATCTGGTGCGAGAGGTTGCCGGACATGATGTGGAACAACTGGCCGCCGGTGATGTTGGCCGAGCCGAGCATCTGGCGGACGTACCACTCGCCGCGCGTCTCGTCGGCCGTCTCGTCCTCGGTGAAGGTCTGCACGCCCGTCGGGAAGTGGCCGCAGAAGATGATCGAGTACGCCCACACATTGCGCACCAGGTTCGCGCTTGCATTGCCGAGCAGGGTGCTGACGAACAGCGGTCCAGTCAGCGCGGGGAACAGCACATAGTCCTTGAGCACCTGCCGACCGGCCTTGCGCCACCAACCCTGGAGCAGCGGCTTGACGTCGTGCCACTTGCGCTTGCCCTGGACGACGTTTTCCGCTTCGAGGTCGTGCATCATCACGCCCCACTCGAAGAACACCATCAGCAGTGCCGCCCACACCGGGTTCCCCAGGTAGTACGGGTTCCACTTCTGACCCTCATCCATCCGCAGGATGCCGTATCCGATGTCACGGTCGCGCCCGAGGATGTTGGTGTAGGTGTGATGCATGTAGTTGTGCGAGTGGCGCCACTGATCCGCGGGGCAGACGTTGTCCCACTCGAATTCCCGGGAATTGAGCTCGGGTTCACGCATCCAGTCGTATTGACCGTGCATGACGTTGTGCCCGATCTCCATGTTGTCCAGGATCTTCGAGATGGACAGCGCGCCCACCGCGGCGAGCCAGAACGGCGGCAGGAAGCCGAGGTACATCAGGCCGCGGCCGGCGACCTCGAAGCCGCGCTGCGCCTTGATGATCCGATAGATGTATTCGCGATCCTCGGCGCCGAGATCGGCCATCACGCGGTCGCGGATGGCGTCGAGTTCGCGGCCCAGTTCCTCAACCTGTTCCTGGGTAAGGACGACCGGAGATGGGGTTTGGGGTTCGCCGGCGCGCGGGCCGACAAACGGAAGGATCGACAGAGCCGAACCGAACATGTCGTGCTCCTTAGGTGTATTGGGCTGTGTACAGCGGGTGTGTCAGATCGCGATCTCGACGTCGCCGACCGGCGCCGAGACACAGAGCTGAATGGGTTGATCTGGGTCGGAATCGGTTTCCCCGGTACGCAGGTTGCGGGTGCACCCGGATGTCTTCACCGCGGTGCAGGAGAAGCAAATGCCCATCCGGCAGCCGTAAGCCGGTGTCAGTCCGGCGTCCTCGGCCTGCTCCAGGAGGCTCGCGCCGTTGTTCTCCGCGGTGACGTTGCTGCTCCCGAAGCGAACAGTGCCGGTGGCGTCATCCGCGTTCACCGCGGGCGCGGGTGCGAATTCCTCAGTGTGCAAGCGCGATTCGATGCCGCGCGCGCGGAACTCGTCGCGCACCGAGCGCATCAGACCGGGCGGCCCGCACAGGAAGGCCTGCGCGTCGTCGACCCAGGGCGCGACTGCATCGAGGTGCTCGGCACCGAAGAAGCCGTGCAGATCTCCACCGACCTCCTGGTCGGTGTAGGCGATCACCACGTCGACGTTTGGGCGCTCGGCGGCGAGCCACTGCAGTTCGTCCGCATAGGGAACGTCGCGATCGGTGTAGGCGTAGTGCAGGAAAGTGACTGCGCCGTCATAGTTTTCGTCGCACAGGGTGCGCAGCATGGACAGCACCGGCGTGATGCCGCTGCCGCCACTGATCAGCAGGACGCGTTCGGGCCGCTGTGCCGGCAAGACGAACTCGCCAGCGGACTGGGACAGGTGCACCACCATCCCGGGCCGCGCCTCACGGTGCAGGTACGGCGACACAACGCCGCCCTCCTGCGCCTTGATTGTGAGCTCGATCCGGCCGTCGGCGCGGTGCTGCGAGCACGCCGGCGAGTAGCAGCGGGTGTGCCGCACGCCGTCGACGACCACGCCGACGGTGACGAACTGGCCGGCGGTGAATCCGCGCCATTGGCGCGTCGGGCGCAGTTCGAGGGTGACGGTGTCGGGTGTGTCGCGCCAAACGTGGGTGACCTCGGCACGCAGGTCGCGCGCCGAAAGCATGGGGTTTACCAGTTCCAGGTAGCGATCGACGCTGTGCGGCGTAGCGATGGCCTCGGCGAGGCGCATCAGCCCACGTCGGGCGGATCGCTCGGGAATGGTTGTTGTCATTGAGTGCTCCTCGAGTCCGGTCTATCCGGAGATTGGAACAATTTCAGTGCACATTCGTACACTGAACACAGTGTGCCATCCGGTCCGACCAGGCTGTCAACTGCAAAATGCGGTGACGCTGCTTACAGCAAGCCCCGTGGAGAGATGTGCACGGATGTACACTCCAATGCGTGACCAGGGCCAATTCCGACGATGGAGCAGCCACCGCGACGCGTGCGCAGCGCAAGGAGCAGACCCGTCAGCAGCTGCTGGACGCCACCCTCGAACTGAGCCGGGATCGCGGATTCGCCGCGGTCAGCCTGCGTGAGATCACCAAGAGCGTCGGGATCGTGCCGACCGCGTTCTATCGCCATTTCAAGTCCGTCGACGAACTCGGCCTTGCCATTGTTGACGAGGGCATTCGCGAACTGCGGCTCACGCTGCGCGCGGTGCGACGCAACCCGGCGCCGGCCGACGCCGCCCGCTCGATGGACGTGCTGTTCGAGCACGTCCGGAACAAGCGAGAACTGTTTCGCTTCCTGTTCCGGGAGCGCTACGGCGGATCGCGGGAGGTCACAGCGGCGATTGCCAGTGAGCTTCGGCTGATCGTGCGCGAACTCGCCACGGACCTGTCTCGGGTTCCCGCACTGGACACCTGGAGTGATGACGACCTCGACATGACCGCCGGGCTGTTCGTCGCGGTTGTCCAAGACGGCATTGCGGATTTTGTCTCGGTTGCAGAGCCGGATGGACGCGCAGACGGCTACTCGGCAGCAGAGAAGGCGATCGTCGAGCGCGCCGTGCGGCAATTGCGGCTGGTCATGCTCGGCATGGGCGGCTGGCGGCCGCGCGCCTGACGCTCGCGGCAGCTGAGCGCCGCCCAGCTGCCGCATCGGTCGCAAATTCTGTGCGGGGCAACCAGGTAGCGGACTACTCGCGACAGCGACGGCGGCGCGCGCCAGGCTGTGATTGCCACAGTTCGACACCGGAGGCGGACCAATCCGACGTCGAGCGCGCACCGAAGCAAGGGTGACCGAGAATCCACCTGGGAGGCGACATGAGCGACGTCGACGTTCCTGCAGCCGCGAGCGCGCGGATCGGCGAGTGCGAATTCGAACGCCGAGTTTACGAGTACTGGCTCACTCGACTGAAGCGCATCAACCTGATCACTGTCGTTGCGCCGGTGGCGCTGTCGACAATTGCCGGCGCCGCTATCCTCGGCGATCTTTTCGGCACGACGTTTGCTGGAATCGCCGCACTTCTCGGCGGACTGCTCACCGCCGTCCACAAAGGGCTGAAATGCGAGGCGCATCAGGCCGAATGCCTTCGCCTGCAGAGCGCACATTCCGGGCTCATCACCCGCTACGAGAGCTTGCGCAGCCGCGACGGGACGGTAGAGGACCTGAAGGAGGTCGACGGGCAGCTTGCGCAAC
>NZ_LRRB01000321.1 GCF_001646865.1 Aldersonia kunmingensis | reverse complement strand
GGCGGTCCGTCGATCTCGTGACGGCGATTTATGCCGTGCTGGAAGCCGGTGGCGGGTACGTGCCACTGGACCCCGATCAGCCGGCGGAACGGATCGGGTACATCCTCGACACTGCCCAGCCGAGTTGCGTCCTGACGCGATCGGCCGACGGCTTTTCGGTGCCGAACGGCGTCCCGCTGGTTCGGCTGGACGACATCGTGCTGGATTCGACGACCGGCGCGCCTCTCGCCGACAGCGAACGGGTCGCCCCGTTGCACCCGGTGAATCCGGCGTACGTCCTGTTCACCTCGGGTTCGACCGGCCGGCCCAAGGGCGTTGCGGTGCCGCACTCTGCGGTAATCAACCAGATCGCCTGGATCACGTCCGAATACCGGATCGGCGCGGACGACGTGGTGCTGTGGAAGACACCCGTCACCTTCGACGTATCGGTATGGGAGCTGTTCGGGCCGCTGGCCGTCGGTGCGCGGATGGTCATCGCCACAGCGGACGGCCACCGCGATCCGGCCTATCTGGCCGAGGTTGTCGCCGCGGAATCCGTCACGATGACGTCGTTCGTTCCGTCCATGCTGCCGGCGTTCGCGTCGGCGCTCGGACCCCACCAGGCCGACAGCCTGCGCGCGCTGCTGATCGCGGGCGAGGCATTGACCGGCAGCACCGCCGCGACGATGCGTCGGGTGAGCGGCGCGGAACTGCACAACCTTTACGGCCCAACTGAATTCACCGTGCATGCGACCTACAGCCCGGTGCCGGCAGACGGCCAGGGTCCGGTACCGATCGGTGCTCCGGTGTGGAATGCACGTGCCTTGGTGCTGGACGACCGCCTGCGCCCGGTGCCGACCGGGGTACCCGGTGAGCTGTACCTCTCGGGCGCGCAGGTGGCCCGCGGCTACTTCGGACGAGCCGCGCTGACCGCGGAGCGATTCGTGGCGGACACGTTCGGCCGAACCGGCGAACGTATGTATCGCACCGGCGATCTCGTCCGCCGCAACCCAGCCGGAGAACTGGAGTACCTGGGCCGCACCGACTTCCAGGTGAAGCTGCGCGGCCTGCGCATCGAGTTGGGCGAGATCGAGGCCGCGCTGGCAGCGCATCCGTCGGTGGCGCAGGCCGCTGCCGTGATCACGACCGAAACCGGTGCCGGCGCCATGCTGGTCGGCTATGTCGTCAGCCGATCGGGCGCCGCGGTGGACATTGCCGAGGTCAAGCGCAGCCTCGCCGAGCGGCTTCCGGCCTACATGGTTCCGGCCGCACTCGTCGAACTGCCCGAGATGCCGATCAATCCGAGCGGCAAGCTCGACCGCAAGGCGCTTCCGGCGCCCACCTTCGAGGTGGCGCGGTTCCGTGCGCCGGCGACGCCGGTCGAGCAGATCGTCGCGCAGACGTTTGCCAATGTGCTGGAAGTGGACCGGGTCGGCCTCGACGACGACTTCTTCGCGATCGGCGGAAACTCGCTGTCGGCAACGCAGGTCGTCGCACGACTCGGTGCGGCTTTGGACACCCAAGTTCCTGTGCAGGCCTTGTTCGCCGCGCCGACCGTCTATGCCCTCGCCCAGCGGGCCGAACAGCACGCCGGTGCGGGTGGTCGGCCGCCGCTTATTCCGGTGCAGCGCCCGGCGCGCATACCGTTGTCGCTGGCGCAGCAACGGATGTGGTTCCTCAACCGCTTCGATCCGTCGTCGGCCGTATACAACATTCCGCTTGCGGTGCGGATGTCCGGTGAAATGAACCTCGAGGCATTGCGCGCCGCGGTGGGTGACCTGGTGGCGCGGCACGAAGTGCTGCGCACCTACTACCCGGAGACGGCGGACGGTCCCGAGCAGAAGATTCACCCGGTCGGCACCTGGCTGCCCGATCTCGCGATTGCGACGGTTACCGAGGCGGAACTGCCCGCCGCGATCGAACGGCTAGCGGGGCAGGCATTCGATGTCACCGCGGAGGTGCCGTTCGCCGTCGCGGTGTTCCAGGTCGCAAACACGTCCGACACCGTGTTGGCACTGGTGTTCCACCACATCGCAGGCGACGGTTCCTCGCTCGCGCCCCTGACGAAAGACGTGATCGTCGCCTATGGCGCGCGCGTGAGCGGTGAGCCGCCCGCGTGGGCACCATTGGCGGTCCAGTACGCGGACTTTGCGCTGTGGCAGCGCACCTTGCTCGGATCCGAGGAGGACACCGAATCATTGGCGGCCGAGCAGGTCGGGTACTGGCGCGAGGCGTTGGCCGGGCTGCCGCCGCAACTGGACCTGCCCGCGGACCGGCCGCGGCCGCAGCAGATGTCGTTCCGTGGCGCATCGTCGCACTTTCAGATCGACGCCGAGACCACGCATCGGCTGCGCGACATCGCATATGGCGTGCATGCCACGCCATTCATGGTGTTGCATGCCGCGTTCGCGGTGCTGCTTGCTCGACTGTCCGGTAGCCGCGACATCGCGATCGGTACACCGGTCGCCGGACGCGGTGAGGCGGTGCTGGACGATCTGATCGGCATGTTCGTCAACACCGTCGTGTTGCGCGCCGACGTGGATCCGGCGATCACCTTCGAGGAGTTGGTGTCCCAGATCCGCGCCACCGACATTTCGGCGTTCGGGCACACCGACATCCCGTTCGAACGACTGGTGGAGGTGCTCGATCCGGAGCGTTCCGCCGCTCGCCATCCGTTGTTCCAGGTGGCATTGACATTCCAGAACATGGCCATGGCCGAGCTCGACATGTCCGGTCTTGGTGCCACCGGAGTCGAAGTCGATACCGGCACAGCCAGATTCGACCTCCAGCTGACCGTCGCCGACTCGGCGGACGAAGCGGGTATGGCGGCCGGCCTGACCTACGCGACGGATCTGTTCGATGCGTCGACGGCGGACTCGTTCGTCCAGCGGTTCGTACAGGTATTGCGTGCCGTGGTGGCGGATCCGTCCGTGGCGGTGGGCGATATCGAGATTCTGAGCGCCGATGAGCGCGCCGCGACGTTGGCAGGCTCGGTGACGCCCGCGGTCGGCACTGGTGACGCGACGTTGGTGGAGTTGTTCGACGCCTCCGTGGCTCGGCACGCGGATCGGGTCGCGGTGCGGTCCGGCGGGGTGTCGGTGAGCTATCGGGAGTTGTCCGAGCGGGCCGCCGCGGTGGCAGCGGAATTGATTGCCGCGGGTGTGGGTCCGGAGTCGGTGGTCGCGATCGCGGTGCCGCGTTCGGTGGCCACTGTGGTGGCGATGCTGGCGGTGCTGCAGGCCGGTGGTGCGTATTTGCCGCTGGATCTCGATCTGCCGGCGCAGCGGTTGGCGTTCCTGCTCGCAGATGCGGCGCCGGTTGTGGTGCTGACCACGGCGGAGGGGCGGAAGTCGTTGCCGCCCAACGACGTGCCACATGTCTTGGTGGAGTCGGGCGGTGCAGCCACCGGCGACACGGCTCGGCTGCGGCCTCAGGTTCGTCCGGGCAACACCGCGTATGTCATTTACACGTCGGGGTCGACCGGCACGCCGAAGGGTGTGGCGGTGTCACACCGCAATGTCGCGGAATTGCTTGCGAATTCGGCGCCGGAGTTCGGTTTCGACCACACGGACGTGTGGACGATGTTCCACTCGTTCGCCTTCGACTTCTCGGTGTGGGAGCTGTGGGGTGCACTCGCATTCGGCGGCTCGGTGGTCATCGTGGACTACCTGACCTCGCGGTCGCCTGCGGACTTCCTGGATCTGGTCGCTCGCGAGAGAGTGACGGTACTGAACCAGACCCCGTCGGCGTTCTATCAGTTCGTCGAGGCCGAGCGGGTTGGGCCGCGGCCGGAACTGGCGCTGCGGCATGTGATCTTCGGTGGCGAGGCGCTGGATTTGCGACAGCTGGGCCGCTGGTACGAGCGTCACGACGGTGTTGGCCCGCGATTGGTGAACATGTACGGAATCACCGAGACCACGGTGCACGTCTCTTTCCTCGAGCTCGATCGTGGCCTGGCGGAGCGTGCTTCGGGCAGCGTGATCGGTCGCGGACTGCCCGGATTCTCGGTGTACGTGCTCGACGAGCGAATGCGGCCGGTGCCCGTTGGCGTGCCAGGCGAGATGTACGTGGCGGGCGGGCAGGTGTCCAGCGGCTACCGCGGACGTGCCGGGCTGCGGGCGACGCGGTTCGTGGCCGATCCGTATGGCACGGCGGGTGCCCGCATGTACCGCACCGGCGACATCGCACGCTGGAACGCCGACGGACAGCTGGAGTACGCCGGGCGCAGCGACCAGCAGGTGCAGCTGCGTGGTTTCCGGATCGAGCTCGGCGAGGTCGAGGCCGTGCTGGCGCGGCAGCCGCGCGTTGCGCAGGCGGTGGCGCTGGTGCGTGCTGACGACCAGACCGGTGCGCGGTTGGTCGGCTACGTCGTGCCCGAGGCAGGCGCCGAACTTGACGTGGCCACGCTGCGTGTCGCGGCAGCGGAATTCCTGCCCGGATACATGGTGCCCGATGCGCTCGTGGTGCTGGCGTCGTTGCCATTGACGCCCAACGGCAAGCTGGACAAGCGCGTTTTGCCGGCTCCGGAGTTGGTCAGCGACAAGGTCTTCCGCGAGCCGGAAACACCGATCCAGCAATCCGTCGCGGACGTGTTCGCGGATCTGCTCGGCGTCGACCGCGTGGGACTGGATGACGACTTCTTCGCGCTCGGCGGAAACTCGTTGATTGCCACCCGCGCCGTCGCACGCATCAACGAGGTGCTCGACAGCAGTGTCGGCGTTCGGACGTTGTTCGAGGCATCGACCGTGGCGGCCCTCGCGCAGCGTGTGGTCGCCGGATCCGGGGGGACCCGCCCGCCGCTGGCGCGGCAGGTGCGTCCCGAGCGTGTTCCGCTTTCGATTGCTCAGCAACGTATGTGGGTGTTGAACCGGGTCGATCCGGACGCGCCCACATACAACATCCCGCTCGCCATCGAGCTGCGCGGTGACCTCGATGTCGTCGCGTTGCAGCAGGCCTTCGGCGATGTGATCGAGCGACACGAGTCGCTTCGCACGCGTTACCCGGCAGAGGCAGGCGAGCCGTATCAAGAAGTGCTCCCGATGAACTCGATGCCCGAACTCGAGCTCGAGCCGGGCGACGAAGCGGGTGTCCTGGCACGCGTGACGGAACTGATGGCGCAGGGATTCGATGTGACTGCGGCGCCGCCGGTGCGCGGCCGGTTGTACCGGCTCGCCGGGGACCGGCACGTGCTGGCGGTCGTCGTCCACCACATCTGCGCCGACGGGTCGTCGATGGCGCCACTGGCCCGTGACCTGGTGCTGGCGTACCGCAGCAGATCCGAAGGGACCGAACCGAACTGGGTCCCGTTGCACGTCCAGTACGCCGACTACGCGATCTGGCAGCGAGAGGTCATCGGCACCGACGATCAGTCGGATTCGATCGCCGCCCGGCAACTCGCGTTTTGGCGCGAGCAGTTGCGTGGGCTGGTCGAGCGTCTCGACCTGCCGATGGATCGGCAGCGGCCGCCGGTCGCGTCGCTGCGCGGTGCAACGCACACGTTCACCATGCCTGCCGCGCTGCACGAGCGGCTCGGGCAGATTGCGCACGAGCACAATTCGTCGCTGTTCATGGTGGTGCACGCGGCGTTGGCCGCGCTGCTGGCGCGGGTGACCAATACCGGTGACATCGCGATCGGCACACCGATCGCGGGCCGCGGCGAGCGTGCGCTCGACGATCTGGTCGGCATGTTCGTCAACACTTTGCCGCTGCGACTCGCGGTCGCGCCGGCGACGAGTTTTGCCGAGTTGGTCGAGCAAGCGCGGGAGACCGACCTGTCCGCATTTGCGAACGCCGACATTCCGTTCGAGCGGTTGGTGGAGGACCTGCGGCCGCGGCGCACTGTGGCGCACCACCCGTTGTTCCAGGTTGCATTGCTGTTCCAAAACCTGGAGCCGGTCCACTTGGAACTGCCAGGTTTGTCGCTGCGCGCCATCGATCCTGGCCAGATCACGGCGAAGTTCGATCTGCAGCTGACGGTGGAGGCGCGGCAGAACGCCGACGGTACGCCCGGTGACATCGACGCCATGTTTACCTACGCCACCGATCTGTTCGACGAGCCCACCGTGGCCGGCTTCGCTCGCCGGTTCGTCCGGGTCGTGGAGGCTGTCGGCGAGAACCCGGAGGTCGTCGTCGGCGACATCGATGTCCTCGACGAAAGCGAGCGCGGTGTAACTCGGGCCACCGAGGCGGCAATCGCGGCCGAGACCACGGTCGACGGCGTTGCGCTCGGTCGGATGCTGTCCAGCACAGTCGAATCCGATCCGGAAGCGCCCGCGGTGGCGAACGGTGAGCAGGAGATGTCCTATCGTGAGCTGGACGCGAAGTCGTCCCAGCTGGCGCGGGTGCTGATCGAGCGCGGTTGTGCACCAGGTGCGGCAGTGGCCGTCGCGATCAGCCGCTCCGCCGAATCCGCGATCGCCCGCTGGGCGGTGCTGAAGGCCGGCGCAGCAGTGCTCGCTGTCGATCCCGCGCAGCCGGCCGACCGGGCTTTGGAACCGGGTGCCGTGCTCGGGCTGACGACTGGCGGGGATCGCGCCCGCATATCGAGCTGGTCTGGGGGCGAATCGCTACCGTGGCTGGTTCTCGACGACGAACCGACGGCCGCGACAATCGCCGCGCAGTCGCCGCGACCGGTGACCTACGCTGACCGCGCTGGTCAGCTCACCGGCTCGGCCACTGCCCTCGTCGGCGTCAACGGCGGGCGTGCGCTGAGCTTCGATGAACTGGCCACGGCTGCCGAGCGGTTACGGCAGCAGGCTGAGGTCGACTACGAGTCACGGACCTATCACTCCGGTAACGTGGACGAGCCCGCGGCGCTGCTCGAGCTTGTCACCGCCGGAATCGCCGGCGCAGCCATGGTTGTTGAGGAGGGTGAGGTGGCCGATGTGCTCGTCGAGGGCTGGGTCACCCACTTGATTGCCGATCCGACGACCGCGGCCGGCGTCGATGTCGACCTCGCCGACGCCGATTTGGCGGTGGTCATCGGTGCCGACCTCCCCGAGCAGGTTGCTCGACGGTGGGCGGAACACGTGGCGGTGGTGCCGTTGGATCGAGTATTCGGCAGTGCGCCGCACGGCGATGATTGAGGACCGTGGGTGCGGGTGCTGTGACGTCGTGACGCTTTCAGTGGAGGTCGGTTAATGGGTGATTCGGCAGGGCAGTCTCCGGCAGCGGGTCGCCCGCGGCGCCGACCGAGCCGCAGCCGTGGACCGCGCGTCATCACACTGCCGGAGCTGCTCTCGCTCGCCGCCGAGCGCGCGCCGGATGCCGAGGCGGTGACACTCGACGGGAGAAGCCTCACCTACGCCGAACTCGATAAGCGGTCCTCGCAGCTGGCGCGTTGGCTGATCGAACTCGGCGTCGGCCCGGAGCAGAAGGTTGCGCTGGCGTTTCCCCGCTCGATGGAGTCCGTGCTTTCGGTGTGGGCGGTGGCGAAGTCCGGTGCAGCGTTCGTGCCGGTCGACCCCAACTACCCGGCCGGTCGGGTCGAGCACATGCTCACCGATTCCGTTGTGACACTCGGGATTACCTCCGCCGCCTACCGCGACGAGCTGCCAGGAACGGTGCGCTGGCTCGTACTGGACGATCCGGCGAACGGCGACGTCGTCGGCGGTTTCTCCGCCGAACCGGTCACCTTCGCCGATCGCGTCGCGCCGTTGCGCGGTGACCACCCTGCCTACATCATCTACACGTCCGGCTCGACGGGACTCCCCAAAGGTGTGGTGGTAACGCACGGCGGACTGGCACCGTTCGCCGCCGAGCAGGTCGACCGTTATGGCCTGTCATCGGCTTCGCGAACATTGCACTTTGCATCCCCCAGCTTCGATGCCTCGGTGATGGAACTGTTGCTGGCGGTCGGCGCGAGCGCGACGATGGTCATTGCACCGCTGTCGGTGTACGGCGGTCCCGAACTCGCGGCCCTGCTCGATCGGGAGCGGGTTTCCCATGTCTTCATCACCCCCGCTGCACTGGCCACGGTCGATCCGAACGAGGTGCACGCACTCGAAGTGATCGCCGTCGGCGGCGAGGCCTACTCCCCGGAACTGATGCGTCGCTGGGCGGACAAGGTGGAGTTTCACAACGTCTACGGGCCCACCGAAACCACGATCGTGACGCATATCTCGGATCCGTTGGTACCCGGCGGACCGATGGACATCGGCTCGGGCATTCGTGGTGTCGCGACGCAGGTGCTGGATCCGCGGCTCAAGCCGGCCCCCGGCGGGGTAGCGGGCGAGATGTATCTGTCCGGGCCGGGACTGGCGCGCGGATATCACGCACGGCCGAGTCTGACCGCTACCCGGTTCGTCGCCGATCCATTCGGCGCGCCCGGCGCGCGGGTGTATCGGACTGGCGACGTCGTGCGGGTGAACGCGGCCGGGAACGTGGAGTACGTGGGCCGAAATGACTTCCAGGTCAAGATTCGCGGCTACCGGATCGAGCTCGGCGAGATCGACGCGATTCTCGGCGGACATCCCGACGTCGAGTTCGCCGTCACGATCGGACGTGAAACGCCCACCGGCGAGCAGATCCTAGTCTCCTACGTCGTCATTCGCGACGGTGGGCCGCTCGACCACGACGGCCTGCTGCAATACGTGGGCAAGTCGGTGCCCGGCTACATGGTGCCGACCACGGTCGTGCAGATCGACGGGATTCCACTGACGCCGGTCGGAAAGCTGGATCGCGCGGCGCTGCCGGTACCGGAACTCGAGCACGCCGAATTCGTCGCGCCCGCCGACGATCTCGAACGCCTGATCGCCGACGTCTTCGCCGACATCCTGCAGATCGAGCGGATCGGTGCCCACGACGACTTCTTCGAACTCGGCGGTAACTCGCTGATGGCAACCAAGGTTACCGCGCGGTTGAGCACCGACCTTGGCTACCGCGTCGCCGCCCGCGAGCTATTCGAAGCCTCGACTGTCGCCGGTCTGGCGGCTCGTGTCCGCATCCCCGGAGAATCCGAGGAGAAGTCGAAAGAGATTGTTGCGGTTGCCCGTCCGGACAACGTGCCATTGTCCTATGCGCAGCAGCGGATGTGGTTCCTCAGCCAGTTCGAGGCCACTTCCGCGGTGTACAACGTGCCGCTCGTGGTGCGGCTGAGTGGTCCGCTCGATGGCGCGGCCATGTCGGCCGCCTTCGTCGACGTGCTCGCTCGGCACGAATCGTTGCGTACTCGCTATCCGGTGGTCGGCGAGACCCCGGTGCAGGACATCCTCGATCCGGCGTCGGTACCGGTGGACCTGAACCCGATCGCGATCGATCCGAGCGAGATCCATTCCCGCGTCATCGATTTGATCGCCGATGGCTTCGATCTGACGGTTGCCGCACCGGTTCGGGCGGCGCTGTACGAGATCGCGCCCGACGATCACGTGCTCGCCGTGGTGATTCATCACATTGCCTGTGACGGTTCCTCGATGGCGCCGCTGGCGCGGGATGTGATGACTGCCTATCTGGCGCGCTCGCAGGGAAATTCGCCCGGGTGGGCACCGCTGCAGGTGCAATATGCAGACGTCACGCTCTGGCAGCGCGAGCGCCTAGGCGACGCCGGTGATTCCTCGTCGCTGGCCGGACGTCAGCTCGCGTTCTGGCGTACCGCACTGGACGGGGCGCCGGAGGTACTGAATCTGCCGAGCGACCGTCCGCGGCCGACGGTCCAGTCGTACGCCGGTGGTGAGGTCGAGTTCACGGTTCCAGCGGACCTCGAGAAGCGGCTCGAAGAGATTTCCCGGCAACACAACTCGACCGTGTTCATGGTGGTGCACGCCGCGCTCGCGCTACTTCTAACCCGGCTGTCCGCCAATGCGGACGTCACCATCGGAACGCCGATCCACGGTCGCGGCGACGCTGTCCTGGATGATCAGATCGGCCTGTACGTCAACACATTGGTGCTGCGGACCATTGTCGATCCGAGTACGACGTTTGCGGAGCTGCTCGACAAAGTGCGCAGCACGGATATTGCCGCGTTCGACAATGCCGACCTGCCGTTCGAATCGCTGGTGGAACAGCTCTCGCCTGCGCGCTCGACCGCATACTCGCCGCTGTTTCAAACGCTGCTGGTCTTCCAGAACTTCGCGCCGTCCACATTCGAGTTGCCCGGGCTGACGGTCAACTCGGTCGAATTTGACACTCAGCTCGCGAAATTCGACCTGCAGTTGACCTTGTCGTCGCTGATCGGGCCGGACGGCAAGTCGGCCGGTATGGCCGGTTCCCTCATCTATGCGACCGATTTGTTCGACCGCGACACCATTTCCGGGTTCGCCGAGCGGTTCCTGCGCATCCTCGATGCGATAGCCACCGATCCCGGCCGACGGTTGGATCGGATCGAGATCCTTGCTGACGCCGAACGTGCGCAAGTACTGGTGGAACGCAATGCAACCGAGCAGGCGATCGACACGCGGACGACGTTGGTGTCGTTGTACGACCAGCAGGTTGTGCGCACGCCGGACGCTACCGCTGTCATCTTCGGCGAGCAGTCCCTGACGTATCGCGAGTTCGACGAGCGGGTGAATCGGTTGGCCCGGCATCTCATCGACCGCGGTGTCGGGCCCGAAGTCGTGGTGGCAGTCGCGATGCATCGATCGATCGAGCTCGTCGTGGCTGTGCACGCGGTGCTGAAGGCCGGTGGGGTGTACGTGCCGCTCGATCCGGATCTGCCAGCCGAGCGCCAGGGCTACATTGTAGAGTCCGCCCGCCCGGTGTGCGTTCTGGTCTCGGAGCCGCTGGCGCTGCCCCTCGAGGTCGAGGCCGTCGACGTCCCTCGGCTCGATCTCGACCGGTATTCCGCCGAGGCGGTCACCGACGCCGACCGGATCATCGGGCTGCGGCCACACAACACCGCCTACCTGATCTACACCTCGGGTTCGACCGGCCGGCCAAAGGGCGTGGCGCTGCCGCATTCAGCGACAGTCAACCAATTGCTGTGGGCGCAGGCCGAATACCCGCTCGGCGCAACCGACGTCGTGCTGCACAAGACGCCGATCACGTTCGACATCTCGGTCTGGGAGATGTTGTGGACCCTGCAGGCCGGCGCCACTCTGGTTGTGGCTGCGCCGGGCGGCCACCGGGATCCGCAGTACATCGCCGACGTGATCGCCGAATATAGCGTAACAACAATGCATTTCGTGCCGTCGGTGCTTGCGCAGTACTTGGCGACCGTGCCGGTTTTCGGTACGTCGGTGCGACGGGTGTTCGCCGCCGGTGAGGCACTGCACGTCGATACGGTGGAGCGGTTCCGCCTGCGCAGTGGCGCTGAGCTGCACAACTGGTACGGGCCGGCGGAGGTCGAGGTGGTGACCGCATGGGACACCGCCGACGTCGGTGATTCCGCCTATGCGGTGCCCATCGGTGTTCCGGCATGGAACATGCGCACCTACGTGCTGGACTCCCGGCTGCGGATCGTGCCGCCGGGCGTGCCGGGTGAGTTGTATGTCGCCGGACCGCAAGCGGCCCGGGGCTACTACGGGCGGCCCGAGTTGACCGCGGAGCGGTTCGTGGCCAGCCCGTTCGGAGCGGGCCAACGGCTTTACCGGACCGGTGACCTGGTGCGGTGGTCGGGTAAGTCTCTGGAGTACCTGGGGCGAACGGATTTTCAGGTGAAGATTCGCGGACAGCGAATCGAACTCGGCGAGATAGAGTCTGCCCTGGTTCGACTCGATGGCGTCTCCGAGGCGATCGTGCTGTTGCGCAGCGATGAGCGGCTCGGCGATCACTTGGTCGGGTACGTGGCATCGCGGTCGGGCGTTCATTCCACGCAGGTGCGTGGCGCCCTCGCCGAGTCGCTGCCGTCCTACATGGTGCCCTCGGCGGTTGTCGTGCTCGACGAGTTTCCGTTGACTCCGAACGGGAAGATCGATCGCCGAGCGCTGCCGGAACCGGTCATGGAAGCACGCACGTTTCGCGCCCCGGTCACGCCGATCGAAGCAATTGTGGCGCAGACTTTCGCGGATGTGCTTGGGGTCAGCGGAGTCGGACTGGATGACGACTTCTTCGACCTCGGCGGCAACAGCCTGATCGCGACTCGCGTTGCTGCCCGCTTGGGTGCGGCGCTAGAGGCGCAGGTTCCGGTGCGAGTTGTGTTCGAGGCAGCGACTGTGGAAGCGCTGGCGGTGCGGGTTGAGCGGCACGTCGGTACAGGCGGCCGCGCCAGATTGGTCGCCGGTCGCCGGCCCGAGCGGATTCCATTGTCATTGGCGCAGCAGCGAATGTGGTTCCTGAACCGGCTGGATCCGACGTCTGCGGTGAACAACATTCCGGTGGCCGTGCGATTGTCCGGTGCGCTGAATGTGGCTGCGTTGTCGGCGGCGATCGGGGATGTGATCGAGCGGCACGAGGTGCTGCGCACCGTCTACCCGCACGCGGGAGGCGATGGAATGCAGGTTATTGTGCCTGCGGCGCAAGCATTCTCGGGACTTCAGGCCGAGCCGGTTGACGACGTCGGGCTCGAGCAGCGCCTGGCCGAGCTGGTCGGCACCGGGTTCGACGTGACAGCCGCGGTGCCGCTGAAGGCCGGGTTGTTCGAACTTGCCCCGGATGAGCACGTGCTCGTGGTGGTCGTGCACCACATCTCCGCCGACGGGGTATCGATGACCCCGTTGACGCGTGATCTGGTGGTCGCCTACGAAGCGCGCTCCCGGGGCGCCGAACCGACATGGTCACCGCTGCCGGTGCAGTACGCGGATTTCGCGATGTGGCAGCGCGAGGTACTCGGCTCCGAGGATGATCTGGAATCGCTGATCTCGTCGCAGTTGGCGTACTGGCAGGGACAGCTCGTCGGTATACCGGATCAGCTGGACCTCCCCACGGATCGGGCCCGGCCCGCGGTGGCGTCCAATCGTGGAGCGTCACTGTCGGTGACCACCGGTGCCGAATTGCACCGGGGCATAACGGAGTTGGCGCAGCGCACTGGATCCAGTCCGTTCATGGTGGTGCACACGGCCTTGGCGGTGTTGCTGGCCCGGCTGTCCGGAAGCAGCGACATCGTGATCGGCACGCCGGTCGCCGGGCGTGGCGACGCGGAGCTCGACAATCTGGTCGGCATGTTCGTCAACACGCTGGTACTGCGCACCGAGGTCGGCGCCGCGGAGAGTTTCGCGAGCCTGCTTCGGCAGGCTCGGGAAACCGATCTGCAAGCGTTCGGTCATGCCGAGTTGCCGTTCGAGCGACTGGTCGAGGTGCTCAATCCGGACCGCTCGCAAGCGCGGCACCCGGTGTTCCAGGTGATGCTGGCATTCCAGAACCTGGGGCGCACCGAACTGGAACTGCCCGGTCTTGCTGTGTCCGCGGTGGAGTTCGACACAGCGTTGTCGAAGTTCGACATGCAGGTCACCGTCGCAGAGCAAGATCCGGCTGACGGCCTCGCGGTGATCTGGACCTATGCCGCCGACCTGTTCGACGCCGCGACCGTGCAAACATTCGCCGACCGGCTGGTACGTGTCCTCGCGGCGGCAGTCGCCGATCCGGCGGTGATCGTCGGCGACATCGAACTGCTCGATGCGCACGAGCGCACTCTGCTGACCGAACGTTGGGGAACCGGTACCGAGCTGCCGCTCGACGACGATGCGACACTGCTTTCGGCATTTGCCGCGCAGGTCGCCGCGCGTCCCGATGCGATAGCGGTGGTGGCCGGCAGTGAACGGCTGACCTACCGCGAGTTCGAGGCACGGGTGAATCGCCTTGCCCGAGAGTTGATCGCGCATGGAGTGCAGCCCGAAGCCCGAGTCGCGTTGGGCATGCGGCGATCGCTCGATCTGCTCGTGGCGATGTACGCGGTACTGGAGGCCGGGGGCGCGTACGTGCCGCTCGATCCCGACCATCCGGTCGACCGGCTGGCGTACGTACTCCAGACCGCGCGCCCAGTGCTGGTCCTCACTTCCTCCACCGACGGTGGAGGAACGGTGATCAACGACGCAGCCGCATCGGCGGGCGTGACGACGCTGCTGGACGTCGCCGTGGCGGACCTTTCTGCTCGTTCTGCTGCGTCGGTCACCGATGCGGATCGGATCGCTTCGCTGCGGCCGGACAACACGGCGTACATCATCTTCACTTCCGGTTCGACCGGAAGGCCGAAAGGCGTTGCAGTAGAACATCGGTCGGTCGTCAATCAGATTCGGTGGATCACCGACGAGTACCGGATCGACGCGAACGACGTAGTGTTGCAGAAGACGCCGACAACGTTCGACGTTTCGGTGTGGGAGTTGTTCGGGGCGCTGGCTGTGGGCGCTCGGCTGGTGATTGCGGCGCCGGACGGCCATCGCGATCCCGACTATCTCGTTCAGGTGATCGCCGGCGAGCGGGTGACCCTGACGTCGTTCGTGCCGTCTATGCTCTCCATCTTTGCCGCCGATGCGGCCCCGGGCCAACTGGATTCACTGCGTGCCGTGCTGATTGCGGGCGAGGCGTTGGCCGGCGAAGTGGTCGCCGGCCTGCGCCGGGTGACGTCCGCCGACGCGTTCAACCTGTATGGCCCCACCGAGTTCACCGTGCATGCCACGCATGCGCCGGTGGGAGTGGATTCCGTAGGTGCCGTGCCAATCGGCATCCCGGTCGCCAATTCGCAAGTGCACGTGCTGGATTCGCGGCTGCATCCGGTCCCATCGGGTGTTGCCGGCGAACTGTATTTGGCCGGTACGCAGTTGGCGCGCGGGTACTTCGATCGGCCCGAACTGTCTGCTGAGCGGTTCGTGGCCGACCCGTTCGGCAGCGGCGATCGGCTGTACCGCACCGGGGATCTGGTGCGCTGGACCGCGTCCTCCGGTCACCCCGGAGCCTCGGCTCCCGGTTCCTTGGAGTATCTGGGCCGCACCGATTTTCAGGTGAAGGTGCGCGGCTTGCGCATCGAACTCGGTGAGATCGAATCGGTTTTGCTCGCTCAAGATTCGGTGGCGCGTGCCGTCGTCATCGTGCGAGAAGACCCGCGCATGGGCGGGCAGCTGATCGGATACGTGGTACCCAGGCCTGGAGCGCGACCGGATGTCGAACAGCTCCGCGACGCGGTGCGTGCCGAGCTGCCGTCCTACATGCTGCCTTCGATGCTGGTGGTACTAGACGAATTCCCGGTGAACCCCTCCGGGAAACTGGATCGCAAGGCGCTGCCGGAACCGGTCATCGAGGCACGCAGCTACCGCGCCCCATCGACACCCGTGGAAGAGATCGTCGCCGAGACCTTTGCCGATGTGCTTGGGGTCGACCGAGTCGGCATCGACGATGACTTCTTCGAGCTGGGCGGCAACAGCCTCATCGCGACGCGGCTGGTGGCGCGCTTGGGTGTAGCGCTGAATGCGGTCGTCCCGGTCCGGGTGGTCTTCGAGGCGTCGTCGGTGGCGGGGTTGGCCGTGCGAGTGGAGCGCCATGTCGGGTCAGGCGGCCGAGTGCCGTTGGTGGCCCGGCAGCGGCCGGAGCGTGTGCCGTTGTCCTTGGCGCAGCAGCGGATGTGGTTCCTGAATCGGTTGGATCCGTCGTCGGCGGTGAATAACATTCCGGTGGCCGTGCGGTTGTCGGGACAGTTGGATGTGGCGGCGTTGTCGGCGGCGATCGGGGACGTGATCGAGCGGCACGAGGTGCTGCGCACGATCTACCCCGACATCGACGGTGTGGGTGTGCAGCGCGTGGTGCCCTTGTCGCAGGCGGTGCCGGTGCTGTCCGCTGTCGACGTGGCCGTCGCGGACGTAATCGATCGGGTGGCCGGGGTGGTGAGCCTCGGATTCGACGTGACCGAGCGCGTGCCGTTCCGGGTGGGGCTTTTCCGCATCACACGCGAGGAACACGTGCTTGTTGTTGTGGTGCACCACATTTCGGGAGACGGTTTCTCGATACTGCCGCTGACTCGAGATCTTGTCGCGGCGTACGAGGCGCGGTCACGCGACGTCGAACCGGGCTGGCCGCCGCTGCCGGTGCAGTACGCGGACTTCGCGCTGTGGCAGCGCGAGGTGCTGGGTTCCGAGAGCGAGCCGGAATCGCTGATCTCGGGTCAACTAACCTTCTGGACGAACCAACTGGCCGACCTCCCGACGCAACTGGAGTTGCCGTCCGACCGACCGCGTCCCCTGGTTGCATCCAACCGCGGCGCCTACGTCACGGCGGCGGTCGACGCCGAAACTCATCGCGGGATCGTGGAGTTGGCCCGAGCGACCGGATCGACGCCGTTCATGGTCGTGCATGCGGCGCTGGCGGTGCTCCTGGCACGGCTGAGCGGAACCAATGACATCGTCGTCGGTACTCCGGTAGCCGGTCGTGGCGAGCGCGAACTTGACGACCTGGTGGGCATGTTCGTGAACACGCTGGTATTGCGGACCCCGGTTCGGGCCGAAATGTCGTTCGGTGAGGTGTTGTCACGGGTGCGTGAAACCGACCTCGCTGCCTTCGCCCACGCCGATGTGCCATTCGAGCGGATGGTCGAGGTGCTCAATCCTCCCCGCTCACAGTCTCATCACCCGCTGTTCCAAGTTATGCTCTCCTTCCAGAATTTCCAGGCCGGCGCGCTGGAACTTCCTGGTCTTTCGATTGCAGGTGTCGAGGCGGACCTGGGGCTGGTGAAGTTCGACCTGGATGTGACCGTCACCGAGTTGCCCTCCGAGGATGCGACACCCGCCGGGTTGACCCTGCATGTCGGCTACGCCACGGATCTTTTCGACGCGGCGACGGTCGCGGATTACCTCGATCGGTTCGTGCGGTTGACCCAGGCGGTGGTTGCCTATCCCACAGCGGTGATCGGTGACGTCGAACTACTCGATGTCGAGGAGCGCTCGGCGCTGCTTGCACGGTCGGTGACGCCCGCCATCGGAACCGGTGACACCACGCTGGTGCGGTTGTTCGAAGCTGCCGCACAACAGTATTCGGACCGTCCCGCCGTCCGCTTCGACGGTGGGACGATGACCTACCGCGAGTTGGATGAGCGATCGAATCGGATTGCGACCGAGCTGGTGACAGGCGGCGTCGGGCCGGAGTCCGTCGTAGCCGTCGCGGTGTCGCGCTCAGCAACTACGGTACCGGTGATTCTGGCCGTCTTGAAAGCCGGCGGGGCGTACCTGCCGCTCGATATCGAATTGCCGATGGAGCGATTGGCTTACATCATCGATGAAGCCGACCCGATTCGTGTGGTGACGACGCTTGCCGATCGAGAACGGCTGCCCGCGAACAACGTTGCCGAGATCGTGTTGGACGACCTACACGGCGGCGCAACTGCATTGGCCGATGTACGGGTGCGACCGAACAATACCGCGTACGTCATCTACACGCCGGGGTCGACCGGGACGCCGAAGGGTGTGGCGGTTACGCATCGCAATGTGGCGGAGTTGCTGGCCAATTCTGCGCCCCGGTTCGGGTTCGATCAGCATGACGTGTGGACGATGCTCCATTCGTCCGCGTTCGATTTCTCGGTGTGGGAAATGTGGGGCGCGTTGGCATTCGGTGGTCTGGTGGTAGTTGTGGACTACCCGACCTCGCGGTCGCCCGAGGACTTCTTGGCCCTGGTCGCCGGGGAAGCGGTCACGGTGGTCAATCAGACGCCGTCGGCGTTCTATCAGTTCGTCGAGAATGCGAGCACTTTGCCGGAGTTGGCCCTGCGCTACGTGATTCTCGGTGGCGAGCCGCTCAACTTGCGACGCCTGGATCGCTGGTTCGAGCTCGCGGCCACCGCCCCCGCGTCCGCTGTCGCACCCGAGCGGTATGTGCAATTGGTCAACGTGTACGGCATTACCGAGACGACCGTGCACTCGACGTTCGTTGACATCGATCGTGAATTCGCGGCGCGAGCCACGGGTAGCGTGATCGGATCCGCGTTGCCCGGTGTGTCCACCTATGTTCTGGACGAGCGGCTGCGCCCAGTTCCGGTCGGTGTGCCGGGTGAGATCTACGTTGCGGGCGAGCAGGTTTCGGCCGGATATCGTGGGCGCACGGGGTTGCGGACGATTCGCTTCGTGGCCGATCCGTTCGGACCACCCGGTACTCGGATGTATCGCACTGGTGACGTGGCGCGATGGAACCGCGAAGGCCAGCTCGAGTATGTCGGCCGCAGTGACCAGCAGGTGCAGCTGCGCGGCGTCCGGATCGAGCTGGAGCAAATCGAGGCGGTGCTCGAGCAGCAGCCCGGTGTGGCGCAGGCGATCGCGGCGGTGGTCGGCGACGAGCGGAGCGCTCATCGACTGGTCGGGTATGTCGTTCCGGAGGCCGGCGCCGAGCCGGACCCGGTGGCGTTGCGCACTGCGGTGGGCGAGTTCCTTGCCATCTACATGGTGCCCGACGCCATTGTCGTGATGGATTCGCTGCCTCTGACGTCCACTGGCGAAGTGGACCGGGGTGCCCTTCCTCCACCAAAGCTCGCCGGCGAAAAGAGCTTCCGAGAACCGCGCACACGGATCGAGCAGGTCGTCGCCGCAGCGTATGCCGAATTCCTCGGCACAGAGCGAGTCGGTCTCGACGACAGCTTCTTCGATCTCGGCGGTAACTCCTTGCTGGCGATGCAGGTGATCTCGCGGGTGCGGAAGGAAACCGGGGCCGAAGTACGCGTGCAATGGATGATTTCGGATTCCTCGGTATCGGCGTTGGCGGCACAGATCGAGCGGGTGGCCAGCGGCGAGGCCGACACGGCGGAGGACGGACTGGGTGTGCGGATTACCCTCAGCGCCAAGGGTTCCCAGTCACCCCTTTTCTGCATCCACCCGATGATCGGAATCTCGTGGGGCTACTCCGGTCTCACCAGCGAACTGGTCGACCGTCCCGTCTACGGCCTGCAGAATCCTGCGATCAGCGAGCCCGGCTTCGCTGCCTCGTCCGTAGCCGATCTTGCGCGACGCTACGTCGCCGAGATTCGGCAAGTGCAGCCGAACGGGCCCTATACCATCCTCGGATACTCGCTCGGTGGCTTGATCGCGTTTGAGGTGGCGGTCGCGTTGCAGGCCGACGGTGCCGAGGTCGCGGACCTAATCATGATGGATACCGCCATGGAGGTCGATCCGGGTGAGTTCGAAACCGAACTTGCCGTGGCGTTGCGAACCCATCTCGGCGTTGAACTCAGCGCGGAGGAGGAGATCACGCGCTTGTCGCGCGAGCGTTTCGAGGAGATCGCGAACAATGCGTCGGGCGACTTCCTCACCCTCGGGGCGGATCAGGTGGAGCGGCTGTTGAATGCTGTTCTGGCCACGCCGGCATTGATGAACACCTTCGAGCCGAAGCCGTACTCAGGTGACCTGATCTACTTCAGCGCGCTGGACCATCCCCGCCCGGAGGACGCCGCATTGCTGTGGCAGCCGTATGTCGAGGGAAGGATTTCGAACTTCTGGGTCGAGTTCGACCATGGCGTGCTCATGGCGCCCGAGCCGCTCGGAATCATCGGCCGGGTGCTCGAACGGGAGCTGGGACGGTTTGATCCTGCCAAAGAACGGTAGCCGCCACGGGTAGTAGACCAGGGGTGTCGAAATGGTCGCGACGCCCGCTGAGGCCTTTGCGACTCGGCGCCCCTGGTCTGCGGGCGCAAAAGGTCGTCGATGTGTGAGATTTGATCGTGGTTGTGCGCGAAGCGTGGGAGCCCGAATGCGGTACCGGTGGACTGTCCGAGCGCGCAGGCTATGTTCGCCGATTCATACGGCCGGTGGCACGAGGGCTCTACGCGCCAATCGGGCGCGAGCACGGCTGGGACGTGTGACTGCGCCGCCGAAGCGCAAGACTTGTTATCGGCGAATCAGATTCCGAGCCCGCCGGCGATCACCGGCCAAGAGTTCTTGAAGTCGTCCTCCCAGTAGCCCCACGAGTGGGTGCCTGCCGGCCGGAAGTTGAAGGTGGCCGGGATGGCGAGCTGGTTCAGCCGGTTGGCCAAGTTGTGAGTGCAGTAATTTACCGCCGCCTCGATGGATCCGCCCACGGTGATCTGGTCGAAGAGGCCGTCGGTACCGGGTAGGGCATGCGGGTCGCCGAGTCGATCGTGGACGCCGGGCAGGCCGCTGCCGGCGGATACGTACAGCGCGGTGCCACGCAGCTTGTCGGCGTGGATGACGGGGTCGTTCGCCGCCCACATCGGGTCGTTCGGCGGACCGTACATATTCACGGTGTCGGCGCCGCCCCATGTCTCAACAGTGAGCCGGACGAACTGCTGCCCGATGGGATCGGCGGTCTGGACGCAACCGCTGTAGGAAGCGACGGACTTGTACAGATCCGGCTTCGACTCGGCAAGGTTGAATACCGAGGTTGCCGAGCTGGAGATACCCGCAATCGCGTTCTTGCCATTGGTTCCGAGACCGGCGTCGATGATCGGTGGAAGCTCTTCGGTGAGGAAGGTCTTCCACTTGTTCAGACCGAGCCGTGGATCGGACTGTTTCCAGTCTGTGTAGTACGACCACGCACCGCCGACCGGCGAAACGACGTTGACGTTCTTGTCGTCGAGGAAGTCGTAGATGTCCGTGCGCTTCTTCCACGTGGCCTCATCCACGCCGCCGCCGGCACCATTGAGTAGGTACAGCGTGGGCCGCGGCGCGGTGGTGTCTTTCGGCCGGTAGACGGTGACCGGGATCGTGTGGTCCATCGCCGCGGAATGAACGTTGATGGTGAAGTTGCGATCGTCCTCGACCTTCACTTCTTCGACGTACGAGCCGTTCGGCGACGTCGCGTCGGTGAGTAGTTTGCCGGAGTCGATGATCGGATCAGCCGTAGACGCGCCCACTCCGGTCAGCAGAAAGCAGGCGGTGACTACTCCTGTCACCGCGATACCGGCTACTCGGAACATTGCTTGGGACCTCTGTCGCTGCATCTCAACCTCGGGTGGACGAAAAGAATCGCGGTACCCGGACCGCGGGCCGTTTGTGCACTACCCCGACTATCGCGCGGGTAGCCGGGAAAGTTACGCGAGCCGCCAGACCGGTCGTGCGGAGCAAGCGCGGCAACCAGATGCCGTTCCTGATATCGTGGCGTTACCAAATCGATATTCTAGGCCGAGGCTTTGCGCCGAAATGTGGCCTCATAGGTATCGCTAGTCTCTCTCACCACATAGGTATCATAAAACAGTGCATTGCTCTGGTCGAACGTAACTGTGAGGTTACGACGGAATCGAGTTCGCCGACCCACCACGATCGGCCGGTTCGTCACGCTCATGGCAGTCGTCGCGGTTGGGAGCCTCGCGTCGACTTCGGTGGCCAACGCACAGCCGATTCCGGAGCCGGTGCCGGGCTATAACGAGATGGGGCCACCCCCGCAGGGTGCGAACGACTGGAACTGCAAACCGTCGGCGGCGCATCCGCGTCCGGTGGTACTGGTGCACGGCACGAATTCGAGCATGCAGTCCGCATTTCCTGTGCTCTCCCCGCTGCTCGCCGATGAGGGTTACTGCGTCTTCGCCCTGAACTACGGTGGAGTGCCGACGGTCTTCGGATCGCCGCGAGTGATCTGGGGGTTGTGGGACATCCGCGAATCGGCGCGGCAGTTGGGGGTCTTCATCGATGCCGTGCTGGCGCACACCGGAGCGCGCCAAGTGGACATCGTCGGCCACTCTCAGGGTGGAACGATGGCGCGGCAATACCTCCGGTTCAACGGCGGCGCTGACCGCACCGATCCCGCGCGAAACAAGGTGCACTCGCTCGTCGCGCAGGGGCCCTCGAACCACGGCACGACCTTCGGTGCACTCCAGGAGATGTATCAGGTCGTCATTTCACTCGGGCTGCCCCCGGACCTCACCGCGCAGGCGATCTTCGGCCTAGCGGGCCGTCAGCAACTCGTTGGATCGCGACTATTGGACAAACTGAACGATGGTGGCGAAACGATGCCAGGTGTGCGGTACACGGTGATCGCCTCGCGCAACGACAGCACGATCACTCCGCCGGAGAGTTCGTTCCTCGCCACCACGGGTCCCGGGGATGTGCGGAATGTGTGGGTACAGGACGGGTGTCCGGGCATCGGCATCGATCACAGCCAACTAATGACGGAGCCGCGTCCGATATGGCTGGTTCTCGATGCGTTGGATCCGGACTACGGCCTGGCGCATCCTGCCCCGTGTTGACCGCTGACAGATCGGCATTTCCGGAACTCCGCAAGGGCGAAACGCCCTCATATCCGGCCGATTTCTTCTGGTACCGTCGGCACATTGTCAACGCTCCGACCGGTGGCACCGAGGGTGAATCGGGATACGAAGCTGTGAACGGAGGGTAATCCGTAGTGATGTCGAGCAGAGTCGCGGCGCTCCGTTGCCTCGCAGGTGTGGCGTGTTCGGTGACCTTGATCCTGGCCGGGTCAACTGCTGCGGTGTCGGCACAGCCAACGGGATCGGTTCCTGTGCCGGAAGTGACCTCCGAGGACGGGTCGAAGATCGTTTCGATCAAAGAGGTCAAGCCCCAAAACCTGACTGTGACTGTGCATTCGGCGGCGATGGATCGTAATGTGCCGCTGACTGTGCTGCGGCCGGCGGATACGTCGACTCCCGCGCCAACGTTGTATCTGCTCAATGGCGCCGGCGGGGGCGAGGACGCGGCGAGCTGGGCGGTGAAAACCGACTATGTGGATTTTTTCCGCGATAAGCATGTGAACGTGGTGACGCCGTTGGCGGGTCGGTTCAGTTACTACACCGATTGGCTCAAGCCCGACGAAAAGCTCGGAACCAACAAGTGGCAGACGTTTCTGACCAAGGAACTTCCGCCGCTCATCGATGCCGCGTTCGACACGAACCACGTCAACTCCATCGCTGGCATTTCGACCTCGGGCACTTCGGTGTTCAACCTCGCCATTGCTGCGCCGGGCCTGTACAAGGGCATCGGTGCCTACTCCGGTTGTGCGGAGACTTCGCAGCCGCTCGGCCAGCGATATGTCGAGATCACCGTCAACGTCTGGGGCGGTGGCGATGTGGAGAACATGTGGGGCAAGCCGGAAGACCCGCTGTGGGCAGCGAACGATCCGTATCTGAATGCGGCGAAGCTGCGCGGGATGGCGATTTATGTGTCGAACGGGACCGGGATACCCGGTCCGCACGACACGCTCAGCGATCCGCTGATCCACGGGCAGACCGGCACGTTGGTCAATCAGATGCTCGTCGGCGGGGTGATCGAGGCGACCACAAACCAGTGCACG
>NZ_LRRB01000228.1 GCF_001646865.1 Aldersonia kunmingensis | reverse complement strand
ATTGCACTTGTCCGCGGCTGGTCGATCCTGCTGCCCGATCACCTCGGGCCGAACTCCGCGTACGGCGCGGCAAAGCTCGGCGGCCAGATCACCCTGGACGGCATCCGCGCTGCCAAGCGGGTGAACGAATTCGGTATGGCGAACAGCCCAATCGCAATGGCCGGCTACTCGGGTGGCGGCATGGCGACCGGCTGGGCGGCAGCGCTCGCCCCTACCTACGCACCCGAACTGCGCATCGTCGGCGCCGCAGAGGGCGGCGTACCGGCGAACATCACGAAGATGGCGCGTGCCCTCGGCGATGCCCCGCATCCGGTCTTCGGCCTGGCGATGGCCGCGGCGATCGGCCTGGAGCGCGAGTACCCGGATCGGTTCCCGTTCAGTGCGCAGCTAAATCCGCTCGGCGTCGACATCCGGAACCGCATGGCCAACGCCTGCACGAACGACATCCTCGTTGCGGGTGCCGGCCAGAGCGTGCCCCAGCTGGCGTCCTCGCTGCAGCTGACCACCGACCCGAAGGCCTGGGCCATCGCCGATGAGAACAGCCTCGAGCTGTACCGCGGCGTGCCCAATATCCCGGTGTACGAATGGCATTCGCCGATCGACGGACTGATCCCGATCGATTCGATCGTCAACACGATGGGCCGGTACTGCGCGGCCGGCGTTCCGGTGGAGTCGCAGACGTTCCCGGTGCCGGATCACCTGACCGCCGCTGTGCTGGGCCTGCCCGCTGCGTTGGACTATCTCGACGCCCGCTTCCGCGGCGTCCCTGCGCCGAGCAACTGCCGCTGACCGACTGACGACGCCTCTTGTGCGTCCCCATACGGATGCAAACCTTCGTCCCGGGTGCGAAACTTCGCCCCCATAGACACACTTCGCACCGTGAACGGGCCGATCAGCCTCCGCTGAGTTGCCACGCGACGGCGGCGCCGATCGCGCCCGTCGCATTCAGCGCCCAGTGCAGCGCAATCGGCGCGAGGAGGCTGTCGCTACGCAGCCGCAGCCAGCCGAGAACGAGCCCGGCAAACGTCGTCGCAGCAACGGCTCCGAGGATTCCGGCAATCTGCCCGGCGGTGCCGCTGCCCAGGGAATCGCTCAGCCCGGCATTGCCCTCGGTGAGGCCCAACGACGAACTGATGTGCCACAGTCCGAACAACCCCGCGCCGATGAGCAAAGCGACGCGCGGCGCGTAGCAGCGCATCAATGCCCCCTGCAGCACGCCGCGGAATGCCAACTCTTCCGGCAGCACGGTCTGCAGCGGGATGATCACCAGCGCGGCAAACGCCGCCTCCGACGTGCTGTCGTACCGGCTCGACAGAAAGAATTCGCGCGTCGCCGGGATCGCCACCGCGATCGCCACGATGGCGGCGATGATGACGACGGCGGCGACCGCGTAGGGGATGCCGGCTTTCAGCTGTGCGGGCGTCAACCCGAGATCCGCCCAGGTCAGCCCGGCCATGAGGGCGCCGAACACCAAGAGAACGGACATCACGGGCACGGCGAAATCCGCAGCCACAGAACCCGTGAAGTGCGCAATCAGATTCGTCGCGATCAGGACGACAACGACCGCCGCGACAAAGACGAGCGGCCGGCGCGGCCGAATCGGTGCGCCACCGATATCCGCCGCAGCATGCTCGTCGCTGCCGCGACCACTTTCGACGAATTCGGCCAATACGCGAACCTCTGTTCACACCGCTCATTGCGCGCCTGTACGGATACTATGTTGGCTCGGTCACCTCTCTAGGGGGTTCCATGGTCCAGCAGTCGGTCGATACGCACGGGTCTGCTGTCCCGGAATCGATACCCGCGCCCGTTGGCAAGAAGCCACCCTCGACAGCGCGCGGCGGCCGACTGCATCGATGGGCGCGGCGATATGCCTTCGGCGGCCTGATCGTCGCGTTGATCTTCCTCTGGCTCTCGGCGACGCCCTCGCTGCTGCCACGCGACCCGCTGTTCCAAGGCCTGGTCAGCGGGGCGTCTGCAGCAATCGGTTACAGCATCGGCGTGTTCCTCACCTGGCTGGCCCGCTTCCTCGTTTCGCGCGACGAACCCTGGCCGCGCCCACCCCGCTGGGCATGGCTGACCCTCGGGGTAGTAGCCGTCGCGGGAACCGCCATTATGTTCTCTCTATTCGCACTGTGGCAGAACGACGTTCGCGATCTGATGGGCGTCGAGCGGCTGGCCTGGACGTCCTACGTACTGGTCGTGTTGTTCACGGTCCTGGTCTTCCTCGTGCTGATGTCGCTCGGACAGTTGTGGGGCACGGGCGTCAAGCGCCTGAGCAGGTGGCTGAGCCGGTACATACCGCCCCGAATTTCCGGTGCAATCGGGGCCGCCGTGGCGATCACCCTGACGGTGCTGGTACTCAACGGCGTCGTCGCGGAGAAGGGCATGAGCGCGCTCAACGCCTCGTTCGCCGCCGCGAACAACGAGACGAAGGCCGATTCTGTGCCGCCGACCTCGCCGCTGCGCTCGGGCGGCCCAGGGTCGCTGGTCACCTGGGACTCGCTCGGACGCGAAGGACGCGTCATCATCTCGAAGGGCCCAACCAAGGCCGATCTCGAGCAGTTCAACGGCGCTCCCGCGCTAGACCCGATCCGGACCTACGCCGGTCTCGATTCGGCCGACTCGCTCAAGGATCGGGCCGACCTCGTTGCCCGCGAACTCGAGCGGACCGGCGGCTTCCAGCGCAAGGTCGTCGCGGTCGGTGCGACCACCGGCAGCGGCTGGATCAACAAGGCCACCATCGACTCGCTGGAGTACATGTACAACGGCGATACCGCGCTCGCCAGCATGCAGTACTCCTATCTTCCGAGTTGGATCTCGTTCCTGGTCGACAAGGAACGCGCCCGACAGGCCGGTCTGGCACTCTTCGAAGCGGTCTCGACCCGAATCCAAGCGATGCCGGAGGCGGAACGGCCGAAATTGGTGGTGTTCGGCGAAAGTCTCGGCTCATTCGGTGGCGAGGCCGCGTTCGGCACGATCCCGGATATCGCCGCCCGCACCGACGGTGCGCTGTTCTCCGGTCCGACGTTCAACAATTCGCTGTGGCGCGACACCACGAATCAACGCGAGCCCGGCACGCCCGAGATTCTGCCGATATTCGAGGACGGCGCGATCGTGCGCTTCGCCGCCGATCAGGCCGATCTCGCGCGCCCCGACTCACCCTGGGGCAAGGACCGGGTCGTGTACCTGCAGCACGCGAGTGACCCGATCACGTGGTGGTCGCCGCGCCTGCTCCTGAACAAGCCGGACTGGCTGAAGGAGCCCCCCGGGCCTGACGTGCTCGACGCAATGCAGTGGGCTCCGTTCGTCACCTTCCTACAGGTTTCGGCAGATATGGCGGTGTCTACGAACGTCCCCGATGGGCACGGACACGACTACATGTCGGCAATTCCGTACTCATGGACGCAGATCCTGCAGCCGCCGGGATGGACGGATGCAAAGACGGAAAAGTTGCTGCCGCTGTTGTCTCGCGACGGGAACTAGCGCTTTCGACGCCGAGCACGCACCCACATTCCTCGAACGCGACGGCCACCGGACTTGGATCAAATGGCATCGCGCCCGGCGCCGGTTCGGCGATACCGCGTTTACCGCCCGCCGCATCGCCGAGGGGATGCGCGCGGGTGCGAGTGTGGAGATCGACCTCATGCTCACCGCCGACGCTCGGCTCGCTGTCCTGCATGATCGCCAGCTCCGGCGCGCAACAACCGGCACTGGCCGGGTCGGCGCACATACCGCCGACCACCTTCGTTCGCTGCGGCTTCGCGATGCCGCCGGGCGTCCGACCGACGCCCACGTGCTGATCTTCGACGACGTTCCCAGCCTGCTCGCCGGGACCGGGATCCATCCCGAGGCACTACTGCAGTTGGACTTCAAACAGACCGCCGAGGATCTGAACGAGACGGCCTTGGAATCGTTCGCGCGCGCGGTTGCACCGATCCGGCGCCACACGATCCTGTCCTGTGGTGACGCCGTCGCGGTGGCTCTGCTCACCGAGCGCGTCCCCGACGTCCGCATTGGCCACGACCCGTGTCATCGTGGCGCGATCCGGCGGGTCCTGCGCTCGGGCGAGTTCGACCGGTTCGTGGCCGACGCCGTCAACGCTGCGCCGCGGGCCGAGATGATCTACCTCCACCACGCGCTGGTTCTCGAGGCGGACCGACGCGGTCACGACCTGGTCGGCGCGTTCCACGAAGCAGGTCGCCGGATCGATGCCTACACAATCGCCCGAGCGGACGCCGACGCACGGCCCGCGATCACCCGACTCCTCGACCTGCGTGTCGACCAGATCACCACAGACGACCCGGAGGGTCTGGCGATCAGTACTTCATAGTGCCGCGGTCGACGGCGATCTGGCTGCCCGAGATCGTCGACGAGCCGGGGCCGGCGAGCCACGCCACCACGTCGGCAACCTCGGTGGGCTGCATGAACTCCTTCAGCCCTTCCTTGCCGTCGTGGTTCACCGCAACGTAGGGCATCGGCGAGAAGCTGTGGATGTAGGTCGGGTACTTGCCGAAGATCTCCATCATCGCGTGCGGCTCGATCATCGGGGTATCGACCGAGTACGGGTGGATGGAGTTGACCCGGATGCCGAACTCGCCGACCTCGAGCGCCAATGCGTTCGTGAGCGCGACGACGCCGTGCTTCGACGCGCCGTAGTGCGAGTTGCCCGGGGTGGCCTTCAGGCCGGCCGATGAGCTGACGACGACGACCGAGCCACCGTTGCCCGCCTCGATCATGGCCGGCACGGCCGCACGGATGGTGCGCCAGGTGCCACTCAGGTTGACGTCGATAACGGCGTCCCACTGCTCCTCGGACATCTCGAACATCCGGCCCCAGCTCAGTACACCGGCATTGGCCACGATGATGTCGAGCCGACCGAACTGCTCGACGCCATCGGCGACGACCTGCTGCAGAGCAGCAAGGTCACGGACGTCGACCTCGCGAGCCAGTACCTTCCGCCCGGTGGCCTCAACCGCGCGGACCGTCTCGGCGAGATCCTCCGAGGTGGCAGCCGGGTAGGTGATGGTGTCGGAGACCGGCTTGCAGATATCGATGGCGATGATGTCCGCGCCCTCGCTCGCCAGCCGAACCGCATGGGCGCGGCCCTGGCCGCGCGCAGCCCCGGTAATGAATGCCACCTGCCCGCTGAGGGGTCCGTCCGTTGCCGCCACTGCCGCTCCTTCCAAGCCTGTGCCGCCAAGGCTAGCAGCAGAACTGGAACGTGTTCTAGTGCCGATTTCGCGCCCT
Source organism: Aldersonia kunmingensis (assembly GCF_001646865.1). Classification (GTDB taxonomy): domain Bacteria; phylum Actinomycetota; class Actinomycetes; order Mycobacteriales; family Mycobacteriaceae; genus Aldersonia; species Aldersonia kunmingensis. Next base: position 17,951 of record NZ_LRRB01000228.1, on the reverse strand, counting down.
CCCGGGTGCAAACCTTCCTTCCGGGGGCAAGACTTCGCCCCCGTTTACACAATTTGCCCCCGGGAAGGGCGCCGAACCGGGTCGTAATCCGCTAGTCGTCGAGCAGTGCAGCGGCGATCCGCTCGAGATGCTCGTCGGCGGTGCCAAGCAACGTCTCGTTGGTCTTGGCCCGCTTATAGAACAGGTGGGCGTCGTGCTCCCACGTGTAGCCGATGCCGCCGTGGTACTGGATCATCTGGCTCACCGCCTGGAACGCCTGCGGACCGACATAGGCCTTCGCGACACTCGCGGCGACCGCCAGTTGGTCCGGCTCGTTGTCGGCAACCCACGCCGCGTAGGCGACGGCGCTCGCCGCCAGCTCGTAGCTCGCGTAGATGTCGGCCAGGCCCTGCTTCACTGCCTGGAACGAGCCGATCTTGCGCCCGAACTGCTCGCGCACCTTCGCGTACTCGACCGCGAGCCGGACGCTGCGCTCCATCACACCGACCTGCTCCGCGGCCAGTGCGACCGTCGCCCGGTCGATACCGTGCGCCACCCGCTCGGCCGGACCGAGCTCCGATGCGACGGCGTCAGTGAACGACACCGCGCCCTGGCGCCGGGTGGGATCGAGCGTCTCGAGCGCTGTGCGCGTCACTCCGTCCGCAGTGGCATCCACCGCGTAGACCGAGAGCCCGGCGACGACCACGAACACGTCGGCAGCCATCGCATCGAGGACGCCGAACGCCTCGCCGGTCACGGTGCCATTGTCGGCACGAAGCGACGAATCCTGTACCAACGCTGCGATTTTCGTACCGGCAACGACCTCCGGCAGCAGCACCTTGTCCCCGATGGCGTCGAGCACCTGCGCAACGAGCACGCCCGAGCCGAACAGCGGGCCGGGCACCAGGCCTGCGCCGAATTCCTGCATCGCGGCGGCAAGTTCGGGCATGCCGAATCCGGCACCGCCACCCTCCTCGCTCACCGCGAGCGCGGGCACGGCCAACTCGCCGCACAGCCGCCGCCACACCGCGGCGTCATAGCCGAGTTCGGACTCCATCGCCGTACGTACAGCGGAAAGCGGCGTGACGCCATCGATGAACTTGCTTACGGCGCTGCGCAGTTCGAGCTGATCCTGCGTCTGGTTGAGAATCACTTCGGCTCCTTGGGCAGGCCGAGCAGGCGCTCGCCGATGATGTTGCGCTGGATTTCGTCGGTGCCACCGGCAATCCGCAGCACTGGCGCCGTAGCGATGATCTGGGACAGCGCGGCGCCGGACGCATCGTCGGCCGACCACACCGTGCCGCCGCTGCCGAACATCGTGGTCACGGCGTCGGCGAGCATCCGGGCATGCCGTCCGCCGGCGAGCTTGCCAACCGAGCCACGCGGCCCGGGATCCCCACCGGCCTTGATCTCCTCCGCGATCCGCGCGGAGAACAATTCGCCGACGCGCTCACCGATATAGATCTGTGCGAGGGTGCGCCGCACGATCGGATCATCGGCACGCCCGGCACGTCGAACTTCCTGCGCCAGTGACGAATACGACGCGGGATTGTCCGTCCGCGTCCGGCGCGCGGTGAGCGCGAGACGCTCGTGGCGCAACATCTGCACCGCGGCGGCCCAGCCCTGATCCACCTCGCCCACAACCGAACCCGCGGGCAGGCGCAGATCGTCGAAGAAAATCTCATTGAACTTGCTGGCGCCGCTCATGTCCTTGAGCGGTCGCACCGTCACGCCAGGCGCGTGCATATCGATGACGAACATCGTGATGCCCTGGTGCTTCGGCACATCCGGATTAGTGCGCGCCAGCAGGATCCCGACCTCGGCCTGATGCGCGTGCGTGGTCCACACCTTCTGGCCGTTTATCACCCATTCGTCGCCGTCACGCACCGCGCGGGTGCGGAGTCCGGCGACATCCGAACCCGCGGCGGGCTCGGAAAACAACTGGCAGCCAATGTATTCACCGCGCACCAGCTTGGTGACGTAGCGCTGCTTCTGCTCCTCGGTTCCGAGGTCGAGCAGGATCGGCGTCACCATCCCCAGACTGATCGCGAGCACGTCGACCGGCACGTCGTAGGCCTGCGACTCCTCGTCCCATTCGCGCTGCTCGGTCGTGGTGAGGCCCTGGCCGCCGTATTCCACCGGCCAGGTGATGCCCGCGAATCCCGCGGCCTGCATCAGGCCCTGGACCGTGCGCGCGTCCCCATAGAAATCGTCGCGCGGGAACGACGGCGCATTCTCCGCGAGCCATGCTCGCGCCCGAGCGCGAAACTCCGAAACGGGCTGTTCCGTGGTCATCAGTTGGCCTCTGTGTAGTCGAACGTGCCGCGGTCTAGCACCACGTCACCATTGGAATTGCGGGTCTGGAAAACGGCGCTGCCATCCTGCTTCCAGACCGAGACGGTGATCGTCTCGCCCGGCATAACCGGCTTGCTGAACCGGCCACCCATGCCCTTGACCCGGCTCGCGTCGCCGCCGCACAGCGCATTGATAAGCAGCCGGCCCGTCACGCCGTACGTGCACATGCCGTGCAGGATCGGCCGCGGGAAGCCCGCCATGGCAGCGAATTTCGGATCCGAATGCAAGGGGTTGCGATCACCGGAGAGGCGGTAGAGCAGCGCCTGGTCCTCACGGATGGTCGAGGACGCGTCGATGTCGGCGTCGCGCTCGGGCACGCTCCACTCGACCACCGGCTGCGGGTCACCGCCGAATCCGCCCTCGCCGCGGATGAAGAGCCCGGTCTGCGAGGTCACCCAGACCTCGCCGGTCGCGGCGTCCGCGACGGTCGACTCGAGCACCGCAAGGGCGCCCTTGCCCTTGTCATAGATGCCAGTGGTGACCGTGCCGATCTTCGCGCTGCCCGCGATCGGGAGCGGCTTGTGCACGACGAATGACTGCTCACCGTGCAGCACCTGGGAGAGGTGGTAGTCACCGATGTCGGGCCGCGTGCCGTAGGTCATGCCAAGGACAACGCCGTAGGCCGGGAGCATCTGCTGCGTCACGTCTTGCGAGTTCTCTGTGGTGAACTGCAATTCGGACAGCGCATCATCCTGGCCCGCGCCGACACCGAGCGCGTAGAGGATCGCGTCCTTGTGAGTCCAGGTGACCTCGCCATAGCCGTTGTCTGCGCCGATTGCTTCGAACTTCATTGGCATATGGACGCTCCCTTGCGTATCGCCGGGCCCGACGGACGTGTGAGTGTGTCCGGACGCACAGTCCCGGATCCGTTGCGATGCTAAGGGTCGCAATCCCTCACGTCAATGCTCGTTAACGCCGAACCGCCCATCTGCTACTGACAAGCGATACGGTACGATCTCGGACATGAAGGACCGTTCACGACGGGCGATCGCCCGATGAGTCCACGCGGAGTGCGTGACCCGAAGGCGAACGGTCGCACGCGATCGACTCGACTGCCTGCCGCGGAGCGCCGTGCGGAGATCCTGCGTCGCTCGGCGAAGCTGTTCCAGCAACGCGGCTACACGGGAGTCAGCATCGATGATATCGGCGCCGACATCGGTGTGAGCGGTCCCGCGCTGTATCGGCACGTCGCAGGCAAGGAAGCGATCCTGCTCGCGATCGGCGTCGAGTTCCTCGATCGCCTGCTGGCAGCCACCGATGCAGCCCTCGCCGACGCCGAAAACGCCGGTCCCGACCTGACCCGACAGCGGGTCATCGACGCGGTAGTCGGGGTTGCGCTCGACAACCCTGCCGAACTGACCGTGACGCTGCGACACATGTGGAGCCTGTCCACGGACAACTTCGCCCAGGTGAGCAAGCGCTGGATCGCGCTCGGCGAACGGTGCGTTCCGACCATTGTCGCGGCGCACTCGAACCTGAATCCGAAGGACGCCGGACTCTATGTGCGTGCGGGCGGTGGTGCGCTGGCCGGTATGGCCTATGCACTGCGAAATGTGCCGCGGCAGCGCGTGGTTCAACTCGCCGCCACCGCCATGAACGCCATGCTGTCCCAGTCCCTCCAGCCGCTCACCGACGAATCGATCAGCATTCCCGCCAAGGGCGGCTGGCAAAGGTCCTCGCGGCGCGAACAGATCCTCGAAACCGCTATTGACCTGTTCCGTGAGCGCGGATTCCGTGGGGTGTCGATGGCCGAGATCGCCGAGGCGATCGGGATTACCGCGGCCGCGCCGTACCGGCACTTCAAGAACAAGGAAGACATCCTCGCCACCGCGATCGTGCGGACGAGCGAGCGCGTCACCATCGGCATGAATGAGGCACTGACAGTGGCAACTTCGGGTGAAGACGCACTGGATCGGCTGCTGGAGAACTACATTCGGATCGCGGTGAGCAACGCTGACCTGTTCGCCGTCAGCACCACCGAGTACCACCACATCGACGACGCCGCGAAGGCACAGCGCCGCCGCGCCCAGCAGTTGTTCTTCGAGGAATGGTCGCATTGCCTGGCCACGGTCAGGCCCGATCTATCGAGCAACGAGGCACTCGTGGTTATTCGCGCGGTGACCGGCATGGTGACCGAATCGGTTCGCTCACGCAGCCTCGCGCGCCGCCCGCATCTTGCCGATGACCTGGCCCGACTCGCGCACGCGGTCCTGGCCACGCCGCCCGCGAGCAGCTAGCTGCGTGGGGTTTGCTGATCGCGCAGCGCACCACGCTTGGGCGCCGTCAGCACAGACGATCCCGTTCACCGGAGCATAGTTTTCGCCGATTTGTTCATTTGCCCAGGTCAGAGAGCGGCATTCGGCGTAAGATTCGTTTCTTCCAAGCAAAACGCACGCACAACGGGCGCTGAGCGAGGGGAGCCGGAGCCGTGTCGAGAAGAATTCCATTCGGAGTCCTGGCAGTCACGACGATGACAGCGAGCGGCCTTCTCGCCGCCGGGGGCACGTCTGAGGCGCTCGCTCCCGGGGTGACATGCGTATTCGAAATCTGCACGAACAACTCCGACTTCGGCGCTTCCGTCACCGGTTACGCGACCTGCCCGGATGGCACTGCGATCCCGGTGACCGCGTTCGTTCCGGCCCATGGCATGGGCGTCCTGCAGGCGACCGCGTCCTGCGCTGATGGGTCCAAGCCGGGCCAGCCGTACACGTATTGATCCACGTCGGGCAGGACGGAGTCAGGCCATGTCGAGAAACTGGCTGTTCCCAGCACTTGCAGCGATGACGATGGCGGCGGGTGGTCTAGTCGCCGGGTCGGGAACAGCCTCCGCGTTGCCTTTCGGGGTGTCGTGCTACGCGCAGTTCTGCACCAACCAGTCCGATATGCCGACGAGCTTTGTCGGGTACGGGTTCTGTCCCGACGGTTCGATGGTCCCGATGATCGGGACGGTGCCGGCACGTGGAGTCGGCTACCTGGTGCCGATTGGCATCTGCTCCGGCGGAATGCCGCCACTCTTCACGGTTATCTGAGCCACGAAGCAGGAGGTCGGATGTCCAATAATCGATGGGCTCCGGGACAGCGCATGCATGTCACGCACTCAATTCTGACTGAGTTGCGTCCGGACGGTCGTTGGGATGCCTGGTACTCGGTGTACGACTGGCGAGAAACCGCCGCTACCGAGGAGGCCGCGAGAACGTCGGCGATGCAGCGTTCCATCCGAGAAACCCATTCGGACGACGTACAAGCTCGCGCTGAGCGCGGCTATGAACTCGGTATCCGCGTCCTCGACGGCGAGCACATACCCGGCGTCGAGGCCGAGATCATCAGCACCCAGCAGTACTACGACTTCATGTTCGAGCTGATCACACAAGACGAAGATCTCGACTGGAGACAACCTTGAACGAGCAGCGGTGTGGCCGCGATGACGATGGCGGCCGTGGGCGCCAGCCCGCTACCCCGCCGGCGCGGTGTCGCGCGACTTCCTGAACGCGGGCAGCCACCAGTTCCATTTGCCGAATAGCTTCATGAACGCCGGCACGAGGACCAGGCGCACGAGCAGCGCGTCGATCGCTACAGCGATCGCAAGCGAGAACCCGATCTGCTTGAGTTCCAATACATCTGCGGTGACAAAGCTGCCGAAAACGATGACCATGATCGCGGCAGCGGCAGTGATCGGCCGAGCCGTGTGCGCGATTCCGGCGGCAACGGCGTACTCATTGTCCTCGGTGGTCTCCCAGAACTCCCGCATGCGGCGAATGAGGAACACTTCGTAATCCATCGACAGCCCGAACAAGACAGCGAAGACAAGGGTGGGCAGGAAGGTCTGCACGAAGCCGGGGCTCGTGAAGCCCAGCACTGACTCGCCTATGCCCCACTGGAATACGGCGACGGTGATGCCGAGTGCCGCGCCTGTTGCGAGCAGGTTCATCAGGATCGCCTTGATCGGCAACGCGATGCTGCGGAACACGACGATCAGGAAGGCGAGGGAGACCGCAAGCACGAACGCGATGACGAGCGGCAGCTTGGCGGTCATCTCCTCATCCAGATCCACAAATTCCGCCGTACTGCCACCGATCAGGATCTCCGGTCCCTGTGCCCCGGCCCGCTCCGCGGCCGTGCGCAGGTCATTGACGAGCCCGATCGCGGCCTCGGAGTCGAACGGGACCGCGGGTATCGCGGCAGCACTGGCGTACCCCTCGCTGAACTCTGCGGGCAGAACTGCCTCGACGCGCGAATCACGCGCCATCGTGTTCAGGAAGACGGTCAGGCGAGCGCGTTCCTCATCAGTCATCGCGGCATCGTTCTGACCGATTGCGATCACTTCGATGGGGGCAATGGCTCCCGATGAGAAGTTGGCGGCGAGTGCGGTTGCCGCACGTCCGGAGGGTTTGTCATCGAGCGCCGACATCCCCATGTCGACGCCGTATCGCATACCGAAGATCGGTGCTGCGGCGAAAACGAGAATCGCGACGGACGCTACGCCGAACACCACGGGGCGGGCCATCACCGTCCTGGCCCACCGCGCCCAGCGCCCTTGCATGACATCGGAGTTGGCGGAAATTTCCGTCGGCTGGAAGCGCTTCGGAATTCCGCCTCGGTTGACCGCCGGTCCGAGTTCGGCCAAGACGGCCGGGAGCAAGGTAACTCCGACAATCAGCATCGCGGTCACAGCCGTCGCGACGCCTATCGCGATTCCGCGGAAGATCGGCGAGTTGATGATGACCAGTGCGCACAGCGAGATCATCACGATGATTCCGGACGCGATGATCGTCTTTCCAGCGGTGCTCGAGCTACGCGCGACCGCCTCGGCGATCTCTTCGCGTTGTTCGCGCGTAGTCACGCCCAGCACGGCGAGTTCTTCGCGGAATCTACTGACGATGAACATGGCGTAGTCGATTCCGACACCGATCCCGATCATCGTGGCCACGGCCATCGTGAGCGAGTCGAAATCGGTGACGTGCGAGAGCGTGAACATGGCGCCCGCCGCGAGCAGAACGCCGACCAGGGCGATGCCAACCGGCAGGAACCCCGCCACGAGCGCACCTAGTGCGAGAACGAGCACGATCATTGCGACCGGGAGACCGAAGGACTCGGCGCGGGCCACATCGGCGTTCTCGATCTCCATAAGGTCGTTCTGCACCGGCGAGTAGCCGGTCACATTGACCTCGATCCCGGGTGCGTCGACGTCCTCGACCGCCTCCTGCAGATGGCGCGCCACCACGGCGCGATCGGCCATAGGGCCTTCGAGACCCACCACCACGATGGCGGCGCTGCCGTTCGGCGCGACCTGCATTGGCGGACCGCCGGGGAACGGCCGGATAACCCCGGTCACTCCGTCGACGCGCTCTGCGGCACTGACGACACTGTCGACCGCGCTGCGCGACTCTGGGCTATTGATCGATCCAGCCGTCGATTCGACAACGATGACGTTCTGCTCTGCCCCAAGCTCGGGGAACTGCTCTTGCAGTAGTTCGTCGACGCGCGCCGATTCCGAGCCCGTCACCGTGAAGTCCATCGCGGTCAGGCGGCTCTGCAGGACAGGAAACGCCAGCGCGCATCCAGCCAGCACCACCACCGAGATCGCGATCACCAGGCGGCGCCGGCGCGCGACCAGCAAGCCCCACCGGTGCAACAACGGCATCCGCTTCGCAGTCCCCACCGCTTCGGGGCTTGCCACGCGCCCATCCGTACTCATTCGTGGATATATACGGGCCGTATGTCTCTCACCACAAGCCCCGAGCTGGGGTGATCCGCCTGCACGGCGCGTTAACAATCGAATCGGTCTGACGGGCAAGCCAATTCGACCAGTGGGCGCGGTGCAAAAAGAAACCCCCTCGTGAGAGGGGGTTTCTTTGCGTGCGCCCGAAGGGATTCGAACCCCTAACCTCTTGATCCGTAGTCAAGTGCTCTATCCGTTGAGCTACGGGCGCTCGTCTTCAGTTGTCGTAGGTGCCGAAGCACCTACGGTAACGCTGGCCGGTGCCGTAGCACCGGACTGTGGCGGAGGCGAGAGGATTTGAACCTCCGGTCCCCGTGAAGGGACAACTCATTAGCAGTGAGTCCCATTCGGCCGCTCTGGCACGCCTCCTGAGCCCCTTGCGAGGCAACCGGTCCTTTCGAACCGCCGAGGTGAAAGGTTACACAGCCCACCGCCGGTAGACCAAATCGGCTGCTACCGGGCTTAAAGGCCAGGTCGGCTAGCGCAGGTTCGCGTCGAACCAGTCGAAGATCCGGGTCTGCGCATCCACCGCTGGATCGGTGCTCTCGTCGAAATCCTCGTCGGCTTCGTCGGGCCGGTCCGCACGGTGTTGCAACCCCTCGTAGCTGACGACATGCGCCGCGACCGATGCGGTGGCGACAGCGTCGCGCAGTCGCTCGACCTCCTCGGCCGGCGTCTCCGGGTCGTCCGCGCCGTAAAGGCCGAGCCACGGTGCCTGAAGTTCGGGTGCGGCCTCGAGCAATGCCGGCGCCTCGTCATTAAGGGCCACAGTGATCCCCCGGGCTGCGACGCTGACCGCCGCACCGATCGGTCGATTCGTCGCGACCAGGAACGCCGCGGTCCCGGCATCGTCGAAGCCCAGCGCCCCGATGCAGTCCGGGTACACACCGCGCGCTGTGAGCCAGTCGAAGCAGGCGTCGAAGTCGTCGAACAGGTTGTCGCCGAACACCCCGGCCTCGGATTTTTGCGATTCGCGATGGAACAGGTGGGGCGCGACAGCGATCCAGCCTTCGTTGGCCAGGGACGCGAGCAGGTCGCGTATGGCCTGGGTGAACTCGCGCGACTCGTGCAGCACAACGATCCCGCCGCGCGCATGCCCCTCCGGTTCGATGGCCGTGACGGGCACGGTGTCCGTGCGCACAGCGTCCTCGTCGTCGGACCGCAGCGCTGCGCTGTCGGTGAAGAAGCCCGGCATGGAACAAGCGTAGGGACTCAACCGCCACTGCGCGCGAATTTGTATCCGGACCGACGCCTTACAGACCGTGACCTGCATGACCTGCGCATCGAGCGCCGAGCGCGAGCAGCCATACTGGTCCGGTGAGCGCACGCATTCGTCCCGACCTTGCCGCGATCCCGTCGTATGTCCCGGGACGCAGTTTCCCTGGCGCGATCAAGCTGGCGAGCAACGAGACAACGCACGCTCCCCTGCCCGGCGTCGCGGACGCGATCGCCGAGGCCGCGCAGACCGTGAACCGGTACCCGGACAACCGCAACACCGAGCTCGTCGGCGAGATCGCGAAGCGGCTGAATGTTGCGCCCGAACAGATCGCGATTGGCTGCGGCAGCGTCGCGCTGTGCCAGGAGCTGGCGCAGATCACCGCCGGTCCTGGCGACGAGGTGCTGTACGCGTGGCGCTCGTTCGAGGCGTACCCGGTGGTGACGCAGGTGGTTGGCGCGACCGCGGTGACCGTGCCGCTCACCGCCGACCACGTGCACGACCTCGACGCGATGGCCGCGGCAATCACCCCGCGCACCCGCCTCGTGTTCGTGTGCAACCCGAACAACCCGACCGGAACCGCGGTGGGCCGGGCAGCGCTCGAGCGCTTCTTGGATTCGGTGCCGGCCAACGTACTGGTGGTGCTCGACGAGGCCTACTTCGAGTACCTGCGGATTCCCGGTGCGGATGCGCCCGACGGCATCGAGCTCGGCCGCGGACGTCCGAATGTCGTAGTGCTGCGGACCTTCTCGAAGGCGTACGGCCTGGCCGGTATGCGTGTCGGTTATGCGGTTGGCGATCCCGAGATCATCGCCGCGCTCGCGAAGGTGCACATCCCATTCAGCGTGAACCGCCTCGCCCAGGCCGCGGCTATGGCCTCGCTCGATGCGCAGGCCGCCCTGCTCGACCGGACGCATGCCGTGGTCGATGAGCGTGCGCGCGTGCGGGCGGCGCTGATCGAGATCGGGTATGACGTGCCCCCGACGGAGTCCAACTTCGTCTGGCTCCCGCTCGGCGAGCGGGCGGCGGCGTTCGGCGAGGCATCCGCGGAGGCGGGCGTCCTCGTTCGGCCCTATGGCACCGACGGTGTGCGAGTCACGATCGGCGATCCCGAGGAGAACGACGCGTTCCTCGCCTTCGCCGGCCAGTCGGCGATCGTCGCGGAGTACGCAGGGTCGGCCGCGTCCGCCGGCTGACGGTACGCCTTTAGCTGGTGCCCAGCGCCTTGGCCACCGTAGGCCAAGAGGCGTGCAGGTCGTCCTGCCAGTACGGCCACGAATGCGTCCCGACCGGGCGGTAGACGAAAGTCGCTGGGATGCCGATGGAATCGAGGCGCGCCTGGTACAGGCGGGTGCAAGACAGCGTCAGCAGTTCGAGTCCGATTCCAGTGGCCGAGTCAAGCAATGCCGCGCTTGAATCGAGGTCCGAGGGACGCAACTGCCCGTTGCCGACCGACATGTAGACGGTCTTGCCCCGCAACGCATTCGCGTTCGTGACCGGGTCGTGTTGAGCCCAGTCGGGATCGTTGTCCGGCCCCCACATGTTGGTCGCGTTACCACCGCGGGATGCGATGGTCGCCCGAACCGATTGCTGCGCATTGCTGTCCAACGAGTTGGCGCAGGTGCTGAAGGCGGCGACACCTCGGTAGAGGTCTGGGTGGCGCGTGATGAGGTTCATCGCGGCGTGGCCGCCCATCGAGAGCCCGCCGACAGCGTTCGCGCCGGTGCCGTGGAACTCGGCGTCGATGATCGGCGGCAGTTCCTTGGTGAGGAAAGTTTCCCAAGCATTGACGCCGAGAACCGGGTCGATCGACTTCCAGTCCGTGTAGTAGCTCGCCGCACCCCCAACCGGCAGAACAACATTCACGTTCTTGTTCTCGAAGAACCTTGCGATGTCCGTCTTTTCGAGCCACGTAGCCTGACGGGGATCGGCGTCAACGCCATCAAGTAGGTAATAGGACGGGCGCGACGCGCTGGAAACCGGGTGCAACACCTGCACCTGCACATCGCGCTTCATCGCCGGCGAGTAGACGAACACCGAAGACTGCGTGGGACTGATCTTGGTCACCGAGGTGACCCCGGCGTCGTGCGGCGCATCCGGCACAACCAGTGGATCACCCTCGGCGGAACCGGAGTCGATCGGCGCAGCGTTCGCTACCACAGTTGGCGCACATGCGAGTGCCGCCGCAAAGCACGCAGCGACAACAGCCATTCGACGCAAAGCAATCACTCTCCCCCGGGTGACTACCGAGCAGCACCCGGTGCCCGACCGCTGTCAGCGTATCCAAGTTGTTTGCGAGCCGCAGTAGTCAACGCGCGGCACCGCGATTGACCTGTGGTTACCCCGGCGTGGCGGATGTGAAACGGGGGTGGTGTGTGATTTGTGTTGCAGTGCAGGAACAATCGTGGAGCGAAGTGAGTCGGTCGCTCGAGTTAGGCGGTTGCGAGGATCAGCGGGACCCCCTCAAACCCACGGTCGCCGGGTGATGAGCTTTCACGCACGTCGCCGACATCCCGCGGGCCATCTCCCGATAGCCAGCTCACGGGCTGGTGAGCCGCTGCAAGCCAAGGCGCGACTGAAGCTCACCTGTCAGCGGGGTCAGTAGTCGGAATGTCACCAACATCGGCTTGGATCCTTCGTGTCCGAGAGGTACCACTCGCCCCAAATAAGTAAATGTGGCGTCGTAGCGCTTCCGGCGCATCCAGAGTTCGATCGACTTACCAGTTTCGAGCACTTCTAGGATCTCTCTGCCTTTCTTTCCCTCGGGCGATGTCGATAGCTGAGAGCTCCATACAAAGATGTCAGGAGCTTCGAAGTGTTCGGTGTATTGAGTGCTGTCAGCCCGTTTCTCCAACGAGACGAACAGGATCGCGTGCTTGTCCAACGAGACATGGCCCGAGCGCCAGTTTCCCGGGTTGTACTCCTTGCCGTACAGCGACGGAACTTCCATGCTCTTGAGCTGCTCACCTATCCGCGATGCCAGGGGATTGATGTCCGCCTGATCCAGCTTTGACACCAGCCGGGCGACTGGCCTCATGTCGGACCGGCCGGGGATCGGCGCCACCGCTGGATTGTTCGACTCGAGGACGTACCCGCCGCGGTCCCTTCGAAGTATCTTCAACGTTCCGGAGGTGCCAGAACTGCCGGACGTCTCGACCAGTACGGCCTGGTCGATGTAGTCGCGTGCCGACCCACCGCTGATCCATTCGAACAGCAGCGGGTCGCCGTGCTTGATCGGCTTGGTCCCACCGTCCATGGAGTCGCCCTTCGCAAAGCACACAAAGTGATTCGCTGCAGACAGGTGCTGACCGCCGCGCCGTCGGATCGGTACCTCGGTCGCTGCGTGATCAGTCCAGGACGTCCGCGCGTTGGGCCCACATGCGACCGTGTAATCGACGAACAGTGGTACGGGGTCGATTTCAGAATCGGCCCCATCAGATTGATCTGGGTGCAGAACGAATCTGCTACCGATCTGTTCCAACTTCACCTGATGAGATGAACCTGGATGCCCTGCCGATGGGCCGAACCACCCTCGTAACAGGCCTGGCAACGCGTTGCCTGCAGTGTCGTTGCGCGTCGCAAAGGAAACCGCGCCCTTGGCAAATGATGCGTCGTATTCGATGCCCTCCGCGATGAAGTTGACGTCGCCGGTAGGCAAGTCCGGCCTCTGACGACGATCGAGTCGCACTACCGGGTGACCATCCGAGTACGCCAGCCGACACGTCCACGACCGCGTAGTCGGCGTCTCTTTGTTGAGAACGTGACTGGCAAGGCGGTACTCGACAATCTCGGCCACCAGCGAGTCAAAGAGTTCGCCGAATTCTTCATCGACTGCGAATGTCGGCAGGATCCTGTCCCCCTCGAGGCGGAACAGGGTGTTCGGTCGCGGCCGATCGGAACCGTTGCCGGCGAGGTGGGCGATCGGCCACTTTCGCCAATATTGCGTCCACTTGTCAATTGGAGCGGCGGCCAGGTCGGAGAACTCCTTGACCGGGATCTCATGCGCGAGGCGAGGATCCGCGAGCAAGATATGGCGCGACGTCTCAGCGTTGTGTCCGATGTCGTCACCGGTACGCAGGGCACCGTCGTGAAGAAGAGCCCGGATGGCGACCAGCTTGTAACTCTTCGTTGTGGGCTCGACCTGAACAGCACGCAATAAACCGTCGTAGGCGTCGACCACACGTGATTCCCGGTCGCCAAGAAGTTCGGCTACTCGGAGGAAGGCGAACCAGCTGCCGTACTTGGCCGTCACCGCTGCCGGGTCATGCCCCGCACGGAACGCTTGAGCCGCGGTCGGGCGCAGCCCTTCTTCCTCCATGTACGAGCGGCAGTACTCTTCGATCGCATCTTTAGCGCTAGTACGCGACAGCGCACGAAGCATCTCGACGACGTCCAGGTCGTAGTCGACGGAGCAGCCTTCTGGGAGGGAAAAGTCCTTGCTTTCAAGGGCTGCGAGTACCTGCAGAGTCGTCGGAGCCTCGCGCCGCCCCAAACTCAACAGTGTCCGCGGCTTCAGCAGGAAGGAACGGTGGTTGCCAACGAAGTCGATGACCGTCAACACCTGCTTGCCTTCTTGAATCCGGAGCCCGCGGCCCAATTGCTGCAAGAAGATGACCGGCGACTCTGTCGGCCGCAACATAAGCACGGTGTCGATGTCAGGGACGTCCAAACCCTCGTTGAAGATGTCGACGGTGAACACAACTTCCAGTGCACCGCTGCGCAATTCTTCAATGGACTGGCGCCGCGGCGCACTTGTCGGGCCACTGTGGATGGAGGCGCACCGCACGCCTCGCTCACGAAAGTAATCACTCATGAAATCCGAGTGATGCTTTGATGCGCAAAATGCCAATGTCCTCGTGCCGCGACGGGACTGCCATTCGTCGAAGGCTGACTGCGCTCGTTCCTGCGTCTCGATCGCAGCCTCCAGAGCAGCGGGATCGAATCGTCCATTGCGCCATGGGATTGGCTCAAAGTCGACGGGATCCGTTATGCCCCAGTAGTGGAACGGCACTAACTCGTTTCGACGAATGCCTTCGACAAGATCACACTCGAAGGCCAAGTTGTCAGCGCACAGCGACAACAAGTCCGCGCCATCCATCCTCTCGGGTGTGGCAGTCAGGCCGAGCAGAAAGTGAGGTGTGAAGTGATCGAGCACCCTGCGGTACGTTGACGCTGCAGCGTGATGGAACTCGTCGACTACCAGGTAATCGAATGATCGAGTCGCAAAACGGTCGAGCGCGCCCGAGAGGGTCTGGACAGTCGCAAATACAAAGTCAGCGTCAGCTTGCTTCTCACCACCGAAGTACAAGCCCATCGTGGCGTTCGGATGGACCCGCCGAAATACGTCGCGACTCTGCTTCAAGATCTCTTCACGGTGCGCGACGAAGAGAACCCGCCCGGCGCTGAATTGCGCGGTATCGAACGCGGCCAACCAGGTCTTACCCAGCCCCGTCGCCATGGTGACCATAGCGGCGCGAAATCCGTTTGTCCGTGTCTGCGCCAGCGCCCGCAGTGCCTCCTCCTGAATTGGACGCGGCGCTGGAGCCTCCACCGGTGGCTCGATCACCTCGACGACTTCGGGGACGTATGCAGGTGCGGGTTCGTATGACGCGATGAGCTCGTCAGTCAAAGGCAAGCTGCGCTGATCGAGCCACAACGCCAAGAACCGATCCCTCAATTCGTTGACCGCCCCTACGAGAAGGTTCCACTCGATCCCACCGCTGAGACCTTGCCCACTCATATTGCTGCTACCGACAAATGCGGCCCCAGTGCGTTCCGATGACGAGTAGAACAAATAGGCCTTGGGGTGGAAGCTAACGACGGGATCGTGAAAGATACGAACCGCGATTTTGTCCGGGTTGTCCTCCATCAGGTCGTGCAACCGGGATAGTGCCGCCGGTTCGGTTAGGCCGAGATAATCCGTCGTGAGGATCCGGACTTCGGCTTCGCGCTCGATTGCGTCCTCGAGTGCGCCCACAAGCAGGCTAAGTCCGGACATTTTTATAAAGCTGACCACGATGTCGACTCGGTCGAACTGAACAGTGCGAAGTCTGTCGATAAGCTCAGGCAGCAGGAGCCGGACTTGTCCGTCAACCAGAACCGGCGTCGCAGCATCGAGTTCAAGGGTGGTTGTGACAGTGGACCTTTGGTCAGTATCAGTGTCACCCAGATAGTTGCCGCGGCCCGCGATCACGTTCCGAACTCCGCCTATCGGATCCGGTACATCACCGGTGTATCGCGGAATGACGTGGATGTGCAGATGGTCGATGGTCTGGCCGGCCGCGGCACCTGCGTTGAAGCCGACGTTGTAGCCATCCGGCTTGTGCAAAGCTTCGATCTCGGATCGAACAACGTCAAGGAGCTCGAACATATCGGCACGCTCGCCGGGAGTTGCTTCCCACCAGTCGCTTAACTGTCGCCGCGAAACGACTAATGCATGCCCTGGAGACACTGGGTAGTTGTCCCATATAGCGAAGGCAGACCGATTGGCTGCGATCCACTCAGTCTGAGAACGGTCGAAAAACGGAGACTGTTGTGTCGTCATCGATGGGCGTACCTATCTACTGGATTTCATCTCTCATCGGAGGAGACGAGCACTGCGACCTCGGTTCAGTCATCGCGGCAGTGATCGCCGCTGGGGTCGACATCAACTTGGTCCCGACGGATCGACTGCACCACCGCATTATGGCGATGGCCACAGACAACAAGTAGCAACGAGGGCTGAAGGTTCTTCAACAGGCGGACGATCCCGGCGAACGCTCCTAGGTGGCGGCAGCGCACACGAGATTCTTAGCGCAACGTACACGGGCGGAGAACTCGCTCAGCAAGCTGAAGTTGCTCACTTCTACACACAACAAAGGCGCTCGGTCGGGGAACCGGGCGCCTCCATCGAGAGTCAGGCTTGTGGGCTTCGGTCGGCGTCGTCGGGTGTCAACCGGCGCCGTCTCCGCCGTAGCGGTGGCCATGCTGGCCGGCATGGTCGGCTTCACGTCCAAAGTCTTGACGGCTCTTCACTTTTTGCGGGTGTAGCGCTTAGGTACATCCGTCTTTTCAACCGCACCGTTGTGCGTATTCAGTCCCCCGGGGTCGATGGATCCGGATCCAGTCGGCCGGGCTCTTGCGAATGTGTACGACCCTCTGCAGTCGGACGTACCGCACTCTGGTTGGTCTGTCGATTTTACTGCGGCGGAGAGGCCGGGACAAGGGGAAAGCCATCGCGACCTGCACGAATGCGGCGACGACAAGGGTACCGCCGTGCTCCCTGGAATACCTGCTCAGCTCCGCCCGTTAGTGTGATTGAAACTTGAATTACTAGGAGGGCCTCATGCAGTTCGGCATCTTCACCGTCGGTGACGTGACCACCGACCCCACCACCGGCCGCACCCCGACCGAGGCCGAGCGGATCAAGGCGATGGTCGCCATCGCGAAGAAGGCCGAGGAGGTCGGGCTGGATGTGTTCGCCACTGGTGAGCACCACAATCCGCCGTTCGTGCCGTCGTCGCCGACCACGATGCTCGGCTATATCGCCGCGCGCACGGAGAAGTTGCTGCTCTCGACCTCGACCACGCTGATCACCACCAACGATCCGGTGAAGATCGCCGAGGATTTCGCGATGCTGCAGCACCTCGCGGATGGGCGGGTCGACCTCATGCTCGGGCGCGGCAACACCGGGCCGGTCTACCCGTGGTTCGGGCAGGACATTCGCAACGGCATCCCGCTGGCCATTGAGAACTACCACCTGCTGCACCGCCTGTGGCGCGAGGATGTCGTCGACTGGGAGGGGAAGTTCCGCACTCCGCTGCAGTCTTTCACCTCGACACCGCGTCCGCTCGATGACGTACCGCCGTTCGTGTGGCACGGGTCGATCCGTAGCCCCGAAATCGCCGAGCAGGCCGCCTACTACGGCGACGGCTTCTTTGCGAACCACATCTTCTGGCCGACAGATCACTTCCAGAAGCTCATCGAGCTCTACCGCCGGCGCTACGAGCACTACGGGCACGGGTCCGCAGATCAGGCGATCGTCGGACTCGGCGGGCAGGTGTTCATGCGCAAGAATTCCCAAGACGCGGTCAACGAGTTCCGGCCCTACTTCGACAACGCGCCGGTGTATGGTCACGGCCCGTCGCTCGAAGAATTCACCGACCAGACTCCGCTCACCGTGGGCAGCCCGCAACAGGTCATCGAGAAGACGCTGACCTTCCGCGAGCACTTCGGCGATTACCAGCGCCAGCTGTTCCTCATGGACCACGCCGGCCTGCCGCTGAAGACCGTCCTCGAGCAGCTCGATCTGCTCGGCGAGGAAGTTGTTCCGGTGCTGCGCAAGGAGTTCGACGCGGAGCGGCCGGCGCATGTCCCGGACGGGCCGACCCACACCGCGCTTGTTGCGGCCGCGCGTGAACCCCAGAAGGAAACAGCACAGTGACAACTCCCCGCATCACCGTCGTCTCCGCCGGTCTGAGCCAGCCGTCGTCGACCCGACTGCTGGCCGACCGGTTGGCGGCGGCAACCACACGCAGGCTCGAATCGGCAGGGCGCACACCGCTGGTCGACGTCATCGAATTGCGCGATCACGCACACGATCTGGCCAACAACCTCGTCACCGGGTTCGCGCCGCCGAGTTTGCGCGAGGCGATAGAGCAGGTCACCACGGCAGACGGACTGATCGCGGTCACGCCGATCTTC
>NZ_LRRB01000026.1 GCF_001646865.1 Aldersonia kunmingensis | reverse complement strand
GCCGAGGGCGTTCACCGAGGAACACGAGGGTGTAATCGCGACCAGACCCGCGACGATGCCGGACGCGGCGCCTAGCGAGGTGGGCTTGCCGTCGCGGATCTTCTCCGTCACGAGCCAGCCGATCATCGCGGCAGCGGTGGCGATCGTGGTGGTGAGGAAGGTGGCACCGGCGATGCCGTTCGCACCGACCGCGGAACCGGCGTTGAAGCCGTACCAGCCGAACCAGAGGAGCGCGGCGCCCAGCATGACGAACGGCAGGTTGTGCGGACGGAACGGCGTGGTCGGCCAGCCGGCACGCTTGCCGAGGATGAGCGCGAGGACCAGGCCGGCGACACCGGCGTTGATGTGGACCGCGGTACCACCGGCGAAGTCGATGGCCTTCAGGTCATTGGCGATCCAGCCGCCGTATTCACCCGTGAAGCCGTCGAAAGCGAACACCCAGTGCGCGACCGGGAAGTACACGATCGTGGCCCACAGACCGGCGAACGCGATCCAGGCGCCGAACTTGAGGCGGTCGGCGACCGCGCCCGAGATCAGGGCGACTGTGATGATCGCGAACATCAACTGGAAGGCGACGAAGACCGTCAGCGGGATGGTGCCCGCCAGCGGGATCGCCGCGTCGGAGACCGGATCCGTGCTGGCGAGGTAGCTACCGCCGAACACATCCTTGAGGCCGAAGTACTGCCACGGGTCACCGATCAGGTTGCCCTTGTTGTTACCGAAGGCGACGGAGAATCCGTACAGCGCCCACAGGATCGTGACGATACCCATTGCGCCAATACTCATCATGATCATGTTCAAGACGTTCTTGGCGCGCACCATGCCGCCATAGAAGAACGCCAGACCCGGGGTCATGAGCAATACGAGCGCTGCGCTCGCCAGCATCCATGCTGTGTCACCGGCGTCGGGGGCGCCGATTACGGGGAACGAATCCACCTGCCTGCCTCCTCGTTGTCAGCCTCAGCCGAGTGCGGCTGAAGACCTGAGGAGAAGGGTGCTCACTCGGTGTTTCATCTGTGACGCCAATGTGTTTCACGCATGTGAACGCATTGCCCTGGAGTGTTTCGGGTGGATTTCCTCGGCGGCCGGAGACTAGGCCGTCGCACGGAATTGCTGGTCAGGCGACCAATTTGGCATTCCCGCAGCACGTGCGCGACTTTGCCGCGATTGCACCGAGCAATGCCGCCGGAACCGCATCAATCGGAGTGGCCCGGGGCGGACCGCCGCGCCACCTTACCTCACGGCTCACGCCCCTTGATAGTGAGACGTGAGGGCCCCGCGATGTCGCGGGACCTCACGGAAAACCGTTGCGCTACTTGATTACCGCACCGAGCGACGGGAACCAGAGCTCAGCCTTGTGGTAGGCGAAACCGTCCGGGTGCTCCTTGTCGACAGGTACCGGCCAGCGGTGCCACGCGGACCCGTAGACCGCAGCGACGATAGTGCCGTTGGAGATGCCGGAGAGGTCCTTCGACCGCAGCGTGGTGTCGATGATGATGTCCTGATGCTCGTTGAGCACCGCGGTGCCCGACTCGCCGTTGGCCAGGTTGAACCACAGAACTTCCATCTTGGCGCCGGTCTGGTTCGGGGCGAACGTGCCCGGTCCGCCGAAGATGCCGAACCGGAATCCGCCGAGACCGAGCGCGATTCCGGAGCCGTAGACCTGTCCGCTCACGCCATCCATCCGGCCCTGCTGTGAGTAGGCGGGGATCTGGAAGACCTGAGCCGGCAACGCGGCGTCCTGGCGCAACTCCTGCTTGGACGAGGTGAGCAACCGGTCCATCGCGGCCTCGGCCGTCGGATTTCCGGTGGCCGCGCCGCGCAGTTTCAGCGCGGCGTCATTCCAGTCGATGGTTGCCGGTGCCGGTGCCGTGGGCGCGGCGGTGGCAGTTGGGGCCGCGAGAACGGCGAGCGAAGCCGCTGCCGCGGCGATGCTGACAAACAACCGGCGGGTCCGGCTGGATTTGCTGCTGGTACTCAATCGGGACTCCTGTTCCTCGAAAGTGTCGACCCTGGTCGGGTCGTCGAATCGGGCAGTCGAATCTGTCGAACTGAATATCGCCGCAGTCGGCTAGATCATCAGGCACTCCCCTCGCGCAGCGATGGCAGCGCGGAAGGCTCGACGACGAATCCGGCGTCCCACGCGCGGTCGATCATGCGCGCGACGTCGATCCGGCGAAGCTCGAGCACTTCCGGACTCTCGAACAACTCGTTGATGTAGGCCACTACCTTGTCACCTACCACGGAATTGACCTTTCCAACCCTGCCGAGGATGCGTGAGGGAATTCCGTTGGGATCGACTACGGCGTCGACATGTTCGCGGCCGATATCCGCGACGTCGACGAACACCGCGCAGGGCGGCACCGGCACCAGCCGGATGTGGGTATGTACGCGCACGTCGATGCGGTATCGGACGACGGTCCCGGCTAGGCGCACCTTCACCCTGAGATGCACAGGGACCATCACCTCGACGTCCCAGTCCGAATTCGAACTGCGAAACGCCTCGATCTCGCCCGGTGCACCGACCGCCGTGGCGATGCCGATGCCATTGGGACCGACCCGTTGATCCCGGATTTCGACGCTGTCACCGACGATCTGCGCGATCACACCGGCAATCCGGTCAGGGGCTGCCGATACGCCGAGCACACGCGCTGCGAAATCCGCGAGGGAGAGTTCTTCCATTCCTGTTCGACTGCCGCCCGCTCAGCCGAGCAGGGCGTCGACGAACGCCGCCGGCTCGAACGGGGCCAGATCGTCGGCGCCCTCGCCGAGACCGACGAGCTTGACCGGAACGCCGAGTTCCTGCTGGACCTGGAAGACGATGCCGCCCTTGGCGGTGCCGTCCAGCTTGGTCAGCGCGACACCAGTGATGTCCACGACCTCGGCGAAAACCCGGGCCTGAACGAGGCCGTTCTGCCCAACCGTCGCGTCGAGTACGAGCAGCACCTCGTCCACCGCGGCACGCTTCTCCACGACGCGCTTGACCTTGCCGAGCTCGTCCATCAGGCCGGTCTTGGTGTGCAACCGTCCCGCGGTGTCGATAACCACGACGTCCACGGCGTCTTCGATGCCCCTGCTCACGGCGTCGAATGCCACCGCGGCCGGGTCGGCATTCTCTTTGCCGCGCACGGTCTCGGCGCCGACCCGCTCGCCCCAGGTCTGCAGCTGATCGGCGGCGGCAGCACGGAACGTGTCGGCGGCACCGAGCAGCACGCGCCGGCCGTCCGCGACGAGCACGCGCGCCAGCTTGCCGGTGGTGGTGGTCTTGCCGGTGCCGTTTACGCCGACGACCAACAGGATCGACGGGTGGTTGTCGTGCGGCAGCGCGCGGACCGACCGGTCGAGATCGGGATGCAACTGCTCGATGAGCACCTCGCGCAGCAGCTCACGCGCCTGCGCCTCGGTGCGAATGCTGCGCGAGGCCATCTCCTCGCGCAGCTTGGTCACGACCGCTGTGGTGACCGTGGTGCCGAGGTCGGCAATCAGCAGCGTGTCCTCGACCTCTTCCCACGAGTCCTCGTCGAGGTCGCCGCCGCCGAGCAGACCGAGCAGGCTCTTGCCGACGGCGTTCTGCGAGCGGGACAGCCGCCCGCGCAGCCGGTCGAGCCGGCCCTCGGTGGGAGCAATCTCCTCGATGCGCGCGGGTACCGGTGCTTCGGGCTCGGGCTCGGTCGGCGCCTCCACGGGCGGAGCCTCGACAGGCGCCTCGGCGATCTGCGCCTCGGGTGCGGTGGACTCCTCGACCGGAGGTGCGCTGACCTCGTCGGTCACCGAAGGTGCCGTCGGGGTGTCCTCGACGGGCGGCTCCGGGAGCCGCACCTCGGTGATGCCACGCCGCGGTGCGTCGCGTGGGATCGAGGCGTCGTCGCCGACGCCCGGCTGCCCGTCGGTCTCGGTTCGCTCCCCCGCCGGTGCGGGTGGCGGGGCGGTCGCGGTGCCACCCTGGCTGAACGAGAACCCGCCGCCGGCCTGGTAGCCGCCCGACTTGTCCGCGATCTCGCCCGTCGGCTTCTCGGGCGCGGTCAGCGAGATTCGCCGGCGGCGATAAAGCACGCCACCGGTTACCAGCGCGACGAGGAGCAGCGCCGCGACGACGGCAATGAGAATCCAAGCTTCGGCAGTCACACGGTCATCCTTCCATCAGCAACTCCCCCGCGGACGCGCCGGTGGAATGAGCAGCGCGCAGCACCGCCAGTCCGGCGTAGCATCACCGGCGTGTCGCAGCGCAACGTGTTGGGCGGCCCACTCGAAGAGTGCGGCACGGACCCTATGACGGGTTTCTACCGCGACGGGTGCTGCGCCAGCGGCCCCGAGGACGTGGGTAGCCACACCGTGTGCGTGGTTGTGACGTCGGAGTTCCTCCAGTATCAGGCCAGCGCCGGCAACGACCTGAGCACGCCGCGACCGGAATTCATGTTTCCCGGCCTCAATCCCGGTGACCGCTGGTGCGTCGTCGCGGCGCGCTGGCAGCAGGCCTGTGACGACGGCGTGGCAGCGCCGGTCGTGCTCGCCGCGACCCACGAGCGCGCGCTCGAAGTGGTCTCCCTCGACGACCTGCGGGCCAACGCGGTCGACGTTCCCGACGATATCGGCGGACTGCTCTGAGGTGAGGCTCGCGCAGCGTGGTTCGGTCACCCGTCCCACATTGTGGATGGAAGATCCGTTGCGCTCAGCGGGGTGAACGGATCGTTCGTCCCGTCCAACGCAACTGAACTTCCGTTCACTCCTTCGGGCTAACCCGCCGGTGCGCCAACCAGATTCGCGCCGCGCATCCGCTGCGAGATCACCGTGGTGATGCCGTCGCCGCGCATGCTCACACCGTATAGCGCGTCGGCGACCTCCATCGTCGGCTTCTGGTGCGTGATGACGATCAGCTGCGAACGCTCGCGCAACTGCTCGAATAGCGAGATCAGCCGGCGCAGGTTGGTGTCGTCGAGCGCGGCCTCGACTTCGTCCATGACGTAGAACGGGGACGGCCGGGCACGGAAGATCGCCACGAGCAGCGCGACCGCGGTGAGCGACTTCTCGCCACCGGACAGCAACGAGAGGCGCTTGACCTTCTTGCCCGGCGGACGGGCCTCCACCTCGATGCCGGTGGTGAGCATGTCCGACGGGTTGGTGAGCAGCAGGCGACCCTCGCCGCCAGGGAACAGCGTGTTGAACACCTGCACGAACTCGCGCTCGACATCGGCGTACGCCTCGGTGAACACCTGCAGGATGCGCTCGTCCACTTCCGCGACCACTTCGAGCAGGTCCTTGCGCGCGTTCTTGACGTCCTCGAGCTGGGTGGAGAGGAAGGTGTAGCGCTCCTCGAGCGCGGCAAACTCTTCCAGCGCAAGCGGATTCACCTTGCCGAGCGTGGTGAGATCCTTCTGCGCCTGCTTCGCCCGGCGTTCCTGGGTCGCCCGGTCGTACGGCATCGGCGCGGGAGCGACGACCTGTTCGCCACGCTCCTTGGCCTGCTCGTACTCGGCCATCTCCAGAGCACTCGGTGGCAGCGACACATCCGGGCCGTACTCGTTGATCAGGTCGTCGAGCCCGATGCCGAATTGCTCCGAGATCGACTCCTCGAGCTGTTCGATTCGCAAGGCCGCCTGCGCCTTTGCCATCTCGTCGCGGTGCATGGCGTCGGTGAACGCGGATAGTTGCGCGCTGAGCAGGCGCACACGCTCCTTGACCTGATCGAGCTGCCCGGCCCGCTCGGTACGCTCCGCGACCAGCTCGTCACGATGCGAAATCGCGTGCGCGACAACCTCATCGAGATGCTCAGCGACACGCTGGCCCGATTCCGCGACCGCGGCGGCCACTGCCGCGGCATGCTTGCGCGCGAGCTGTGCGCGCTCGGCCCTGGCTCGCGCGGCGCGCTCGGCGCCGGCGGCACGGCGCAGCGAATCCGCTTTGCCGCGAATCGATTCCGCGCGTTCTTCGGCGGTCCGCATAGCAAGGCGCGCTTCCACCTCCATGGTCCGCGCCTCGGCGAGCGCCGCGGCTGCGTCCTCACGTTCGCGGGCGGTGAATTCCGCACCGGCGTCCGCAGCGGAGTCGTCGAGCTCGTCCTGCTCCTCCTGCGCGGCACGGTGCCGGTCCTCCAGGTCGGCGAGTGCGGCCAGGGTTTCCTCGCGGCCGGACTCGGCGTCGGCGCGCTGGGTGGTCAGCCGCTCGGCCTCGGACTGTGCGAGACGTGCGGCCTGCCCGAGTCGACCGAGCTGCTCGTAGATCGCGGCAACCGCGCGGTCGGATTCGTGCAGCTCGGCGAGCGCCTGTTCGGCGGAGGAACGGCGGTCGTTCTGCTCGGCGAGCGCGCCCGACAGCGCCGCATCCAGCCCCTCGGCACGCCGCTGCGCTGCCTGCAAACCGGTTCGGGCGGTATCGATTTCGGCCTGGACCTCGATCTGGCTCGGCGCACGATCCGATCCACCGGCGATCCACCCGGCACCGGCCAGGTCGCCTTCGCGAGTGACTGCGCGGACGGCCGGGTCGCGCTCGATCAGGGCGAGCGCGGCCGAAAGATCGGGTACCACGGCAATACCGGCGAGAAGCCCGGATAGGCCGGCGCGCAACGACTCCGGGCATCCGACGACGTCGAGCAACCAGCGTGCGCCCGGGGGTAGCTCCGGCCGCGTCGCAGCGGCCGGCGCCACTGAGCCACCGAAAACAATCGAGGCGCGCCCGGCGTCGGCGTCCTTGAGTGCCTGCACCGCATCGCGCGCGATGTCGGCGCCGGCGACGGCGATCGCCTCTGCTGCGGGTCCCATCGCGGCGGCGACGGCAGCTTCGTAGCCCGTCTCGACCCGGATCTGATGCGCCAGCGGGCCGAGCACCGCGTCGGATCGGTGTTTCACCAGCCAGCCGGCACCGTCGCGGACGCCGAGGCTCATCGACAGCGCGTCGATCCGCGCGCCGAGCGAGGCGACCAGCTGCACCGATTCGCGTTCCTCCGCGCGCAGCTCGTCCACCCGCGCGTCGGCGAGCGCGAGCGCCTCGACCGCGTGCTCGTGCCGAGTGTCGAGCCCGAGCTCGTTCGAGTCGAGGTCGCCGAGGTTTGTCTGCACGGTGTCGAACTCGGCCTGGGCGGCGTCGCGGCGGTGCCGCGCCTCCGCGATCGAGTGCGAAAGGCGCGCGACCTCGGCGTCGACCGACTGCGCCCGCATGCGCAGGGTTTCGACCTGGCCGGCGAGCCTGGCCAGGCCCTCGCGACGGTCGGCGATGGCCCGCACCGCGGCCATATGTGCGTGTTCCGCGGCCGAGGCGGCGCTTTCCCGCACCGCCAACTCGTCCTTGGCGGCTTCGAGCGAAATCGCCGCGGATTCGACCACCGCGTCGAGCTCGGCCTCTTCCATCTCGACCCGCTCGGCCTCGGCCTCGAGCTGCTCGGGGTCCCGCCCGCTGTCAGCGACCGGGTCGGAATCGAGGTGGCGGGCCCGCTCTTTCGCGATCCGCACAGTGGCGTTCACGCGTTCGGCGAGCGCGGACAGCTGGAACCAGGTCTGCCCCGCCGCCTCGGCGCTCGGCGTCAGGCGCGCGAGCTCGCGTTCCTGCTCGGCGAGCATCCCCTCGGCGTGCTCGAGCTCGTACTGGGTCGCTGCCTGCTGCTCGCGCGCAAGCTTCTCCTGCTCCGCGGTCCCGGCAAGCTCGGTTCGTCGCGTGACCAGGTCGTCGGCGGCCAGCCGCAGCCGGGCGTCACGCAGATCGGCCTGCACGGTCTGCGCCCGCCGTGCGACCTCGGCCTGGCGGCCGAGCGGCTTGAGTTGGCGGCGCAATTCCGCGGTGAGGTCGGTGAGACGCGCCAGGTTGGCCTGCATCGCATCAAGCTTGCGCAGCGCCTTTTCCTTGCGCTTGCGGTGCTTGAGGACCCCCGCTGCCTCCTCGATGAAGGCGCGGCGGTCTTCGGGACGGGATTCGAGGATCGCTGCGAGCTGTCCCTGGCCGACGATGACATGCATTTCCCGGCCGATGCCGGAGTCGCTGAGCAGTTCCTGCACGTCCATTAGACGGCAGGCGTTGCCGTTGATTTCGTATTCGCCCGCGCCGTCGCGGAACATCCGCCGGGTGATCGAGACCTCGGAGTACTCGATCGGCAGGGCGCCGTCGGAGTTGTCGATTGTCAGCGTCACCTCGGCGCGACCGAGCGGTGCACGGCCTGCGGTGCCGGCGAAGATGACGTCTTCCATCTTGCCGCCGCGCAGGGCCTTGGCACCCTGCTCGCCCATTACCCAGGTCAGCGCGTCGACGACGTTCGATTTGCCGGAACCGTTGGGGCCAACCACACAGGTGATACCGGGCTCGAACCGCAAGGTCGTTGCCGATGCGAAGGACTTGAAGCCCTTGAGAGTAAGGCTTTTCAGGTGCATATCGCGACCATGGCAAGGGGCATAGTGCCGTCAGATTACCGGCTGGTCTCGTCCGCACCCGCGCACTGCGTCAACTCGGCAGTCATCTGCCGTTCAGCGTTCCTCGAAACCCGTGTATTGCCCGGTAGGTTCGGCCCAATCCTCGACTACCAGATCGACCTGGCCCGGCGTGTCGCCCGACCGCAGCAGCGTCAGCAGCCGCTCGCACTGCTCTCGCGGCCCCTCGGCTACCACCTGGACGCGCCCGTTCCGGGTGTTGGTGGCATGACCGGTCAGCCCGAGTTCGAGCGCCCGCGACCGCGTCCACCACCGAAACCCCACGCCCTGCACGTATCCGTGCACCCAGGCGGTGAGGCGCGTGTCGGACGACATAGGGGCTGAGCCTACCGGCGACAACAGGCGAAACTAGCCTTGCCGCATGTCAACCGGTGGCAAGCTGCGCGCAGGCGCACTCTCGTTCGGGTCAAGCGTTGTCATCGGCGTCGCATCGGCGGGACCCGCCTACAGCATCACCGCGACCCTCGGCCTGATTGTCGCCGCGGTCGGCCTGCAGACACCGATCATCGTGATCATCGCGTTCGTGCCGATGCTGCTCGTCGCGATCGGCTACCGGGAACTCAACACCGCCGACCCGGATGCCGGCACCACGTTCGTGTGGGCCACCCGCGCCTTCGGTCCGTTCACGGGCTGGATGTCCGGCTGGGCGATCGTGGTCGCAGACCTGCTGGTGATGGCCAGCCTCGCCCAGGTGAGCGCGCAGTACACCTTCCTGTTGTTCGGCGCCGACGGGATCGGCGGAGACCCGTCGAATCCTTGGGTGCTCAGCCTCGGCGTCGCCTACATCGTCGCGATGACCTGGGTCGCCGTGCGCGGCATCGATCTCTCGGCCCGGCTGCAGCGGGTGCTGCTGTCGATCGAGGTGCTGATGCTGGTGGTGTTCGCGGTCGTGGCGCTGGTCCGGGTGGCACTGGGTGACGCCGGCGCGCAGGCGATCACCCCGGACTGGAGTTGGTTCAACCCGTTCGCGATCGACTCGTTCTCGACGTTCGTCAACGCGACGCTGCTGATGGTGTTCATCTACTGGGGCTGGGATTCGGTGGTGTCGGTCAACGAGGAGACCGTCGACCCCCGGCGCACGCCCGGACGCTCGGCGGTCGTCTCGACGATCGCGCTCGTGGCGCTCTACATCTTGGTGACCATGGCCGCGCAGGCGTTCGCCGGCGTCGGCACCGACGGCATCGGCCTGGCCAACCCCGAGCATGTCGACGACGTGCTCGGCGCGCTGGGCGGTGCGGTGTTCGGGTCGGGACCGATCGGCGAGGTGCTGGTCAACCTGCTGATCGTGATGGTGCTGACCTCGGCGGCCGCGAGCACCCAGACCACGATCCTGCCGACCTCGCGGACCACCTTCTCCATGGCGGTGCACGGCGCACTTCCGGCGGCGTTCGGCCGGGTGCACCCGCGCTTCCGCACACCGACCGTGTCGACCATTGTGTTCGGTGCGCTGTCGGTCGTGCTCTACGTGCTGCTGGACGTGACGTCCGGCGGCCTGCTCGTCATCGATGCGGTCTCGGCGATCGGCATCTCGGTCGGCTTCTATTACGCCCTGACCGGGCTGGCCTGCGTGTGGCTGTATCGCCACGAACTTCGATCCAATGCCCGCGTAGCGATGATCCGCGGCGTGCTGCCCGGACTCGGCGGGGCGATGCTCATCTTCGCGACCGTGTGGACGGGAGTGACGTCGTGGGCGGCCGACTTCGGCGAAACCGCTCTGACGCTTCCGTTTACGGACGTGACGATCGGATCGGTGTTCCTGCTCGGCGTCGGCGGGCTGCTGCTGGGCATCCCGCTGTACCTACTCACCAAGCTGCGCATGCCCGCGTACTTCCGCGGCGAACGGCTCGACCGGCAGCTGCCCGCGCTCGACGAGTCGCGGGCCTGACCCGGCCGAGAACCGGCGCGGGTAACTACTACAGGATTGCGAAGGCGACCACGAGGCCGAGCGCGAAATGCGCCGCCGCGACGAGCAGCACCTCGGGCACGTACTTGTCGGCCAGGATCACCCGACCGATGTCGATCCCGGTCACCTTCTCGATGACGCGGACCGAAATGATCTGCGCGCCGATACCAACGAGGCCCCAGACGATCGAGGCGATCAGCCCCTCGGACAGCTTGCCCGCCGAGGAGAAGATCGCGAGCACGACGATGAACGCCATGCTGATCAGCCCGGCGGAGGTGACGATGATGGCGTTCGGCTTGCCGTCACGCACCATCTGCCGCAGGTTGCCCGGCGTGGTCAGATCGATCGCAAAGAAACCCACGGTCATCAGACCGAGCCCAACGAGGGCGTAGAGCGCGATCGCGTACGAGCCGCGGCCCAGCAGGCGCCAGAAGCCCTCCTCGAGTGCCAGATTCGCGATCATTCATTGTCTCCGTTCGGTTTTCGGTGTGTGAGGCAGTGCGGGTGCGGTCAGCTCTTGGGAATCCGGTGCGGCACGAAAGCCGCGCCATCATCGGTGATCAAGCCGGAGGTCTCACGAATCCCCAGCCCGGCGGATTCGTCTCCGACGATCCAGGCGCCGAGCGCGGGCCGCATCCCGTCGAATTCGGGTAGCGGGTCGAGCAATTGGTAGACGTAGCCTTCTTCGCCGTAGATACCGCCGGTCGCGGTCTCGAACCCACCGCCGACGATCGACATGTTCGCGCCCTCGCGGCCGAGTTTGGGCTTGCGGATGTACTCGGTGAGCATGCCGGGATCATCGAGGAAGGCGGGCAAGAGGTTCGGGTGCCCGGGGTACATCTCCCACAGGACCGCGAGGATCGCCTTGTTGCTCAGCAGCGTTTTCCACAGCGGTTCGATCCACATGGTGGCCGGCAGGCTCTCCACGACCCGCTTGCCGAAATCGTCGTCGAGCACCCACTCCCACGGGTACAGCTTGAAGATCGACTCGATCGGGGCCTCGGCGAGATCGACGAAGCGGCCCAGCTCGGTGTCGAATCCGACCTCCTCGATCGCAAGCGCGATCGTGTCGAATCCCGCCTCCGCCGCGGTCTCCTGCAGATAGGCGGCGGTGACATTGTCCTCGCCGGATGCGTCGGCCGACGACCAGGTGAAGTGCAGGTCCGAGCCGGGCAATATGTCCTTGACCTCACTCCAGCGCTCTACCAGCTTCTCGTGCAACGAGTTCCACTGATCGTCGTCGGGGTAGAGGTCGGTCAGCCAATGCCACTGCAGGATCGCGGCCTCGAGCACTGTGGTCGGCGTATCGGCGTTGTACTCGAGCAGTTTCGCGGGCCGGCGTCCGTCGTAGCGGAGGTCGAAGCGCCCGTACACATGGGGATCGCTGCGCCGCCAGGACTCGGCGATATGCGGCCAACTCCATTCCGGCAGACCGAAATCCTTGTACCGCTCCAACAGCACGACCTGCTCGACCGCGTTCAAGCACATCGAGTGCAGCGTTTCGACATCCGCTTCGAGGGCGAGAATCTCGTCCATGTCGAACTCGTAGTGCACCGACTCGTCCCAGTAAGGCCGCGCGTTTCCGCTGCCGTCCCGCGCCGGAGTGCCGTAAACCAGGCCCTGCGCTTCGACGATGGTCTCCCACCCGTTGCGCGGGCTGCGATGTATGCGCCGCATCAGTTACGACCCACTGCTTCCGCCGACCTTGGCGCCCAGACCGCCACGCTGGACCGTCGTGCCCGACGAGGTCTTGATCTCTGCCCCCTTGGGTTTGACCGTGCTGCCCCCGGTCGGGGACTGGCCGATCGTGCCGGTGCCGCCGTAGTAGTACCGGTACTGGCTACCGCCCACGATGAAGATGCCGTTCATGCCCGGCGATCCACCGCAGTAGCGGTCCTCGACGACGACTTCGCGGCCGTCTTCCATCACGACGCAGCGCGCGGTGACGTTTTCGTGTGCGGACAGCACCTTGTAGCCGACCGCGACGACGGCGACGACACCGACAACGGCCGCGCCGCCGATCAGCCTGCGGTTGCGCTTCTTCCGGCGCGCGGCGTGCTCGCGCTGGATGCGCTCGAGCTCGGCCTGTTTCTTACGCGCCTGCTGCCGGGCCCTGGCCTCGCCGACCGTCGGCTGGCGTGGCTGAGTAACTCCGGGTTCCTGGCGGCCGATCTTCCCGCGCCGGGGCGCCTGCTGTTCGGGCTGCCCTGCAGGAGGCTGGCCACCGGCCGGCGTGCCGGGCCCATCAGCACCGGCCGGCGTGGCGGGCCCATCAGCACCGCTCGGCGTGCCGGGCTTATCGGCACCACCGTCGGGCTGCTGCGGACCGCCGCCTGGCTGCTGCTCGTCGTCCGAGCTCATCGATCCCCCCTCCCTTCGACTCAGGCGTCGATGTCGAAGGAGAGATCGACCTTCGTGCCGGCCTTCAGTGTCCGGCCTACCGTACATACCTTGTCAATCGCGCGCTCGACCGCTGTGAGCAGGCGCTCCCGGGTCGCCTCGTCGAGTTCGGAAAGGTCGAGTTCGAAGACTTCCTGCAGGTGCGGGTAGGTCTCGTTCTCGCGATCGGCGGCGCCGGACACCCGGATCGTCGCATCGAAGTTGTCACCGAGCCGGCGCGACAGCGGGAAGTCCGCGGACAGGCCACTGCAGGCGGCGAGCGCGATCTTCATCAGCTCGCCGGGAGTGAATGCACCCTGCACGCTCTCCGGGGCGATGAGCACCTCGGCGCCGCGCGAGCTCCGTCCGGTGTAGCTACGCGTTCCGGTCCGTTCCACCCACAGTTCGGTTGTGGTGGGCGCACTCTGCGGCGCCGCGGCCGCGCCGGTGGTCTGTTCGGTCATGACGACGATCCTAAGGAGTCTGTACAGGCCCGCCGCCGCAGGCTGGCTACCGTCCCGTCCACTCCAGCAGTTCATCGAGCGCCCAGGTATTCACGATCCGCTCGGCCGGCACACTCCGTGCCACCGCACGCTCGCATCCGTAGCCCTGCCAGTCGAGCTGCCCCGGAGCATGGGCATCGGTGTCGATCGCGAACAGGCAGCCCCGTTCGAGCGCGAGGTCGATGAGTCGTGACGGCGGATCGCGCCGTTCGGGCCGCGAGTTGATCTCCACCGCGGTGTCGAACTGGCGGCACGCTTCGAACACCACCTCCGCGTCGAATTTGGACTCCGGCCGTGTGCCCCGACCTCCGGTAACGAGCCGCCCGGTGCAGTGGCCGAGCACGTCGACATGCGGGTTCGCGATGGCGGTGACCATGCGCTCGGTCATCGTGTCCGCGTCGGCGCGCAGGTTCGAATGCACGCTCGCGACGACCAGATCGAGCTCGGCGAGCAGGTCCTCCTGCTGATCGAGCGAACCGTCGTCGAGGATGTCCACCTCGATGCCGGTGAGGATCCGGAAGGGCGCGACCTTCGAATTCAGCTCCGCGACGATGTCGAGTTGCTCGCGCAGCCGCTTCGCGGTCAGCCCGTTGGCGACGGTGAGACGCGGCGAATGATCGGTGAGCGCCCAGTAGTCGTGGCCCAGATCCATCGCGCTGCGCATCATCTCCTCGATCGGGCTCCCACCGTCGGACCAGTTCGAGTGGGTGTGCAGATCGCCACGCAACGCGGTACGCAATTCGGCGCCGTCGGGACCGATCGGTTCCGCCGCGGCACGAAGCTCCGCGAGGTAACCGGGCACCTCCCCCGCGTTGGCCTGCTCGATGACGGCCGCGGTCTTGGGCCCGATACCGGCCAACGTTGCCCAGCTGTGCGCGTTGCGATGGGTGTCGCGCTGAGCGTCGGTCAGCCCGGCGACGACATCGGCTGCACGCCGGAACGCCTTGACCCGATGGGTTTCCGCGCGTGAGCGTTCCAGCCAGAACCCAATCTCGCGCAGCGCGTCGACCGGATCCATACGCGGGGTCAAGACCTGCTGTATTTGATGAACGCGACGCCGTCCGCGAACACCCGGCTGCTGATCACGTGGAAATTGATGGGGTCGACGCCGGAGCCATGCCCGAAGATCGGGCGACCGCTGCCGAGCACGACCGGGTAGAGCTTGAGATAGATCTGATCGATCTCCGGCAACAGATGATGCGCGAGTTCGCCGCCGCCGCACAGCCAGATACCCAGTCCTGCTTCGGCTTTCAGTTCTCGAACCTTGCCCAACGGGTTGTCGGAAACGACTTCGACATCGGGGGCCGGACGCTCGAGCAACGTCGTCGACACCACGTACTGGCGCAGATGCGAGTACGGACTCGACGTGCCGGTCTTTACTCCGAAGTCGTGCGTCTTGCGTCCCATCAGTACGGTGTCGAAGCTTTCGTTCTCGGTGTTGATTCCGAGCGAATCGCGCACCTTCGTCGGGATGGTTTCGGGGTACTGCGCCATGATCGCGGGGCCGTGGTCGCCGCCGACCGGGAAGAAGTCCACCGAACCGTCCGAGGCGGCAATGAAACCGTCGAGTGTCGTTGCGACGTAGTAGGTCAGTTTGCGCATCGTGCCTCCTCGACACGTGTGCACGATCCGCCACCGAGACGGACTGTGCTCCTACAACATCGAGGTTAGTCCGCCGCACCGGACTTTGTGGGGCGTTCGATCTGCCCAGGTCAGCCCGCCTTCAGCGGGGTGCGGGTCAGGCGGTACGCGCGTGACCCTGCGCACGCGGGCGAGGCTGGCAACGCGGGCACGAATACGACGAGCGGTTCATGAACTTCTCACGCCGGATCGCGGCGCCGCAACGGCGGCACGGCAAGTCCTCGCGGCCGTAGACGGCCAGCGAACGCTCGAAGTAGCCGGACTGCCCGTTGACATTGACGTAGAGCGAATCGAAGGACGTGCCGCCGACGGCGAGGGCCTCACCCATGACGGCATGTACGTCGTTGAGGAGTGCACGCAGCTTCGGCCGGGTCAGTGCATCGGCGAGACGTGCGCCGTGGACCTTGGCCCGCCACAACGCCTCATCGGCATAGATGTTGCCGACGCCGGACACCACCGTTTGATCCAGCAGCACGCGCTTGATCTCGCTGTGCTTGCGGCGCATCGCACCCACCACTGTCTCCACGTCGAACAACGCATCGAGCGGGTCACGCGCGATATGGGCGACCGGCTCGGGCACGACCGTCCCATCCACCTCGACCAGCGAGGCGAGTGCCCAACCGCCGAATGTGCGCTGGTCGACGAAGCGCAACTGCGCGCCCGAATCGAGGGTGGCAAGGATGTGCGCGTGCTTCTCGAGCGGCGCATCGGCCGGCTGCACGAGCATCTGACCGCTCATCCCGAGATGGACGACGATCGCCTCGTCGGGTTCTGCCGAGCCGTCGTCCAGGACGAGCCAGAGAAACTTCCCACGCCGCTGAGCTGCGGCGATGTGCCTCCCGTTCAGGCGCGCAGCGAGGTCGGCGCCGCCCGGCTCGTGGCGCCGGACCGAGCGGGGATGGCGGACCTCAACTGTGTCGATCCGGTGCCCGACAACGTGTTCGGCCAGGCCACGGCGGACGACTTCGACCTCGGGGAGTTCAGGCATGGGCGCGGAGCTACTCCGCGGCGTCCGATTCGGCGGACAGCGCGTTCCAGGCCGCGCCTGCCGCCTTCTGTTCGGCTTCCTTCTTGGACCGGCCGATCCCGGAGCCCATCGGCTTGCCGCTGATGATGACCGTGGCCGTGAATTCCTTGTCATGGTCCGGCCCGGTCGCGGTGATCTCGTAGCTGGGCACGCTCGCGCCGATCTCGGCGGTCAGTTCCTGCAGGCTGGTCTTCCAGTCCAGGCCGGCACCCATCTTCGGGGCGCGCTCGAGCAGCGGGCCGAACAGTCGGGAAATCACCTGACGGGCGACATCGATGCCGTGCTGCAGGTGGACGGCGCCGAGGAGCGACTCCATGCCATCGGCAAGGATGCTCGGCTTGTCCCGGCCACCTGTGAGCTCCTCGCCCTTGCCGAGCAGCAGATGGGCGCCGAGACCGCCTTCGCCGAGCCCGCGCGCGACTTCGGCGAGCGCATGCATGTTCACCACGCTCGCGCGCAGCTTCGCCAGTTCGCCCTCGGGCTTCTCCGGATGGCTCAGGTACAGCTGCTCGGTGATGCTCAGGCCGAGCACCGAATCACCGAGAAACTCGAGCCGCTCGTTGGTCGGCAGCCCGCCGTGCTCGTATGCGTAGGACCGGTGCGTCAGGGCAAGGGTGAGGAGTTCGGGCCCGATATCGACACCCATCGCCTCGATCAGCGACGCCCGCGGATCCTGCTTTGGTACCTCGGGGGTAGCTGTATCGCCTGCCCCATATGCAGACGAACTGCCCACCGCATTCGCGGTCGGCAGTTCGGTGCTTTCACTGCTGCTCACGTGAGTCGTGGCCGAAACCACTTAGATGGCAGACGCGACCTGACGGCCCTTGTAGGTGCCGCAGGACGGGCACGCAGTGTGGGGCAGCGTCTTCTCACCGCAGCCCCGGTTCGGGCAGGTGATCAGGGTCGGCGCAGTGGTCTTCCACTGGCTGCGACGCGACCTGGTGTTGGAACGCGACATCCGGCGCTTGGGAACGGCCACGTCTACTTCTCCTCCGCGGTTGGATCGAGGCGAGCATCTTCAGCTCGAGTCTCAGGTTCTGTGCTGGCGGATCCACTACCGAATTTGGCTGCGAGCCCAGCCCAGCGAGGATCCATTGTCTCATGCCGATGGTCCGAACCGGCAATCGCCAGGCGAACGCCACATTCGGAGCAAAGTCCGAGGCAGTCGGGACTGCACAGCGGCTGCAACGGCAGCGCCAGTCCGACCGCGTCGATGATCACCGGTTCCAGGTCGATGTGATCATCGACGACCCGCGGGATCTCGTCTTCCTCGGTGGTCTGCTCCGTCGTGCTGTCCGGGTAGGCGAACAGTTCGGTGAGCGAGAGCGTGAGCAAGTCCTCGAAGGGTTCGAGGCAGCGCACGCACTCCCCCTCGAGCGGTGCATTGACCTCGCCGGAGACGAGGACACCCTCGGACACCGACTGCAGGGTCAGGTCGAGATCGACCTGCGCACCTTCGGGGATGGCAATGAGATCGAGCCCGATCCGCGCCGGCGCGGAGAACGTCCGCGTGACGGTGCGCATCGTCCCCGGCCGACGCCCCAGGCTGAGCGTGTCCAGCACAAAGTCGGCATCGACCGGGCGGGCGGACCCACCGCGACGGTGCTGGCTGCGTGCGGACACGTTCGTACTCCTGGGGTTAGAGCGGGGATTGGGCAACCACTCCACAATACGCGAGAGGCGTTGAGGTGCCAAAACGCGCGGGCGACGACCCTACGCCGACGCGACGACCGCGTCGCCGTCGGTGCGATGGGACGGCTCGATGTCACGGCGCTTGATCAGCAGCACCGCAGCCAGCACCACGTAGGCGAGGATCGGCGCGAAAACCCCCGGGTAGGCCTGCTGGTCGATCAGGATCACGGTGCCGCTGAGCAGGGCGAAGTCGAAGAGTCCGTGCAGCACCGAGTTGAGCACGTTGCTGCGCGAGACCCGGCGAGTGAGATATAAGAAGTACCCCGCGAGGCTGACGACGACCGCTTGTGCGATTGCGGAAGCACCGTGGCTGAAGACGTTCGTCAGGTGGACCAGGCCGAAAATGAGGCTGGACCACAGCGCCACCCGGCGCTCCCGCAGTCCGTGGTCGCGCAGCACGGTGACACCGATTCCGCGGAACATGCCCTCTTCGCCCCACCCGACGAACTGCGTTGCGATCAGCAGCACGATGACGAACGCCCAGCCCTTGTCCGCGAGGGCGCCGTAGTCGATCCCCACGACGATCACGACGAGAAGAACGCCCGGCACGACCCACAACCAGCGGCTGACCGGCCGGTCGTCCCGGAGCACCGGGTGCCACCACCCCAGAACCGCGATGACCGCGTAGGTGAAAGCCAGCGCGAGCCCGAGGGGGATCAGCATCGTGAAAACGACGCCACGGGTGGTCAGGATGTCTTCCTCGTCGCCCCACCCACCGACGAGACGACCACCGAACTGAATGATCACCAAGTACACGACGACGATCACGGCAAAGGCCAGGTAGGACAGTTTTCGTCGTGTGGTTCGCGGCCCAGTCGGTCGGCTTTGAGTGCTCACGGCCCAAGACTATGAGCCTGCGAGCCGCCTCGCGCGTCGGCGAGCGCGGGTGTGCTCAGCGCCGGATGTCTGCGGCGTAATCCACGCTGCCCGCACCGGTGCGCAACTGCTGCCGGCCGCGGCCGACCGAGCGCATCGTGCTCGACAGCAGATCTTCGAACTCGCCGAGCTTGGAGTCGACGTACCGGTCGCACTCGTCGCGCAGCCGATCGGATTCGGCGTGCGCGGCGTCGATGACCCGTGCCGACTCGGCATGCGCGGCCTGGACCACCTCGGTCTGGGCGACGAGGCGCTGCTGTTCGGCCTTGCCGTCAGCGACCGAACGGTCGTAGGACGCCTGACCGGCCTGAACCATGCGTTCCGACTCGGCGCGACCACGCGCGGTCACCGCATCGAAGTCCCGCTTGGCATCTGCGGTCAGCCGCTGCGCCTCGCTCTGCGCGACACCGACGAGCTCATCGGCATGTGCGGATGCTTCGGCCACCATCCGGTCCGCCTGCGCCTTGGCGTCGGCAAGGAGCCGGTCGGCCTCTTCTCGGGCGCCGTCGATCGTGTGGCGCGCCTCTGAGTTCGCCGAGTCAACAGTCTTGTCCGCGGTCTCCTTGGCGTCGCCGACGAGGCGGTCGCGGTGATCGAGCACGTCCTGCGCGTCGTCGAGTTCACCCGGGATCGCCTCGCGCACGTCATCGAGCAGATCCAGCACGTCGCCGCGCGGCACGATGCAACTGCGAGTAGGCGGGATGCCACGCGCCTCCTCGACGATGGCCACAAGCTCATCGAGAGCTTCGAATACCCGATACACGCGATACCCCAATCGTCACCCGACCCGCGGTCCGGCTCGTTTTCGAACCGGTCGCAATCCAGTCTGCCCGCCCGAGCGGCGAGCGTCCTGTTGTCGCGGCGGTGTGTCGGCCGGTCGTTGCGTGATGCCGCTTACCCGCCCGCGGACTCCGCGAGCCTGGCCAGCAGTCGCTTCTGCACCGGCTCGGGCAGCATGCCGGTGACGTCGCCACCGAACTTGGCGACCTCCTTCACCAGTGAACTCGACAGGTAGCTGTAGGTGGGATTGGTGGCGACGAACAACGTGTCGACACCCGAGAGCTTCTGGTTCATCTGCGCCATCTGCAGCTCGTAGTCGAAGTCGTTCGCGCCACGCAGGCCCTTCACGATCGCGCCGACACCCTGTTCCCGGGCGAAATCGACGAGCAGCCCCTGCCACGCGGCCACTTCCACGTTCGGCAGGTCGGCGGTGGATTCGGCGAGCATCTCGATGCGCTCGTCGACGGTGAACAGACCGCGCTTGTTCTGGTTGATCATCACCGTGACAATGACGCGGTCGAACTGTGCGGCGACTCTGCCGATCACGTCGAGGTGGCCGTTGGTTACCGGGTCGAACGAACCCGGGCAGATCGCACCAGTCATGGCCTCAGACCGTATCAGGGCGCTCGGCCGGTTCCGCCGTCTGCGGCGCCAGGTTTGCCGCGTCGTCGGCGGGTTCGAAAACCGCCAACTCGATTCTCGTTTCGCCGTACTTGCGCGGCGGCTCGGCAACCAGCCCGTCCGGCCAGTCGGTCTCCGGCGTCCGTGACGAACGTTCCAGCGCGACAACCGAATACGGTGCCAGCCAACCGTTCTTCATGAGCGCCGCCAGATCCGCGGTCACCGCTTCACCGGCCAGCGCGTACGGCGGGTCCGAGAACACCACGTCGAAGGGACGGGTCGGCGTCCCGGCAACCACGGAAGCAACCGTGCCGGCCCGCACCTGCGCGCCGGGCAGGCCGAGGTCGGCAATATTGGCGTGCAGCACCGCGATCGATCGACGGTTGGACTCCACCAGCAGCGCGTGCTCCGCGCCGCGGGAGAGTGCTTCCAGCCCAAGGGCGCCCGACCCGGCGTACAGATCGAGCACCGCGGCGCCGTAGAGGTCGATCCGGCTGTTGAGTGCGCTGAAGAGCGCCTCTCGCACCCGATCCGAGGTCGGCCGGGTGCCGGCGGGCGGCACCTGTAGGCGCCGCCCGCGGGCAATCCCGGCAACGATGCGCGTCATGTTCGCGCGCTCCCCTGTGTTTCGGCCGAACTAATCGGCCGCCGACTCTGTTGCCTCGACGACGACCAGCAGGTCGCCACCCTCCACCTGCGCCACGGCGCTGATGGCACGGCGGCCGATGATGCCGCCCCGAGGCGCGGTGATTGCCGCCTCCATCTTCATGGCCTCGATGGTTCCGATGGTGTCGCCGGCCGCGATCTTGTCGCCCTCGGCCACCGCCAGGGTCACGACACCGGCAAACGGCGCAGCAATATGGCCGGGGTTGTTCCGATCGGCCTTCTCG
Organism: Aldersonia kunmingensis; assembly: GCF_001646865.1. Classification (GTDB taxonomy): domain Bacteria; phylum Actinomycetota; class Actinomycetes; order Mycobacteriales; family Mycobacteriaceae; genus Aldersonia; species Aldersonia kunmingensis. Next base: position 2,598 of record NZ_LRRB01000026.1, on the reverse strand, counting down.
GCCGCCGGGACCTCGCTCGCGACCGACCGGTCACGCACCGACACCGGCCGCAACTGGCCGTTGATGATGCACATGACCGTTCGCATACCGCGCTCGTCGGCCTCGGAGATCGCTTCGAGGCCGATGAGGAGCGTGACGCCCTTCTCGAGCTGGACGCGGTGCTCTTCGCCGCGCCGGAGGCCGTAGAAGAACTGGTTCGCCGAGAGCCGCGACGTGTCGCCGTACTTCTCCCGGTGCGCCAGGAATTCCTTTGCCGGGCCCGGGAACAGCAGGCGGTTCAACGTCTCGCGGCGTTCGAGCGACGTGCCGGACAGGCCGGCCTCGTCGGCCGGGCTCAGCGGAGTCTCCGGCTTGGCCTCGCTGCGTCCCGCGAGTGCCTTGGTGCGGAACGGCTCCGGCCAGCCCGCGGCGGGCGTGCCGAGTTCGCCGCGCAGGAAGCCGATAACCGAGTCCGGGATGTCGTAGCGGCCCGGATCGGCGGCAAAGTCCTCGACGTCGACGTGGGCGCCCACCAGCGAGAGGGCGAGGTCGCCGACCACCTTGGACGACGGCGTCACCTTGATGAGCCGGCCGAGCAGTCGGTCCGCTCCCGCATAGGCCGCCTCGACTTCCTCGAACCGGTCCCCGAGGCCCAGCGCGATCGCCTGCTGACGCAGGTTCGATAGCTGGCCACCGGGAATCTCGTGGGTGTACACCCGACCGGTCGGCGAGGGCAGCCCGGATTCGAAGGGTGAGTAGACCTTTCGCAGCGCCTCCCAGTACGGCTCGAGATCGCACACCGCGTCCAGGTTGATGCCGGTGTCGTACTCGGAGTTGGCCGCAGCAGCGATGATCGCGGATAGCGCGGGCTGGCTGGTGGTGCCGGCCATCGGCGCGCTGGCACCGTCGACCGCGTCCGCTCCCGCGGTCCACGCCGCAAGGTAGGTCGCGAGCTGACCGCCCGGGGTGTCGTGGGTGTGCACGTGCACAGGCAGGTCGAAGTTGCTGCGAAGTGCGGTGACCAGCTTGGTCGCGGCCGGTGCACGCAACAATCCGGCCATGTCCTTGATCGCGAGGACATGCGCACCCGCGTCCACGATCTGCTCGGCGAGCTTCAGGTAGTAGTCCAGCGTGTAGATCTGCTCGTTCGGGTTCGACAGATCGCCCGTGTAGCTCATCGCAACTTCCGCGAGCGCGGTGCCGGTCTCGCGGACGGCATCGATCGCGGGCCGCATCTGGTCAACGTTGTTGAGCGCGTCGAAGATCCGGAAGATGTCGATGCCGGTGGCAGTCGCCTCGTCGATGAAGGCTCGGGTGACCTTCTCCGGGTACGGCGTGTAGCCCACGGTGTTCCGGCCGCGCAGCAGCATCTGCAGGCAGATGTTCGGGACCTCTTCGCGCAGCGCGGCGAGCCGCTCCCACGGGTCCTCGTGCAGGAAGCGCAGGGCGACGTCGTAGGTCGCGCCGCCCCAGCACTCGATCGAGAGCAGCTCGGGCGTGGTCCGCGCGACATGACTGGCGACGCTGAGCAGCCCGTTGGTGCGCACCCGCGTGGCCAGCAGCGACTGATGAGCGTCACGGAAGGTCGTGTCGGTGACCGCGAGAGCCGTCTGCTCGCGCAGTGCCTTGGCGAATCCCTCGGGCCCGAGCTCGAGCAGGCGCTGCCGCGATCCGGACGGCGGCGCGAGCGAGAGGTCGGTGCCCGGCAGCTTGTCGATCGGGTAGATCGTCGACGGCCGCTCGCCGTGCGGCTTGTTGACCGTCACATCGGCGAGGTAGTTGAGGATCTTGGTGCCACGGTCGGCAGAAGTGCGCAGCGTCAGCAGATGTGGCCGTTCCTCGATGAACGAGGTGGTCACGTTGCCGTTCCGGAAATCGGCATCATCGAGCACGGCCTGCAGGAACGGGATGTTGGTCGCGACACCGCGGATCCGGAACTCGGTCACAGCACGGCGAGCGCGGGCGATGGCGGCGGGCAAGTCCCGCCCGCGACAGGTGAGCTTCACCAGCATCGAGTCGAAGTAGGCACCGACCTCGGCGCCGACCGTGGTTCCGCCGTCCAGGCGGACGCCTGCGCCACCGGGCGAGCGGTACGCGGTGATCCGGCCGGTGTCGGGCCGGAAGCCGTTCGCCGGATCCTCGGTCGTGATGCGGCACTGCAGCGCGGCGCCACGCAGGACGATCGAATCCTGGCTCAGGCCAAGGTCTTCCAGTGATTCACCGGCCGCGATGCGCAGCTGCGACTGGACGAGGTCGACATCCGTGACTTCCTCGGTCACGGTGTGCTCGACCTGGATTCGCGGGTTCATCTCGATGAAGACGTGGTTGCCGCGCTTGTCGAGCAGGAACTCCACGGTGCCGGCGCATGTGTAGCCGATCTGCTTCGCGAAGGCCACGGCGTCCGCGCAGATCCGGTCGCGCAGTGCTGGATCCAGGTTCGGCGCGGGCGCGAGCTCGATCACCTTCTGGTGGCGCCGCTGCACCGAGCAGTCACGCTCGAACAGGTGGATGACGTTGCCCTGGGTGTCGGCGAGGATCTGCACCTCGATGTGCCGCGGATCCACCACGGCCTGCTCCAGGAATACCGTCGGGTCACCGAAAGCCGATTCGGCCTCGCGT
>NZ_LRRB01000073.1 GCF_001646865.1 Aldersonia kunmingensis | reverse complement strand
CGGCGTGCCGTTCAAGGAGGCCTTCTGGGGCGAGCCCGGCTGGGAGCCGCCGCACGACGAGGGCCTGATGTACTCCGGCGGCGAGAACGCTGCGCCGTTCAACACCATCGCCACCCCGGCGCCGCGCGGGCACGTTCCGCAGATGCTGCACAAGCGAACCGGCGAAAAGGGCGGCGGCTTCATGCTCATGCAGCCGCTCGTCGAGACTGCCGAAAAGCTTGGTGTCCGAGCCGAATACGACGTCCGGGTGCAGCGCCTCGTCGTGGACGACAGCGGGCGTGTGGTCGGCCTGATCACCAAGAAGTACGGCGACGAGTTCGCTATCCGTGCGCGCAACGGCGTGGTGCTCGCGATGGGCAGCTTCGCCTACAACAACAAGATGATCGAGTCGAACGCTCCTCGCCTGATCGGCCGGCCCGGTGCCGCGATCGAGGAGCACGACGGCCGGGCGATCCTCATCGCGCAGGCCCTCGGCGCCGATGTCGCGCACATGGACGCGACGGAGGTCGCGTTCTTCGGCGACCCGCAGATGATGGCCCGCGGCATCCTCGTCAACGGCCGCGGCCAGCGGTACGTCCCGGAGGACACCTACCCCGGCCGGATCGGACAGCTGACGCTGTTCCATCAGGAGAACCAGTCGTACCTGCTCATCGACGAGGAGGCGTACGAGGCGGCCATGGCCACCGAGACGTCCACGCCGTTCTTCCGGACCCAGCCCAAGTGGGTGTGCGAAACCGTCGAGGAGCTCGAAGCCGAGATGGGCCTGCCGGAGAAGTCCCTGCAGACCACGGTCGAGATCTACAACCACCACGCCGCCAAGGGCGAGGATCCGCTGTTCGGCAAGAAGCCGGAGTGGGTCAAGCCGATCGGTTCGGGGATCGCAGCGTTCGACCTCCGCAACTGCACCGCGGGCTTCACGCTCGGCGGGTTGCGTACCGACCTCGATTCGGCTGTGCTCGACATCGCAGGCGATCCGATCCCCGGCCTGTTCGCGGCCGGGCGTTGCACGTCGGGAGTGTGCGCGGGCGGCTACGCCAGCGGCACTTCGCTGGGAGACGGCAGCTTCTACGGCCGCCGGGCCGGCATCAGCGCGGCCACCCGAACCCCCGCCACCGAGACGAACTGACCGACAAAGGAGCAAGAGCTATGAAGGCAGGCATCGTCCTGTTCACCAGCGACCGCGGCATCGCGCCCGCGGCCGCCGCGAAGGCCGCCGAGGAACGGGGCTTCCACTCGTTCTACGTGCCCGAGCACACCCACATCCCGGTCAAGCGGGAGGCGGCACACCCGCAGACCGGCGACGAGACCCTGCCGGACGACCGCTACATGCGCACCCTCGACCCGTGGGTCGCGCTCGCCACGGCGGCCTCGGTCACCGAGCGGATCGAGCTGGCCACCGCGGTCGCGCTGCCGGTTGAGAGCGACCCGATCACGCTGGCCAAGACGATCGCCTCGCTCGACCACCTCTCCGGTGGCCGCGTGGTGCTCGGCGCCGGTTTCGGCTGGAACACCGACGAGCTCGCCGACCACAACGTGCCGGCAGGCAAGCGGCGCACCGTGCTGCGGGAGACCCTGCAGGCCATGGAGTCGCTGTGGTCGGACGAGGAAGCCAGCTACGACGGCGAGTTCGTGAAGTTCGGGCCGAGCTGGGCGTGGCCCAAGACCGTCTCGCAGCCGCGAGTGCCGATCCTGATCGGCGCGGCGGGCAACGAGCGCAACTTCAACTGGATCTCCAAGTACGCGGACGGCTGGATCACCACGCCGGGCGAGCAGGACATTGCCGAGCGTGTGCAGCTGCTGCACAAGATCTGGAAGGAAGCCGGCCGGGAGGGCCTGCCCCGGATCGTCGTGCTCGAATTCAAGCCGGACGCCGAGCGCCTGGCACAGTTCACCGAACTCGGCGTAACCGACGTGCTCTACGGCCTGCCCGATAAGTCCGAAGAAGAGGTTGTCGCCTACCTTGATCGGCTTGCAGGCAAGCTGCGCAACCTGGACACCGGTCTATTAGCATGACGTCAACGGTGCTGCCGGTCACATAAGCCGGCAGCACCCTCGTGCAAGACCTGTCACCCGACCTCCCGGCGTCCGTAGACCGGGGCGAAATGAGCCAAGCGTGCGTATTGCCCTGCTTTCCTACCGGAGCAAGCCTCACTGTGGCGGACAGGGCGTCTACGTTCGCTATTTGAGCCGTGGCCTGGCCGAACTCGGTCATGAGGTCGAGGTCTTCTCCGGGCAGCCCTATCCGGAGGACCTCGACCCGCGGGTCAAACTCACCAAGGTCCCGAGTCTGGACCTGTACCGCGAGCCCGACCCGTTCCGCACGCCGCATCCGAGCGAGATCCGGGACCTGATCGACGCGCGCGAGGTGCTCACCATGTGGACAGCGGGCTTCCCCGAGCCGCTGACGTTCAGCAAGCGCATGGCCCGGATTCTGCGCGGGCGCGCCGATGACTTCGACGTGGTGCACGACAACCAGTGCCTCGGCTACGGCCTGCTCGATATCGCGAAGACCGGGATGCCGGTGGTCGCCACCGTGCACCACCCGATCACCCGGGACCGCACCGTCGACCTGGCGGCCGCGAAGTGGTGGCGCAAGCCGGCCACCGCGCGCTGGTACGGATTCCTGCGCATGCAGCGCAAGGTCGCGCAGAAGCTCCCGCACCTGCTCACCGTGTCGAGCACCTCGGCAACCGACATTGGCACGGACTTCGGCGTTCGGCCCGGCCAGCTCGATGTAGTGCCGCTCGGTGTCGATACCGAGTTGTTCGCACCCGGGAACGCGCCGCGCAAGAAGGGCCGCATCGTCGCGATCGCCAGCGCGGACGTCCCCCTCAAGGGCGTCAACAATCTGCTGCAGGCAGTCTCGAAGCTGCGCATCGAGCACGATGTCGAACTGCAGCTGGTCACCAAGCTCGACCCGGAAGGACCGACCCGCAAGCTGATCGACGAACTCGCGATCGGCGATGTCGTGCACACCTCGTCCGGCCTGTCCGACGAGGAGCTCGCCGCGCTTATCGCGTCCGCCGAAATCGCCTGCATCCCTTCGCTTTACGAGGGTTTCTCGCTGCCCGCCGTGGAGTTCATGGCAAGCGGCACCGCATTGGTCGCCAGCCGCGCGGGCGCGATCCCCGAGGTTGTCGGCACCGACGGCGAGGCCGCTATCCTGGTTCCGCCGGGCGACGTGGAAACACTCATGAAGGTCATTGGCGAACTGCTCGACAACCCGGATCGCGTTGCAGCGCTTGGCGTTGCAGGCCGCAAGCGGGCGCTGGAGCGGTTCAGTTGGAGTTCTGTTGCCGCACAGACTGTTGCGGTATACGAGGCGGCCATCTCGGCCGTGAAGGAGGCAAACCCGTCATGCTGACGGTGGATTTCGACCGGCTCGGTATCGGTGCCGGCACCCGGATGATCGACGTGGGTTGCGGCGCAGGCCGGCACTCCTTCGAGGCGTACCGTCGCGGCGCCGACATCGTGGCCTTCGATCAGAACGTGGATGACCTCGCCGGGGTCGCAGAGATGTTCGACGCCATGGCCAAGGCCGACGAGGTGCCTGCCGGCGCGAACGCCAAGACGGTGGCCGGTGACGCGCTTGCGCTCCCGTTCGCCGACGGCGAGTTCGACTGCGTGGTCGCCTCCGAAATTCTCGAGCACGTGCCCGCCGATGAGCAGGCGATCTCCGAGTTGGTCCGCGTACTCAAGCCCGGCGGCCGGCTTGCCGTCACCGTCCCGCGCTGGCTGCCCGAGAAGGTCTGCTGGATGCTCTCCGACTCCTACCACGCCAACGAGGGCGGGCACATCCGCATCTACAAGGCCGACGAGCTGAAGAACAAGGTTCTCGCGAACGGCGTCGAATTCACGCACAGTCACCACGCGCACGCGCTGCACGCGCCGTACTGGTGGATCAAATGCGCTGTGGGCGTGGAGCGCAACGAGCACCCGCTCGTGAAGGGCTACCACAAGCTGCTGGTGTGGGACATGCTCTCCGCACCGCGCGTGACCCGCACGGCCGAATCGCTGCTCAACCCGCTCGTCGGGAAGAGCGTCGCCCTGTACTTCCGGAAGCCGGTGTAAGCCGTTGCGTCGGTGCGAGATTCCCGGTGTCACGGGAGTGCTCTCTCCTGAGGATTGCGCCGCCACCGGCCGTGCCATTGCGGCCGAGCAGGAATCCAGCGGCGCCATCCCATGGTTCACCGGTGGCCACACCGACCCGTGGGACCACATCGAGAACGCGATGGCGCTGTCCGTCACCGGTCTCATCGATGCCGCCGAGGGCGCCTACGAATGGTCGCGGAGTACGCAACGCCCGGATGGCTCCTGGCCGCTGCAGTTCCGCAATGGCGTGGTGGAAGACCCGCATTCGGACACCAACTTCTGCGCGTACATCGCCGTCGGCGTGTGGCACCACTACCTGATCACCGGTGACGATCGCTTTATCGACCGGATGTGGCCGGTCGTGCAGCGCGCTATCGATTTCGTGCTAGACCTTCAGAACGCCTCCGGCACCATCGGCTGGGCGCGAACCCCCAAGGGCGACTTCACCGAAGCACTGCTCACCGGATGCTCGAGCATTCACCAAGCGCTGCGGTGCGCGCTCGCGATCGCCGCGCACGTCGACGATCCACAGCCCGAATGGGAGGTCGCGGTCGGACGACTCCGGCATGCGATTGCCGATCATCCCGAAGAGTTCAGCGAGAAGATGCGCTACTCGATGGACTGGTACTACCCCATCCTCGGCGGCGCACTGCGCGGCACAAAGGCGCACCACCGCATCGAATTGGGTTGGGACGATTACGTTGTCGACGGCCTCGGCATCCGTTGCGTGAGCGATCGCCCCTGGGTGACCGGTGCCGAGACCTGTGAGTTGGTGCTCGCGCTGGACACCCTCGCCCGGCCTCGTGCCGCGCACGAGCAGTTCGCGGCCATGCAGCACCTACGCGAGGCGGACGGTTCCTACTGGACCGGGCTGGTATTCGCCGATGGCAAGCGCTGGCCCGAGGAACGGACCACCTGGACCGGTGCGGCGGTGGTGCTGGCCGCCGATGCCCTGTCGCGCACCACGCCGGGCAACGGCATCTTCCGCGGCGAACACCTGCCCCTCGGGCTGGAAGGCAGCTACGACTGCGAGTGCGTCACCCAGCGCTGAGTTTCAAACGGGTGTGAATCTTGTTCCCGGGGCCAAAACTTCGCACCCACGAACAAGATTCGCACCCGTAAGTGAACCGGTTCAGTCGATCTCGTCGCCCGCGTTGCCGTCGATACGCACAAGCACGCGCAGCGAACTTGTGACCGACTCCTCGCGGAACTTCCCGCTGTCCAGCGCGCGCCGGTAGATGCGGTAGGGCGCCTGGCCGCCATCGTTCGGGTCCGGGAACACATCGTGAATGGCGAGGGTGCCGCCGTTGCGGACCCACTTGGCCCAGCCATTGAAATCGGCCTGCGCTGCCTCGTCGGTGTGCCCGCCATCGATGAAAAGGAAATCGATGGGCGCGCGCCACACCTTGGCGACGATGCGCGATCGTCCGACGAGCGCGACCACGCGCTCTGTGAGGTCGGCACCGACGATCGCGTGCCGGAACTTCAGCAGGGTGTCGAAGCGACCGGTGACCGGGTCGACGAGCGAGGTGTCGTGGTACTCCCAGCCCGGCTGGTGCTCCTCGGAGCCGCCGTGATGATCGACGGTGTAGATCACGCCGTCGCTCTCCTCCGCGGCCGCGCCGAGCAGCACGGTGGACTTGCCGCAGTAGGTCCCGATCTCCACGGCCGTGCGCTCGCCGGCGTCCTCACCACGATCGGCGGCGCCCAGCGCCGCCACCGCTGCCTGGTACAGCGCGAAACCCTCGTCCTGAGGCAGGAATCCGATCGTGGACTCGGCAAGCTGGAAGAGGTGGGCGGTGCGCGCCGAAACGGTAGCGCCGGGGTGCGTCATACGGTGGAATCTATCGGCCCGCAGAAAACGAGGCCAGACCGGCTCAAACGGCGTGGCAGTGTTGCCCCGGATACCTGGTTATAGTAGCGTCCAGACATGTGTCTAGTTCCGTGAATCTGGAGTCCACCCGGCGTCGCCTGACCGAGAAGCAGGCCGACACGGTGGACCGGCTGACGCGCGCCGCTGTCGAGGTGCTCAGCGCCGAGGGCTTCGCCGGACTGACCGTACGCATGGTGGCCTCGCGCGCCGGTGTCGCGCCCGCTACCGCGTACACCTACTTCTCCTCGAAGGAACATCTCGTCGCCGAGGTGTTCTGGCGGCGGCTCGCGGGAACCCCGCAGCCGGAACTCGAGGCCACCGATCCGGCCGAGCGTGCCATTGCAGTGCTGCGCCACATCGCGCTGCTCGTGGCGGACGAGTCCGAACTCGCGGGCGCAGTGACCAGCGCCCTACTCGGCCGCGATCCGGATGTCGATCATCTGCGCGTCCGCATCGGCCTCGAGATCCGCAACCGGATCAGCGACGCCCTCGGCGAGAACGCCGACACGGACACCATCGAAGCTCTCGAACTGCTCTACGCGGGTGCACTCGTGCGCGCGGGCATGGGGTATGAGTCATACACCCAGATCGCCGATCGGATTGAGAAGTCCGCTCGGATGATCCTCGCCTGATATCGCAACACGAAAGGCCAGCATGACCAGCACAGATGCACCCAAGGGTCTCGACTCACCCATGACGGGCAAGATCATCAAGATCATGTCGCAGGTGAACACCCGCCTGTACCGCGCCACGGGCGGCCGCATCGGCAGCAAGTGGCGCGTCGGCGCCGCATTCCCGTGGGGCATTCCGGTACTGCTGCTGACCTCGATCGGCCGGAAATCCGGCGAAGAGCGCATCAGCCCACTGTTGTACATCGAGGACGGCCCGCGCGTCGTCGTGGTCGCCTCGCAGGGCGGCTTGCCCAAGAACCCCGCATGGTTCTACAACATTCGGTCCAACCCGAATGTCACCGTGCAAATCAAGTCGAACATCCGGCAAATGACGGCTCGTGTCGCCACTGACGAGGAGCGGGCCGCGCTGTGGCCGAAGCTCGTCGCGATGTACTCCGACTTCGACAAGTACCAGTCCTGGACCGATCGGCAGATCCCAGTTGTGATCTGCGAGTAAGGAAGACCCGATGACCGAACTGACGCTGCCGGTGGGATTCGATGTCACCGATCCCGTCATGTACGGCGAGCGCATGCCGTTCGCCGAATACGCCGAGCTGCGCCGGTGCGCTCCGATCTGGTGGAACGCCAAGGAGCCCGGGGTCGGCGGCTTCGCCGACGACGGCTTCTGGGTTATCTCGAAGCACGCGGACGTCCGTGACATCTCCAAGCGCTCGGATGTGTTCTCCAGCAACGTGTTGGGTGCGATCCCGCGCCACGAGGAGGGCATCTCCCCCGAGGAGTTCGAGCTCACCAAGAACGTTCTGATCAACAAGGACGCTCCCGAGCACACGCAGCTGCGTCGCCTGGTGTCGAAGATGTTCACCCCGCGCGGCGTCGAGTCAATGCGAGAAGGCCTGCGCGCCAAGGCCGCCGAGATCTGTGCGAACGCGGCGGCGAACGGGAGCGGCGACTTCGTCTCGCAGATCGCGACCGAGCTGCCCATGCACGCAATCTCAGAGCTGATCGGCGTGCCGGAGGATCAGCGCGCACAGCTGCTCGAATGGTCCAACCAGATGACGGGCTACGACGACGAGGACACCGAGGGCCAAGCCCGCATGGCTACCGCCCAGATCCTCGGCTACGCATACGAACTCGCCGAGCAGCGCCGCAAGGAGCCGGTCGGCGACCTAATCTCGACGCTGGTGCACGCCGACATGAACGGCGAACTGCTCACGCCCGAGCAGTTCGGCTTCTTCGTCATCATGCTCGCGGTGGCCGGCAACGAGACCACCCGCAACGCAACGACGCTGGGCATGATGGCGTTCATGGAGCACCCCGACCAGTGGGAGCTGTTCCGCAACGAGCGTCCGGCCACCGCCGCCGACGAGATCATCCGGTACACGACGCCGCTGATCTGTCAGCAGCGCACCGCGCTCGTGGACACCGTGGTTGGCGACACCGCGATCGCGGCGGGTCAGCGCGTAGTCATGCTGTACGGCTCGGCGAACTACGACGAGGAGGTGTTCGAGAATCCGCACGAGTTCAATATCCTGCGAGACCCGAACCCGCACTTGTCCTTCGGCGGCACCGGCGCGCACTACTGCCTCGGCGCGAACCTCGCCCGGCTCGAGCTCGGGCTGATCTTCGATGCGATCGCGGACGTGATTCCGGACGTGTCCAAGCTCGGCGATGCAACCCGGCTGCAGTCCGGCTGGATCAACGGCGTCAAGCGGTTCGAGGTCGAGTACGGCGTGAACGCCGACGCGGCGCGCTGCCCGGTCGCGCACTGACCCGACCCCGCACTGCGGGTCATGTAGCACTGCACTGAAGTAGCACTGCCTCCTCGCCGCACACTTCCTGAGCTCTCGCACACGCCCCGGCATGCGGAAACCTGTGCGGGACAACAGGAAGTGTGCGGCGGTGGGTGAACGGGCCCGAGAGCGGCGCCCCGAGCACTACTACGGCGAGGGGTGAACGGCCCGAGAACGGCGCACCGAGACGCTGGGGTCTACGGACCGAAAACCGCACCTCCCGGAAACTGCTCCGGACAGACGAAACCGCGGTGGACAATGGTGTCCACCGCGGTTTCTCGTTCAGCTGCGATCAGCTCGCGGCGTCAGCCTTCTCCCGCACCAACTCGAGCGCGATGTCGATGAGCTGATCCTCCTGGCCACCGACGAGCTTGCGCTTGCCGGCGCGCACGAGCATCTCGGAGGCGGAGACGCCGTAGCGCTCGGCCTGCCGCTCGGCGTGCTTGAGGAAGCTCGAGTACACGCCCGCGTATCCCATCATCAGGGCGGAGCGATCGAGCAGGGTCTCGGCCGGCATCGCCGGACGAACGACATCCTCTGCCGCATCGGCGATCTTGAAGAAGTCGATGCCGGTCTTGACGCCGATCTTGTCGCACACGCCGACGAACGCCTCGACCGGCGCGTTGCCCGCGCCCGCGCCGAAACGCCGGGTGCTGCCGTCGATCTGCTTGGCGCCCGCGCGGACCGCCTCGATCGAGTTGGCGACACCGAGTCCGAGGTTCTCGTGACCGTGGAAGCCGACCTGCGCGTCGTGGCCGAGTTCGTCCACCAGCGCGGATACACGATCCGCGACCTGCTCGAGCACGAGCGCACCGGCCGAGTCGACGACGTAGACACACTGGCAACCCGCGTCGGCCATGATGCGGGCCTGCTTGGCCAGCTTCTCCGGGCTGACGGTGTGCGCCATCATCAGGAAGCCGACGGTCTCGAGGCCGCGCTCGCGGGCGAGCCCGAAGTGCTGGATCGAGACATCGGCCTCGGTGCAGTGCGTGGCGATCCGGCAGATCGACGCGCCGTTGTCCTGCGCCTCGATGATGTCTTCCTTGGTGCCGAGGCCGGGCAGCATCAGGAAGGCGATCTTCGCCTGCTGCGCGGTGTCCACCGCGATCTTGATGAGCTCCTGCTCCGGCGTCTTGGAGAAGCCGTAGTTGAACGAGGAGCCGCCGAGGCCGTCACCGTGGGTGACCTCGATGACCGGAACACCCGAAAGGTCCAGCGCCGCAACGATTGCCCGGACCTCGTCACCGGTGAACTGGTGACGCTTGTGGTGCGAGCCGTCGCGCAGCGAGGTATCGGTGACCCGGATGTCCCAAGACGAGTCGAAATGAATTGAGCTGTCGATCAGAGACATTGGTGAATCACACCCTCACGCTGAGAAGCTGCTGGGCGATTTCCTCGCCCACCTTGGTGGCGGCCGCCGTCATGATGTCGAGGTTGCCGGCGTACGGCGGCAGGAAGTCGCCCGCGCCCTCGACCTCGACGAACGTGGTGACCGTGGCGTAGCCACCCGAGACCACGCTCGGCTCGTCGAACTGCGGGTCGTTGAGCAGCCGGTATCCGGGCACGTACTCCTGGATGTCGGCGACGATCCGATGGATCGAGTCCGCGATCGCGTCGCGATCGGCGTCTTCGGGGATCGCGCAGAAGATGGTGTCGCGCATGATCATCGGCGGATCGGCGGGGTTCAGGATGATGATCGCCTTGCCGCGCGCGGCGCCACCGATCACCTCGATGCCCCGGCTTGTCGTCTTGGTGAACTCATCGATGTTCGCGCGCGTACCCGGACCGGCCGACTCCGACGCCACCGACGCGACGATCTCCGCGTAGGGCACCTCGACGACCCGCGAAACCGCGTGCACGATCGGGATGGTGGCCTGACCACCGCAGGTGATCATGTTGACGTTCGGCGCATCGAGGTGCTCACGCAGGTTCGCGGGCGGCACCACGGCAGGACCGACAGCCGCGGGGGTCAGGTCGATCGCGCGGATTCCGGCCGCGGCGTACTTCGGCGCCGCGTCGCGATGCACGTATGCCGAGGTCGCCTCGAACACCAGGTCGGGCAGTTCGTCCTGCGCAAGCAGCCAGTCCACACCCTCTGCGGACGTCTCCAGGCCCATGCCCGCGGCGCGCTTGAGGCCCTCGCTGTTCGGGTCGATGCCGATCATCCAGCGCGCTTCGAGGAACTCGGAACGCTGCAGCTTGTACAGCAGGTCGGTGCTGATGTTGCCCGACCCGACAATGGCCACCGAGGCCTTAGCTTTGGTCATAACCACTCCCTACTTGAACTGAAGCGAGACCGAGCCGAGCCCGGCGAACTCGGCGAGGAAATCGTCGCCCGGGCGGGCGTCGATGGCCCGGGTGCACGACCCGGGCAGGACGATATCGCCGGCCTTGAGCCGGACTCCGAAGCTGGCAACCTTGCGGGCGAGCCATGCAACCGCGATCACCGGATCGCCGAGCACCGCGTCGCTGCGGCCTTCCGCGATCCGCTCGCCATTGCGCGTGAGCACCGCGTCGATGCCCTTGATGTCGAGATCGCCGGGCGCTACACGCTGCTTGCCGAGCACGTAGCCGGCAGACGAGGCGTTGTCCGAAATCGTATCGGCGAGCTTGATTTTCCAGTCCTGGATGCGGCTGTCGATCAGCTCGATGGCAGGCGCGATCGCGACGGTGCCGGCGATCACGTCTTCCTCGGTGCAGTCCTCTCCGGGCAGGTCTGCGCCCAGGATGAAACCGAGCTCAACCTCCACCCGGGGGAAGCAGTAGCGCGCGGTATCGACCGGCTCTTCCTCGGTGCACACCATGTCGGAGAGCAGGTGGCCGTAGTCCGGCTCGTCGACGCCCATCATCTGCTGCATCGCCAGCGAGGACAGGCCCACCTTGTGGCCCACCACCTTGGCGCCGGACGCCAGCCGCTGACGGATGTTGAGCAGCTGGATCTCGTAGGCGTCGACAACGTCGATGTCGGCGTAGTGATTGGTCAGCGGCTCGATCGGGACGCGATCACGCTCAGCGACCGCGAGCCGCTCGGCCAGATCGGCCCTCACATCGTCGGAAAGCATCACTTCCCCTTCTCCGCGGAAACCCGCGGCTCATTCCCGCCAAACCTGCCTACATTGGAACACGTTGCCATAACCGATCCAGTATCGGTCAAAAGTTCCTGTCAGGAAAGATTGGACCAGCGGGCACTCTTTTCTATAACGTGTTCTACATGAGCGAGCAGCAATATGACATCGTCGTGGTCGGAAGCGGCGGCGGTGGTATGACCGCCGCCCTGACCGCGGCCGATCGGGGCCTCAGTGTGGTCATCATCGAGAAGGCAGCGCACTTCGGCGGGTCCACGGCCCGCTCGGGTGGCGGCGTCTGGATCCCGAACAACCCGGCCTTGAAGAAGGACGGCGTGAAGGACACCCCGGAAGCGGCCCGGACGTACCTGCACTCGATCATCGGCGAGCACGCGCCCGCCGACCTGATCGACACCTTCCTCGAGCAGGGTCCCAAGATGCTCGACTTCGTGCTGGACAAGACGCCGCTGAAGCTCACGTGGGTGCCGAACTACTCGGACTACTACCCCGAGGCTCCCGGTGGCCGCGTCGGCGGTCGCTCGGTTGAGCCCAAGCCGTTCAACGGCAAGGTGCTCGGCGCCGAACTGAAGAACCTCGAGCCGCCCTACGGCAAGACTCCGATGAACGTCGTCGTCACCCAGGCCGACTACCGCTGGCTGAACCTGCGCAAGCAGACCTACAAGGGTTGGCTCCGGGGCATGCGCATCGGTGCGCGTCTGTTCTACGGCCGCCTCACGAACAAGGCCCTGCTCGGCATGGGCCGCGCCCTGATCGCCGGCCTGCGCAAGGGTCTGCTGGACGCCAACGTGCCGATCCTGCTCAACACCCCGATGACCGACCTCTTCACCGAGGACGGCGTGGTCCGCGGCGTGAACGTGCTGCGCGACGGCAAGCCGGAACTCATCCGCGCCCGCTACGGCGTTGTGCTCGCGGCCGGCGGCTTCGAGCACAACGACGAGATGCGCAAGAAGTACCAGCGCGCACCAATCGGCACCGAGTGGACCGTCGGCGCGGCGGCCAACACCGGTGACGGCATCCAGGCCGGTCAGAAGCTCGGCGGCGCCGTGGCGCTCATGGACGACGCCTGGTGGGGCCCGACCATCCCGCTGCCCAACGGCCCGTGGTTCTGCCTCGCCGAGCGCTCGCTGCCCGGCGGCATCATGGTCAACCTGAGCGGCAAGCGCTTCATGAACGAGGCGCTGCCCTACGTCGAGGCCGTCCACTGGATGTACGGCGGCGAGTACGGCATCGGTGAGGGCCCGGGCGAGAACGTCCCGGCCTGGATGATCATGGACCAGGGCTACCGCGACCGGTACATGTTCGCCGGCCTACAGCCCGAGCAGCGTTTCCCGAAGAAGTGGCTCGAGTCGGGTGTCGTCGTTTCGGCGCCGACCATCGCCGAGCTGGCCGAAAAGACCGGCCTGCCGGTGGACGAGCTCGAGGCCACCATCACCCGTTTCAACGGCTTCGCGAAGACCGGTAAGGACGAGGACTTCGGCCGCGGCGACAGTGGCTACGACAACTACTACGGCGACCCGTGGAACAAGCCGAACCCGAACCTGGCTGCGCTGGTGAAGGGCCCGTTCTACGCGATCAAGATGGTTCCGGGCGACCTCGGCACCAAGGGCGGCCTGAAGACCAACGCTGCCGCGCAGGTGCTGCGCGAGGACGACACCATCATCGAGGGCCTCTACGCCGTCGGTAACAACAGCATCCCGGTCATGGGCCACACCTACGCCGGCCCCGGCGCGACCATTGGCCCCGCGATGACCTTCGGATACCTGGCCGCGCACCACATCGCGGACCACAAGGGCGCCACCTCCGTGGCCGCCGGAAAGTAGGAACGCGAGATGCCGATCGACCCAAGCATCGCCATCGGCGCGGAGCTGCCCACCCAGGAATTCTCGTGGGACACCTCCGACGTGCAGCTCTACAACCTCGGTGTCGGCGCGGGCTCCAACCCGCTCGATACCCGCGAGCTGCGCTACCTCGATGACGTGGATCCGTACGTGCTGCCGACGTTCGCGACGGTCGCAGCGACGTTCCACGACACCGAGCCGCCGAAGGTTTCGTTCCCCGGTGTGGAGATCGACCTGGCGAAGGTGGTGCACGGCAGCCAGTCGGTGACCGTGCATCGTCCGCTGCCGCCATCGGGCAAGGCGACCACCACCCGTCGGATCGCCGAGGTGTGGGACAAGGGCAAGGCGGCGGTGATCGTCCAGGAGTTCGTCACCGTCGACTCCGAGGGTCAGCCGCTATGGACCGCACGCTCGTCGATCTTCGCCCGCGGCGAGGGCGGCTTCGGCGGCGAACGCGGACCGTCCGAGTCGGTGGCGCTGCCCGATCGCGCCCCGGATGTCGAGGTCACCACCAAAATCGCGCCGCAGCAGGCCCTGCTCTACCGCATGTGCGGTGACCGCAACCCGCTGCACTCGGATCCCGAATTCGCGAAGAACGCGGGTTTCCCCGCGCCGATCCTGCACGGTCTGTGCACGTACGGCACGGTCTGCCGGACCGCCACGGATGCCGCACTCGACGGCGACGCCCGCCGGGTCACCGGCTTCAGCGCACGCTTTGCGGGTGTCGTTTTCCCAGGTGAGACCCTGCGGATCCGGATCTGGCGCGAAGAAGGACGCCTGATCATCGGCGCGACCGTGGTGGAACGTGACGACGCACCCGCACTCGCCGATGTCGTGCTGACCTTCGCCTAACACCGTTGAACACCTGACCACTCCAACGGTCACTCGCAGTACCACTCTCCCATTTTCAACACCCCTGGAGTCACCCATGCCCGTGTCCAAAAAATCCGCCGGGTTGTCCCGGCGGGGATTCCTCGCCGCCGGTGCAGGCGCCCTTGCTGTAACCGCGATGGGCGGCTGGACCCCCGTCTACGCCCTGCCGTCCGGATCCTCCGGCGGTGCGACACTTCCCGAGCCCCCGAACTTCCCGTCCGGCATCGATCTGACCCAGCAGGCGTACGAGAACTGGTCCAAGGAGATCCAGCTGGACTCGGTGTGGACCGCCACGCCGAAGAACGCAAATGACGTTGTCACCCTGACGAACTGGGCGCACGCGAACGGCTACACGCTGCGTCCGCGCGGTGCCATGCACGGCTGGACGCCGCTGACTGTCGTCCAGGGCGCTTCAGTCGCCAAGGTCATCCTCGTCGACACGACAAAGCACCTGAACGGTGTGGTCGTCAACGGCGGTTCCCCGGCCACCGTCACCGCCGGCGCCGGCGCCACCCTCGACGACATCACCACCGCACTGCAGAACGACGGCCTGGGCATCGCCAATCTGCCCGCCCCCGGTGTCCTCACGATCGGCGGCGCCCTGGCCGTCAACGCACACGGTGCGGCGCTGCCGGCCGAAGGGCAGAGCACTCTCGACGGACACACCTACGGTTCGCTGTCGAACCTGGTCACCTCGCTCACCGCGGTGGTGTGGAACGGCACCGAGTACGCCGAGCGCACCTTCACGCGTAGCGACCCGAAGATCAAGCCTCTGCTGACTGCCCTCGGTCGCACGTTCATCACCTCGGTGACCCTTCAGGCCGGACCGAACCTCCGGATGCGTTGCCAGAGCTACACGGATATCCCGTGGACCGAACTGTTCGCAGCCAAGGGCGCATCGGGCCGCACGTTCGAGAGCTTCGTCAAGGCAAATGGCGGCGCCGAGGCGATCTGGTACCCCTTCACCGAGAAGCCGTGGATGAAGGTGTGGTCGGTCGCGCCGACCAAGCCGGCCGCATCCAGGGAAGTAACCGGGCCGTACAACTACCCGTTCTCCGACAATCTGGGCGACAACACCGCCGACCTGATCGGTGGGGTGACCAGTGGCTCCGCGACTACCGCTCCGACATTCGGCAGCTTGATGTACAGCCAGACCGTCTCCGGTCTCAAATCGAGCGAATCGGCGGACATCTGGGGATGGTCCAAGGACGTCCAGTTCTACATCAAGGCCTCCACTTTGCGCCTGACCGAGGGCGGCGGGGCTGTCATCACGAAGCGTGAGAACATCGGGAAGGTCATCCACGAATTCGCCGAGTGGTTCAACGACCGTGTCGAGTACTACCGGGACCTCGGCGAGTACCCGCTCAACGGTCCGGTCGAAATCCGTTGCTGTGGACTCGACGAGCAGGGCGACGTCAAGGTTGCAACGGCGGGCGGGCCCACCATCTCATCCGTGCGCCCGCGCCAGGACCACCCCGAGTGGGACACCGCGATCTGGCTGAACGTGCTCGGCGTCCCCGGCACCAAGGGCATGTTCGCGTTCTACCGCGAGATGGAACAGTGGATGCGCTCGCACTTCACCGGTTCCGAGTACGCCTTCCGTCCCGAGTGGTCGAAGGGTTGGGCGTTCACCGACGCCAAGCCGTACACCAACGGCGCCATCATCAGCAACGATCTGCCGAACAGCTACCGCGAGGGTGTGCCCGGCTCCGATAACTGGGACACCGCAGTCGCGGTGTTCAACGAGTTCGATCCGAACCGCGTCTATAGCAACACCTTCATGGATCAGCTTCTGCCGTAACACCCGATCGGGGCATGCAAAGTGCGTTCGTGCGCGCAAGATCTTGCGCGCACGAACGCATTTTTGCGCGAATCGGCCGACTCATGGAACTCGTATTGGATTTAACTGCAACTGACAGTTACAGTTATGGCGAGTTACAGGATCCTGGCCGTTGGGTTGTATGGCCGGATCGCCGTACGAGGAGCATGAAGGACGCCCCGATGACTACCGTCGAAAAGCCCTCCGCATCTGATTCGGCTGCTGCGCTGGACGCGCATGCCGAATACGACGAGCTTCTGAACCGCCTGTCGGATGGTTCCCTCCACCGCAGCTTCAGCCCGTACAAGGACATCGACTGGGACTCCCCCGAGTTCGCCGTGGTAGAGAACGACCACCGCTGGATTCTCCCGTTGATCGATCCCGTTGGCGCCCACCCCTGGTACCGCGCGCTGCCCGAGGACAAGAAGATCGCGGTCGGAATGTACCGGCAGGCCAACGTCGCCAAGGTCGGTCTGCAGTTCGAGCAGATCCTGATCGGCGGCTTCATGCAGCACATCTCGCGGCTGCCCAATAACTCCGCGGAATTCCGCTACTGCACCCACGAGGTCATCGAGGAGTGCAACCACACCCTGATGTTCCAGGAACTGGTCAACCGAACCGGCGTGAACGTCCGTGGCCTCCGCCCGATCCTGCGCGTGCTCGCACCGTTCATTCCGCTGGCCGCCCGCCCGCTTCCGTCTGTCTTCTTCATGGGCGTGCTCGCCGGCGAGGAGCCGATCGACCACATCCAGAAGAGCTACCTGCGCACCGACGGTGACTACCACCCGACGCTCAAGGGCGTGATGCGCATCCACGTCGCCGAAGAGGCGCGGCACATATCGTTCGCGCACGAGTTCCTGCGCCAGCGCGTTCCGCAGCATGGCCCGTTCGCGCGGTTCGTCCTCTCGCTCGTGTACCCGATCGTGCTTCGCGTGCTGTGCAACGCGATCGTGGTGCCGCCGCCGGAGTTCTGGGACGAGTTCGACATCCCGCGCTCGGTGAAGAAGGACCTGTTCTGGAACAGCAAGGAGTCGCGCGCCACGCTGCGCAGCTACTTCGGTGACCTGCGCATGCTCGGCGAGGACATCGGTCTGATGAACCCGGTCGCCAAGTTGCTGTGGCGTCTACTCAAGATCGACGGCCGCGCCTCGCGCTTCCGCAGCGAGCCCGAGCGCGAGCCCATGAAGCTCGCCAGCTGATCCGGCGCGACACAAGCTAGGACCCCTGTTTATGCCTCACGTCGTCACTCAATCCTGTTGCAGCGACGCCTCGTGCGTCTTCGCCTGCCCGGTGAACTGCATCCACCCGACCCCCGATGAACCGGACTTCGCCACCGCGGAGATGCTGTACATCGATCCGGAAACCTGCGTGGACTGCGGGGCCTGCGTGACCGCCTGCCCGGTGGACGCGATCAAGCCGCAGGGCAAGCTAAACCCGTCGGAGCTGCCGTTCATCGAGCTCAACGCCGACTTCTACAAGACGCGCCAGAACGAGGTCCCGATCCTGGCGCAGGTGGTGAACGTGACCGCAGCGAGCACTGATCAAGGCTCGCTGCGGGTCGCGGTCGTCGGTTCCGGACCGGCCGCGATGTACGCGGCGGACGAGATTCTCAAGCAGCCCGGCGCGCTGGTGAACGTATTCGACCGGCTGCCGGTGCCGTACGGCCTGGCCCGTTCCGGCGTCGCACCCGATCACCAGCGCACCAAGCAGGTGACCGAGCTCTTCGACAAGATCTCGCGCGAGGACGGCTTCGAGTTCTTCCTCAATGTCGAAGTGGGCAAGCACATCTCGCACGAGGAACTGCTCGCGTACCACCACGCCGTCATCTACGCGGTCGGCGCGTCCTCGGATCGACGGCTCGACGTGCCCGGCGCGGATCTGCCCGGTGTGGCATCCGCGACGGAGTTCGTCGGCTGGTACAACGGCCACCCCGATCACGTGCACCGCGAATTCGACTTGTCCGGCCCGCGGGTCGTCATCGTCGGCAACGGCAACGTGGCATTCGACGTCGCCCGCATCCTCGCCAGCGACCCCGAACGGCTCGCCGGCACGGACATCACCCGTGATGCACTCGCGACGCTGCGCAAGAGCTGCGTCGAGGAGATCGTCGTGATCGGCCGTCGTGGACCCGCGCAGTCGGCGTTCACCATGCCCGAACTCACCGGACTGCTTGCCCACGAGGACTTCGACGTGGTCGTGGATCGTGAGTCCGCGATGCTGGACAGTGCGGCCGCAATCCGCGAAGGAATCGTTTCATCCACCTTGCGGCACAAGCTGTCCGCGCTCGCCGCGCTGCCGGATGCCTCGACCCCGGCCTCGGGACGTCGGCGAGTTGTGCTGCGCTACATGCTGTCCCCCACCGAAGTGGTCGGCGAGGAGAAGGTGACGGGCGTCGAGTTCGCTCCCGGCACTTCCACCGACGACGGCGCCTCAGTGGATTACGTGCAGGACAACGCGGTTCGGATCGACACCGGCCTGTTGCTCACCTCGATCGGCTATCGAGGGGTGCCGGTCGCAGACCTTCCGTACGACCCTGCGTCGGGCATCGTGCCCAACGATGCGGGACGAGTGGGATCGGCCGACGAGCCGGTGCCGGGCACCTACGTGACCGGGTGGGCGAAGCGCGGACCGAGCGGCTTCATCGGGACGAACAAGTCCTGCGCGCACGAGACCACCGAGAATCTGGTCGCGGACCTCAACGCCGGGAAGTTGAGGCAGCCGCGCCGCGCTCAGTCCGATCTCGTCGAACTGGTGCGCTCACGTCGCCCGGAGTACGTGGACCGCGCGGGCTGGTCGGCTGTGGATCGGGCCGAGCTTGCCCGCGGCGCCGACTGGAATCGCATCCGCGACAAGATCGTCGACGCGGCCGAAGCGGCACGCATCGCGCGATCCGCGGAACGCCCGCGCCGCCGGCTCAGTCTTCGCCGCAACCGCTGATCGGTCAGGGACGCACGGGGATCTCGCCGCGTGCGGCAAGGACGGCTCCCGCGTACAGCAGCGCCACCAGCACCGGGGCGACGAGCGGAATCCAGGCAAGGTCGTGTGGAATCGACGCGGCGAGTACCGCGACTGCGGCGAACCCGGCCGCCGACGCCACGGCCAGGACCGTAATCGGTTGCACCGCAGGTAGATCGGCGTGCGCGGACAATAGGTACGCGGTGGCGGCCAGGCCGGCAGCCGCGGACATAGCAAGCGACGGGTTCCCGAGCGCGAGCAACCCGAGCGCGGCAAGCACGGCGGCCGTCGCGGAGTGACGCGCGAACACTCCGATGAGTACGAGCACCGCGGCCGGCAAAACCAGCCACAGCGCCCAGTCGGTCAAGCCGACCCCGGTCGCCGCGATCATGAGCAAACCAGCGCCTGCCGCAACAGCTCTCATCGCCTGTTCACCGCCGGCTCCGCGGGCTCCGCCGGTGCGGCCTCGCTGCACGGCCCGTCACCATCCGCATGACGGCGTCGAGCTCGGTCTCCCCCGCCCATGCAACGACATCCACCCCGACCACCCCGAGATCGCGGCGCATCCCGCTGCGTTCGAGCCGCCACAGATGGGCGAGGATCGGTTCCGGATCGGGGTCGAACGGCGTCCCTGCCAGGACGTCGACGGCGACCACCTTGTGCCCGCGGCGGCGCAGTTCGATCAGCGCGAGCGCGAACTGGGTGTCGAGCAACGTCGAGAAGGCGATGACTACGGCACCGGGCGGGACCGCGAACCGCGGCGCAAGCGTGCCCGTCGCGGTGCCGGTGTCCGCGGACGCAAGCACGGCGTCGAGCACGCGGTAGAACTGGCGGCGGCCGATATCCGGTGAGAGCCAACGAATCGGCCGGCCGAGCGAAACCACCCCGGCCCGGTCACCCTCCTGCAACGCGGTCTGCACCACCTGCACGGCCCCGCGCACGGCTCGGTCGAGTGCCTCGGTCGCCGGGCCGGTTGGCTGCGGATAGGTGTCCACCACCGCAACGACGTCGGCCGCGCGATCTGTCAGCCGCTCGGTGACGTGCAGTCGGCCGCGGCGCGCACTCACCGGCCAGTTCACCGAACGCAACTGGTCCCCGGGCACCCACACCCGGATGTCGGCGTATTCGGTGCCGGGGCCGAGCCGCCGGGTGAGGTGGGTGCCGAGCCGGTCCGGAAGTTCGACCTCGGGCAATCCTGTGCGGCGCGGGCTCACCAACGGATACACCAGCGCCGTGGCGACCGGCAGCACGATATCGCCAACCAGCAGGCCGGATGGCGCACTGCCCTCGACCCGCACGCCCACCGGATAGTTCCCCCAACGTCGCGCACACAGGCTTAGTTCGAATTCATTTGTCCGCCAGCCATCTTCGTATCCATCGGCGAATTCGAGCCCGCTGGTCGGTTCGGGCCGGATGCGCACCGTCCTCAGACCGGCCACCGGGTTCGCGCCGATGCGCAGTCGCATGGTCTCGGACTCGAAGCAGCGCACGACCTCCGGATCGCCGTGCGCGCGGACGGTCCCACTGCCGCGCTGCCACAGTCCAGCGGCGAGCACGCCGAGCAGTGGCGCGGCGAAGACCAGCAGATCGGCCCGGGTAAGCGCGATCGCCACAGCCAACGAGACCGCGCCACTGGTTGCCAGTGCGCGAGAGAGCGGGGATGGGCGCCAATGCAGTTCGCCGACCACACCGGCCATGTGCTCCAGCGTCGTTGTGCTCATCGTCCGGCCCGCGGCACCGGAAGTCGGTGCAACAACTCACTCACCACATCCGAGCCCTGGATCCGGCGCACCCACATCTCGGGCCGCAGGCTGATCCGGTGCGCGATCGCCGGAACCGCAAGCGCTTTCACATCCTCCGGGATGACGTAGTCCCGCCCGGCGAGCATCGCGCGGGCGCGGGTGAGCTGCATCAGGTCCAGTTCAGCGCGCGGGCTGGCCCCAACCTCAACCTGTGGATGCGACCGCGTGGCCGCTGCCAGCGCGACGATGTACGCCAGCACATCGGCGTGCACCGAGACCTGTTCGACCGATTCCCGCATCGCAAGGAAGTCGGTGCCATCCACGACCTGGTCGACAGCGGGTGCCCGCGCGCCACGGTCAAGCCTGCGGCGCAACATCTCTCGCTCATCCGATTCCGCCAGGTAGCCGAGGCGCAACCGGATCGTGAAACGGTCGAGCTGTGCCTCCGGCAGCGGATAGGTCCCCTCGTATTCGATTGGATTGTCGGTAGCGAGCACGACAAAGGGGTCGGGCAGCGGCCGGGTTTCGCCGTCGATGCTGACCTGCGATTCCGCCATCGCCTCGAGCAGCGCGGCCTGAGTCTTCGGTGGCGTCCGGTTGATCTCGTCCGCGAGCAGCAGGTTGGTGAAGATCGGGCCGGACCGGAACTCGAAGTGGCTCGACCTCATGTCATAGATCATCGAACCGAGCAGATCGGCCGGCAGTAGGTCCGGTGTGAACTGCACACGGGCGAAGTCGAGTCCGAGCGCAGCGGCGAACGAGCGCGCGATGAGTGTCTTGCCGAGGCCGGGCAGATCCTCGATCAGCACGTGGCCGCCCGCGAGCATGGCGACCAGGATCAGCCGCAACGACTGCTCTTTGCCCACGACGACGTGCCCGATCTCCGCGAGCACTGCGTCGGCGCGCGCAGTGGATACATCGAGCGGTGTGGTCATCGGTCCCTCACATGTGTTCCAGACGAACGAGGATGTCCTCCAACACTTCTCGACCCGGCCCTGGCCGATCGCGGTCCTCCGAAGCGATGGCTGACGGGTCAACCCACTGCCACAGCTCGTCGCCGAACATCATGGTTCCGGCGGTTTTCAAGCTGTTCGCGCCGGACGGACCCGCGGTGTCGAAGCGCCGTCCCAGTGCGAGTTGGAAGTCGCGTGCGAGCATCGGCCGCAGGTGCCGGTCCCAATCTCCGCGCGTGCCGTCGGCCCAGGCCAACTGCATGCGGGTGCGGTCGCGCCAGCGTTCCATCGCCTCGTCCGGTGTCGGATCCGGTGCAACACCCGTGGCCGGCGCGCCGCCCGACCCCACGCCGACGCGCAGCACAGCGAGGACAACCGCGAGCACCAACGCGCCGGCAACAAATACCCACTCGCGCGCGGGGCCACCCACCACCACGATCTCCACCAGCACGAGCACCAGGACACCGACGGCAACGATCCGAATCATGGGTTCTGCACCGCCCGCACATCATCGAGCACCGCGCGAAGCTGACGCGTCGCCGACGCACGATCGGCCTCACCCATCCGGTGCGGGCTGAACCGTGCCTCGGTGAACAGCTCAACCAACTCGGCGGCCGCGCCCGTCCGCAGCACACCGTGTCCGACCGCACGCTCGAGCACTTCAGACGGCGTATCCGATGCCCGTGGCGCGACGTCCGGCGCATCCGCGAGCGCGCTCTCCATGGCCGCGTAACAGGCGATGATCGCCTCTCGCGGATCGCGACCCGGGTCGGCCATCTCGGCGAGGCCGAGCTCCGCCGCGCGGGCCAACGACTCGGACACAGTCGCCGAGGATTCGGCAGCCGATGTGCGCGATGCCTGCTCTCCGACAACCACCTCGGGGCGAGACCGTGCGGCCAGCACCGCCACACCGACGAGCGACACCGCGACTACTGCCACACCGGCGAGTGCGACCACATCGAGAATGTTGTCGTCAGTGGGCGGCTCAGCCGCCTGCGACTCGTCCGCGGCGGCCTCGCCACCCGACGCATCGTCGTCGCTCGACGGGGTTGTCCGCTGTTGATCCGTCTGCGAAGGCTCGCCGGCCCGGATCGCGCCGAGCGCCACGAACAACCCGAGTACCGCAAGCACAACCACCACGGCAATCACGATCTGTCGCCGGGTGGGCCGCCCAATCTCGATTTCCCTGCCACCCGACACATCCCCCGTCGTCGCGGCGGGCGCACCACGACGCAGTGCGGCAATCAGTCCGAACAGGAGGATTGCGAGCGCAATTACCGCCAGGACGAGGACAACGATCGCCCCCGCGGGCCCGGTCTGCGGCGATCGCGGGCGCGGTGGCGTGTATTCGGGGAGGGTCCCACCCAGGGCGAGCGCGGCCAGCGCGAGGAGGACCAGAAGTCCCCCCGCAATTAACGCCCGTCGCCGTTCACTGCCCATGGCATCTCCGGCATCAGCGCCCCGGCCGGTCCGGTGGATCGCCGTGCCCAACTTTCATACTGGCACGGCGCCGGGAGGGTGGATCATCTCTTCCCGCGATCGGGTTTCTGGCGACGGAGCACTGCACACCCGCTAAGTGCCACCTCGTCGCACACTTCCTGTCGGACCGCACACCCTCGGGCATGCCGAACCCTATGCGCCGCGACGGGAAGGGTGCGACGGGCATCGTCGGATACCTATGACCACGTATACATCACCCGGCGCCGCGGATTGACGCCCCAACTCAGCGTGGCTGCACAGATTT